>CANJPT010000030.1 GCA_947476195.1 Lewinellaceae bacterium | reverse complement strand
TGGCAATGTAGACGTAGCTGTTTTGCATGGCTCGACCAATGCGCCGGCTGTAGATGTAGATGCGGTCTTTTTGGCCAACAATGTAGTTTCAAACCTCTCTTATGGTGAATTTACAGGCTACCTCGGTCTTGCACCAGATAAATACGACCTGGCTGTTCGTGCTGCAGGCGATCCTAATGTGGTAGCTTCATTTCGTGCTGACCTGAGTGGTTTGGCTGGTGGCGCTGCCTATGTTTTTGCAAGTGGCTTGCTGGGCGGTTCTCCGGCGTTTGGCTTGTTTGCTGCACTCCCCAATGGTGCAGTAATTGAACTTCCATTAACTCCAACAGCAAGGGTACAGGTTGTACATAATTCACCAGATCCTACCGTGGATGTATATGCCGGAAACTCCCTTTTCCTGGATAATTTTGAGTTCCGTACTGCCACCCCATTTGTAGATCTTCCGGCTGATCGCAACATTTCTGTCGGCGTTGCTTTGGGCAATAGCAATTCAGTGAATGATGTTTTGGTTTCTTTCCCGGTCAATTTTACTGCCGGTGAATCTTATACGGTCTTTGCAAACGGAGTAGTTGGCAATCCCGTTACTCCTTTTGGTCTGGTGGTAGACAATAATGCCCGCGAAACTGCAGGCGGCGGCACCACTTCAGTAAGTGTATTCCATGGTTCTCCGGATGCACCGGCAGTAGATATCGCAGAGCGTCTGGCTGGTGAATTGTTCGCAGATGTATCCTTTGGAGAATATACCCCATATCTGGATTTACCATCCGGCGAATATTTCATTGACATTCGTGTAGCAGGACAGGATCCAATTGTTTCAACCTATGCTGTAGATCTTACAGGTCTGGCTGGTCAGGCGATCCGGGTTTTTGCAAGCGGATTTTTGGGTGGCACACCGGGCTTTGGCTTGTTCGCGGTATTGCCTGATGGAACGGTGGTTGAACTGCCTTTCTCTCCGGTATCGCGTGTTCAAATCATACACAACAGCCCTAGCCCTACAGTAGACATTTATGCTAACGGTGATCTCTTCCTGGATAATTTTGAATTCCGTTCAGCGCTTCCATTCATTTATGTTCCTGCTCAGTTCGAGATCAATTTTGGGGTAGCTGGCGCCAATAGCCAGTCTGCTGCTGATACCCTGGCCAATTTTCCGGTCACCTTTGAAAATGGTAAAACCTATGTCGTAGTGGCCAGCGGTCTGGTTGGAAATGCAACCACGCCGTTTGCCCTGATCGTCAATGATCTGGGTCGGGAGCAGGCAGTCGATGCAAACGTTATGGATATTGCTATCCTGCATGGTGCTCCGGATGCTCCTGCAGTAGATATCCGTGATTATTTCACTGGTTCAACAGTCCTAGCTGGTGCTGAGTATGGTGATTTTACAAATTATCTATCTCTTACACCAGAGCCGCTTTACCTGGAAATATCGCCCAACAGTGCACCAACCCAAACAGTGGGTATCTGGGGTGGTGATTTCTCTGCTTTGGGTGGTCTTGCCTTTGTGGTTTATGCTTCGGGTTTGTTGAGCGATGGCTCTTTCGATCTTTATGCTACCTTAGCAGATGGTACTACCTTTCCGCTGCCTTCTTATGCACAAGTTCAGGTGATCCATAATTCACCTGAGCTGGGTGTTGATGTATATTATTCTGACGATTTAAATACCAATGGAGTACAAGTGCTGGACAATTTCCAGTTCCGTCAGGCAACAGGAATAGCTTTGTTCCCTGCAGCCAATCCTTTCGATCTGGTGGTTGCACCGCAAAACAGCTCGTCTATCAACGACGGGATCTATACTTTGCCTGTTTCTGCTCTGTCAACCGGAAAATCCTATACCATTATGGCTAGTGGAGTAGTAGGTGGCAACCCGGGCTTCGAACTGGCAGTCAATGACAATGCTCGTTTCCGTGCGCTCAACACCAACAACACAGAATTCTCGGCTTTCCATGGATCGCCGGATGCACCTGAAGTGGATGTGACGCTTTTCAATGGTCCGGTATTGATTGACAATCTTCAGTTTGGAGAATTCTCTCCTTACCTGAGTGTGCCAGCCAGTGATTATGTGATTTCTGTCACACCAGCTAACGATAACAATACGGTAGTTCAGAGCTATCAGGCTCCTCTGACAGGTCTGGAAGGACAATCCTTTACGGTGTTTGCTTCTGGTTATCTGACAGGATCCCCTTCATTTGGTTTGTGGGTGGCATTGACGAATGGCTCCACGTTTCCCTTGCCTGTTTATGTTAGTACGAATGAATTGGATGGAAAACTGGCATCCATGAAACTTACGCCTAACCCTGCTACAGATGAGGTATGGGTACGTTTAAACCTAACTGAAACCGAAGCCCTCCGTTATGCGGTGCGCGACGTATCAGGTCGCCTGATCCTTGAAGGCGATTTTGGACAAGTGAGCGAAGGTGAATTTGCCCAGCGGGTAGAGGTTGGCCAATTGGCTGCCGGTATGTACCAGTTGGAAGTTCGCTCTGACAATGGGGTTCGGACACAGAAATTTGCCGTACAGCGGTAATTTCAGGATTATTAGATTCATTTTATACTTCGCGCCGGGGCAATTGCTCCGGCGCTTTTTTTAGGCAAAAGGATCAAGTGCTAAAAAAACACGCCACGCCATATTTAATCGGATAGGTACCTTTTACAGCAATCGGATATTCTATCAGCGAGGTTATGGCTGATAAAGGATCAAACCATTCATCTTTCTCCCTATGATCAAGATTTTTCTGCTCTCTTTGTCGCTGCTGGTCAGCACATTCCTTTTTGCACAATCCCCAACATCCACCGCATCCATTTTTTTTGAAACGGACCGCTCCGAACTTTCCATCGAGGCCCATCAAACCCTCGATGCACTCGCCCCCGCATTCCTTCAAGCCCCCGATTATCAGGTGAATATAGAAGCCTTCCCTTACGCGATTTAAAAGAGGAGCTTAAGAAGCTGAATATTTAAGCCAAATGCTCATGCTGGTCAAATGTTCATTTTTCCGGTGCGATGTGTCGGCCATTGGCATTTGAAAACAGACATGTCGCGTAGTCGTGTGGTACTTTTGGAACATGAAGAGGATGTGTCATTAGGGGCTTTTACTGCAGAGGCGCAGAGACGCGGAGTTTTGATAACCAAGTTGTTAATACTCAACGTCTCAGCGCCTCCGCGGTAAAAAGCCCTAATGAGGCCCCTCTTTAAATATTCGTTTCAAAACAAACCATAAAAATACCACACCATGCGAAAAATCTACGCGCTCCTGCTTTGCTGTTTTAGTGCTACTGCCTACGGGCAAGACTATTTCACCGATTTCTCCCTGTTAGTTGAAGATTTCTGTCCGTTTGGTCAGCCCGGCCTTCAAACCCGACCGGAGGGACTGGATATTTACCAAACCATCGATGGCTTTTGGGATGGCACACCTGACTCCACCCGTTGCATTTCAGCGGAGCCGCTGGGGCCCTGGAGCGGGATGAAAATTGCCCTGAGCCAGATCAACCCGGCAGAACCGATTTTTATCCGGGTCAGGGCTGAAGTGCTCGCGGCTCTTCCGTCCCTGCAACCCAATTGGGTTTATAACCTCACAGCTTGTGCGGATATGTTTCCGGACACGGTCTCCTGGCTGAAAGGAACTACCTGTGCGCAAGGGGTATGTAGCGGAGCTTTTGTAGGCATCGCGATTCCGGATTCATTCGGTACGCCCGGTGCAGCTACCCGGTTTCAGACGGGCTTTGCTAAAACAGCCGGCTACGGATTCTGTGGCGGTGGTGTCGAGACCTGTTTCCCTACCGAACGTTTTGACGATCAGCGTTTGCGGGAGATTATCCTGAAATTTAGTTTTCCGCCCGGGATCGACCTGACGGGCAAGTATCTCAACCTCCACAACCTTTTCATAAACGGTCAAATTTTCCCGCCCGCATATGTAACGGAAGTAAAAGCACAGCCTTTTCATTATTCCAATGGAGCATATACGCTGAATATCAGCGAAACGTCAGGATCAATATTCGGTGAAAGCTACCTGATGACATATACGGCGCCTACTTATCCTGACAACAATCACTTGTCTTATATAGAGGCTGCTCCCGAGCCCAATTCAGCACAACAACAGGTGATCAATTTGGTGGTGGCAGATTATCAGACGCTCGAAATTCAGCCCTTCACCAATCTTCGCGGTGCGCTGGTAGAAGGCAGTGATTCGCTTCGGCACATGGCCAACCTTGTAAACATGGGTGGAGATTTTTGCGCCAATTTTGCTGAGTTAATTTTCTCAGGAGGCAGCGAATACCACCATGGGGGCGGCCATATCACGATGCAAAACCCCCGCTTCTGCATGCAATTCCGGACAGGCAGTGCGCTCCGCGTGCTGAAAGGCAGCAGCCTTTATTACGGCAATGAGGGCGCCGGGATGCTCGTACTCTGTCCAAGCAGCACCATTGCTTTGGAGCGTGACGCGACCCTCGTGATGGACGGACTGCTCAATCTGAACTATTGCAAAGAAGACCTTGGAGACCAACAAGTGTACATGGATCTGCCGCCCGGGGCAAAGTTGGTTTTTACTGAAAACGCCCGAATTACGAACGGATATAGCCTTGGCCAGAAAACCTTGCTGAATGTGCGTATGCTGGGTGGGATCCTTGATGATTCAGCACTCCCTACTCCTGATCGGGCCCTGATTCGTCGGGTATACCCGGAGTCTTCGGCCTCTTTTCGCGATAACCTGCGCCTTTTCCCCAATCCTTTTGAGGAGACGTTCAACCTGTCTTATTTATCTAAAAAAGATGAAACGCTGCATTTGAGCTGGTTCAACTTAAGTGGTCAAACCGTTTTGGCAGAAACCTTTCACGCTCAGAAAGGCATGAACGAATGGCAGCCCAAGGCGCCAGTTTCTGTAGGCATGTACTTGCTTGAAATCGCAGGGGAATCCGGCAAAACCATTCAAAAAGTGGTTTGTAATGGTCAGTAGACCCTGTATTTTAATATCCAATATCCAACAAGGAATTTCCAATTTCCAAGTTAGGCGCTGCTCCTGGTATTGATTTGGGATGAATACAAGTTTTGGTTCTTTTTTTTGCACAAATCCAAAGCGCTTCAACCCTTTGGACATTGGATATTCCTTGTTGGACATTGGATATTATTTTTAAACTTGACGCCCATTTGCCTGTCCAACCAGACTGACTTAAACTGCTGCACATGAAAATCCTATCCAAATTCTTCCTGCTCATCTTTCCCCTCTTCCTGCTTACCAATCAAACACTTCGCGCCCAATCCGAAGGAGATGCCTTTTTTGCTGACAACCAGATCCATGAGATCCGCTTCAATTTTACGCAACCAGGCTTCCTCGACAGTCTGAAAGCCAACTACACCCTCGATCAATATATGCGCTGTAATGTGCAGATCGATGGGGTCGCTTACCCTGTCTGCGGGGTGAAATACAAGGGCAATTCTTCCTACAACAACCAGGGGAAAAAGAAACCTTTTCGACTTGATCTGCAGGAATATAGTGATACCCAGGAAGTGGACGGCCTGAAAAAGCTGGTACTGAACAACGCGTTCAAAGACCCCACTTTTTTGCGGGAGAAACTGATGCTTGATTTTCTGAACTATCATGGTATTGCCGCACCCAGATCCAGTTTTGCCCGACTATACCTCAACGGATATTATTGGGGACTCTATTCGCTGGTGGAGGATGTAAATAAAACCTTCCTGAAAGACCGGTTTGACAATAAAAGCGGGAACCTGTTCAAAGGGGATCCGCACGGTACCCTGACCTGGAAAGGCGCGAGCGAGGCGCTCTATATGACCGATTATGAATTAAAAACAAATGAAACGCAAAATGACTGGAGCGATCTGGTGCAGTTCCTGAATGTACTGAACAATACGCCAGCGGCACAACTGGCGGATAGCCTCGACCAACACCTGAATCTGGATTCCTGGTTTTCGTACTGGGCGGCACACAACTTGTTCGTCAATCTGGATAGTTAGTGCCAATGATAATAAAAATAAACAAGAAATAAAGAAATGATACAGCCATATTGACAAGAATCTTTCGGCTATTCCCACCCCCCCGCTAGTTCTTACAAGCGAAAGCAAATCAAATCTGTTGCATTTGAATCTTGAATCCGCCCCATACTTAACAATTCAAATTATAAAAAAATGAGATTCCACCATCTTATCAAAACGCTTTTTGGTCTGTCTTTACTGGTTTTGCTTTTTGCAAATCAGTCTATGGCTCAGTCCCCAACTTTTCTCGAACCCTGCGCAAGAGGTAAAGAACCACCTGCAGAGTTTGGCCCTCAAGAACCAACGCTTTGCCAAAGGTATTCGTCCAACTCATCTGAACCACTTCCACTTTCCATACAAATTGGCTCTCCCGGCAGACAATTGGCAAGTCAGATCGTTGCATTAATTGGGAGCAACCAACTGTCTGGCAATGTTTCAGTGGTCGGCAACTTTACCATTGATGTGGGTTTTTCTTTTGTCAATGCGGTTTGTTCTATTAACCCAAATGTGCAAATTTTGGTACAAAGCGATATTAACTTGTCTTTGAATAATGCCAAATTATTTTGTTGTAACGGCTTCTGGCGCGGAATTTTTCTGGCTTATGATGGGGATATTATGTCTCAAAACGTCACTGAAATTGAAGATGCCCTGATTGCAATAGACGTACCCTGTTCAAGTTCCAAAGTTTCTATCCAGGGTACAATCTTTAACCGCAATGTAATAGGAATTAACATTGGGCGCCAAAGCATGCTTTCAGCGCCTTGTAGCCCCAACCCAAACTCTCTGCAATTTGATCTGTTTTCGGGCAATACATTTCAATGTACGTCTCATTTGAACGGCTCTCAAAATGGGGTAGGCTTATGTGGCATCCGGGTTTTAGGCCATACCGTTCTCCATATTGGGGCAATAAGTTCTGCTCTTTCCTACTTCAGGCAGATACGATTTGGAATCTACGCTCCTTTGGGAAGCGAAACGATCCTCATTGTTAATAAATGCCGTTTTGAAAACTTGCTACATACTGGCATCTTTCAATCCAGTGGTGATTTAAACATTTTCCAATCGCGTTTTACCAACTGTTATGCGAACGGCATCCGTCAAGACTTCACGAGAAATCTAACGGTCAAAACTTGCTGGTTTGTTTATAATGCTGACCTTGATGATGTAGACGATGATGCTCATAATGGTATTTACGCTACGCAATTTGGCATAGGTGCGCAAGTGTCCATTTCATATTCTCACTTTGAATTCAGCTATGCATCTGAAGGGGGCATCGGCACAGGAATCAATTTGATCCCTGGTTTTGTTGGGCTAAGTACAAAATCCGAAATAGATATTTCCTATAATGAATTTCAAATACAAACTACGCGGTGCGACGGAATTAATCTGGAGGGTGATTTTTTAAACCTTGTGCCGGGAAGTTCAAGGATATTTAATAACAATTTCAGCCTATTGTCCCCTAACTCAGAAGGTAGCCTGGACCCTATTTTTATTACTGGCGATTTTCGAAATTTTTCAATAACTGACAATGATTTTTTTGGCCTGCAAGGGGATACGTTAAGCATCAATCGCTGCCTTTATTTGTATGGACATGGCAACTCGGTTTACAACGTAATCGCAAATAATATTTGGCATTTGCCTGAAGGTCAATCCACGCTGCATGAGCTACTAGACTTAGATTTTTATATTGGCATTGAAATTGATGAACAAGATTCTGCCAGCATCTGCTATAATCAGTTCTATAATCTGAGAAATGTAGGCAACTTAGGCAATTTGGGGCTTGAAACTGTCTTTTCAAACAACATCTTCGCTTGGATGGCCAATGGTCCGAACATATCAGCAGGGGAGATTGGCCTCCAAGAGCACGAGGGCAACCGATGGACATTCCCAGCCGTAGAGCTAAATGGCTTATTCTACATAGTAGATATTGTCCCAAGTCTCGGCTGCCACATCAGATGTACGCCAGACCCGATAAATTCTCGCTTTTTTGTGCACACGCCACAGGCAACGGACACTTTTGACGTGTGGCATCCTTTCTACCCTCTGGACGTCGAACCGGAAGAGAATTTTTTCTTTCAGGAAGCTGGCACTCCACACGAATGCAATCTACCTGGTTTTGGAGGTGATGTGCCTGATCTATACAAATGGCTGGCCGATGGCAACACTGCCGCCCTGAATTATATGTCGAATGCCGAGTTGTGGCGGCAACAACGCAGGCTTTACCGATTGCTAAAAACGAACGCTACTTTTTATGCATCCTATAGCGGCTTTCCCGCGTTTGTGGCGCAACATCAAAACGGGAGCGTAGGTAAGTTCTATCAGATACACTCTCTATTGTCCCAATCGTCAATGGCTACTGTGGCGCTATCTTCGGTAGCCTTGTCACAACAACAAATATTGCACAACAATATCGCAGAAATCGCCTATTTAGACAGTCTGCTTGAAACAGAAACATCTTCAGTTACAATTGCATCTCTGAAAGCGGCTCAAGCTACCGCAGCAGCAGAAATTGTATTCGCCCAAAGCGAATTAGAAGATCTGCAGGAACAGTATGAAGCGCCGAGGGTGTCTTACTACCAGCAGGCCCAAATAGTGAACAGCACGGTAAATGCTTCCGCTATTTATGAAGTCAATGAGAAAGCGTTCAATCAGGTGCTGCTGAACTCCCTTATCAACCAGTCGGGCAATTTGACCGAACAGGATGCCCAAACACTGAGTAGCATCGCTTCCCAATGCCCCAAAGCAGGCGGCATCGCTGTTATTAAGGCGCGTTCATTGCTGGAAGACTGCTACGAAGGTGCCACGAACGACTATACTCCTGAATGCTTAGGAGAATTTTCCACTCAATCCCAGGTAAATTTTAGGGTTGTCTCATCGGAAAGAAATCAACTAAAGACACATACATCTGTCGTCGTTGGCGAAGACATCTTTCTGGATATATTGTTCGTGGAGGGAAGCCATTATTCGCTGTATGATTTGAACGGGCGGGAATTGAGTTCCGGAAAACTGGATGCCTCGCTTCGTGTTCAGATACCTGCCAGGCTTGCGAATGGCGTGTATTTCTGCAAGGTTACTTATCCGTCAGGCAAGGTCGTTACTCAAAAAGTTGTGATTTCCCGCTAAGTTTTTTTCAACCATTGGCTCTGCCGCTTTGACTGCGGCAGAGCCTTTCTTTTATATTGCCATGAAAAATATTGGTTGCTTTATTTTCCTTTTTTTACAGATGAGTTTCACGCTGAAGGCTCAAATGTGGGATGCAGGATGGGTTCTTGGAGAAGATGATTCATTTAACAATACTACTGGAGGTGGCACCTATATGGACTTCAGACCTTCACCCTTTGAGATGACCTTTATTCCTAAAAGAATTTTTTTTGACGCGGCAAATTCAAGCGTTTGCGACAAATATGGCAACCTTCAATTTTATACCAATGGTTGTGTAATTAATAACCGTAAGCATGAAATGATGGAAAACGGAGAGATTCATGCAGGGGAGTATACAAACTCATTTTGTGCAAATGGAAGCGCAAATTTCTCAAGTGCGGCACCTCAATCCATCCTAGCCCTACCCAATTATAAATACGACAGCTTGTATTTTGTAATAAGCCAACGCTTGGAGTTGGTTACAATAAACGACACCTCGAATACAGTAGGGGCCAGCTTGTATCTAAACATAGTGGACATGAGAGAAAATCAAGGTTTGGGCAAGGTAACCCAAAAGCATATTGAGATTCTGGCCGACACGACCTTTAGAGAAAACTTACAAGCTATCCCTCATGCCAATGGCCGCGATTGGTGGCTCATTATTCCAAAGTTCAGGTCGAATTGCTATTATGTCATCTATCTTGATGCTGATGGCAATACAAAAATGACAGAGCAGTGCCTCGGCATGGTGTTCGGCCTCGACTCTTGGCTTGGTCAAGCTACTTTTTCGCCCGACGGCAGCAAATTTGTGCGTTTCCATTGGAAGTACAAACTCAACATCTTTGACTTTGACCGTTGTAACGGCTTGCTTTCCAACGCCCATGCTATACCATTCCCGGATAATGTATCTTTTAGCGCGGGCTGCGCCTTTTCGCGCAGTTCGCGATATTTGTACACGACCACATACACCAAACTGTTCCAGTTCGATATGCTGGCGCCAGACATTGCTGCCTCCCGGACATTCATAGCCGATTGGGACGGGTTCAACACGCCTTTCAAAACCAAGTTTTATATGGCCAATCTCGCGCTCGACGGGAAAGTGTACGTTGGGTGTCCCGGTCAGCACCAGCATATTCATGTTATTAATCATCCAGAATTACCCGGAATAGCCTGTGACTTTCAGCAACATGCAATTGAACTTTTCACCAGCAATTTTTGGTCATTCCCCAATCAAGCGCACACCCGGTTGGGGCCTGTGGATGGCTCAGCCTGTGATTCGTTGGGTATCAACAACAATCCATGGGCTTTTTTCCGTTGGGAAGAGAAAGATACTCTTAGCCCTTTGCAAGTTTCTTTTATTGATCTGTCGGGTTATCAACCTACGAGTTGGCGATGGGATTTTGGTGATGGTGCTTCAAGCAATGAAACCAATCCCCTCCATATATACGATTCGATTGGAGTGTATACCGTTTGTCTTATTGTAACTAATTCGAATAGCAGCGACACGCTTTGTCGGGTGCTATATCTAGGTACTTCAGCAACAAATGAATTTCAAAGTTCTGTGCAGATATCTGTGACCCCCAACCCATTCAGCGATAATATCTTTGTAGATTTGAATACGGATTTGCACAGCCCGATTTTCCGTTTGTACGATCAAATCGGTAGCCTCGTACTTGAGAATCGACTTACTTTCGGTGTTAAAGATTTAGATACCAGAAGTGTTCAGCCCGGAATTTATTTTTGGGAGGTATCTGGCAATCAAGGCCGGCTTAAAGCAGGTAAAATAATCAAGACAAGCTGGTAGGTACACATGACGCCTTCGAATAAATATGGCACTAACAATGCGTGGTCGAAAAGTTGCGCTAACCGCGCACCCTTCGCCCATGCTCACGTTATATCGGAAGCGGGCACAACTACTTTATTTACCATAACAAAGACACCGACAAATTCGAGTGGATCACCTGGGATGTCAATGAAGCATTCGGCAATTTTAATATGGGGCTTACCCTGGCAAATATCAAAACGCTGCCCTTTACCTATATCTCCAACCCCGCCAATCAGCGTCCCATCATGAACCGGCTCTTGCAGGATGCGGTGTTCAAACAACGGCTTGCCGACCGCCTCTGCGAACTACTAAATGATTTTGACAATGCCCACCTCGATGCCCGGATCGATGCAATGGCCAATCTCATTCGTCCGGCGGTACAAGCTGACTCCCTGAAATTTTACAGCAACACACTTTTTGAACAAAACCTGTCGCAGGATGTCAGCATCGGGCAAGGGCCGGGTGGAGGAACCATTGCGGGCTTAAAAAACTTTGTGACCGCCCGGCACAATTCATTGAAGCAACAATTGGCTGGTTTCGGCTGCAGTTTGTCGGGTGTTTTGGAAGTTCAGGAAAACGGGCGATTCAAGCTTTCACCCAATCCTTTTGAAGGTTTTTTAAACCTTTCATATGATTCTGAACAGGAGGAGTTGTTACACTTGACCTGGTCAAATCTGAGCGGACAAACGATTTTGAGTGAAACGCACTACGTCCAAAGTGGCCTGAATATTTGGCAGCCAGGCTTGCCAACGCCGGTAGGGATGTATTTGCTCACGATTACCGGAGCATCCGGAAGAACTACGCTGAAAGTGGTACGGGGAATACAATAACCCATTAAGAGGTTGTGGTTCCTTAGCCTCGCAGGGGCTTTGTAGACGCCCGCCACCAGCTCGGGCTTTTGTGGATCCTAGCCTCGTAGAGGCCTAACATTGGTACGATATTGTTTTATGAAAAGGCACGTGGACCTCGAAGAGGGCTAACATAAATGTTTTCGCGGATTGGCTTTACCAATGTTTGACCTCTACGAGGTCCACCCATCCACTCAATTTCAATATCTACCAATGTTAAGCCTCTACGAGGCTAGTGCCGCGCCCGGCTATTAAGGTATGAATTGGGGAGGCAAATTTTTTCTTTATCAAGGCGTAAGAAGGGCGCAAAGCGGGACATTTTAATCGACGAACAACGCAGAGAAAGGAAAAATTAGACCGCCATATTCACACCTTAATGGCAGGACGCGGCACTAGTGCCGTTTCCATTGACTGGACAAGACACTAGAGCCCACCAAATCCGGAGCTGGCGGCGGCGGCAACAAAAAAACAGGCATTAAGCCTCTGCGAGGCCAAGGGGCCAAAAATCAAGCGGAGCGGCTCCTGTTTTATTTCACGCAAGTCAAGTCTACCTGCTGATGGTTGGGCAACCAATCCGGAATACTGCGATCAATTTACCGAAAATGCGGGAACAAAGGTGTTGACCGAATTGTAGAACGTGAGCTCATTCACCCGAACCTTCATGTAGCGGGTGAGTGGCAGACGATGTACCATTTCCATGAGGTCAGCCTCAGATGCGGCTGCGAACACAACCCAAAGCTTTGAGTTTTCAAGCGAAAGGGCATAGTTGAGAATTTTTCCCTCCGTCAGCAGACGATTTACCATACTTCGTTGCTGCGGAATTTTGTTCACAAATTCCTCAGAGAGATCGGTGGGCAGTGTGAAGTCCACCATGTATTGCGTCAGGTTATTGTCCATATTTCTTTCGTGCGACGGTTGAAATTATGCGGGATTAATTCTCAACTAATGAGTCTTCAAAAATCGTGCAAATTTTATAAACTTCTTGACTATCAGCCAAGCTGTTAGGCAGACTTAACAAAAAGAAAACCCTATGCCTGATCAGGGTGCAGGGTTTTCTTTTTGAAAATGTGCTTTGATTGATTGGTATAGCAGATTGGTGCAGTAACGGGTACTTAATTCTGGGCTTCTGTCAATTTTGGGTTTCCTCCATATTTATAATAAAAATCTATTTCGGTTGATGCACTAATGCACCCCCAGGGCTTTCAAGGTTTCCATATCCAGATTGCCAACCGGGAGCTTATGGTCTTTTTGGAATTTGGTGAGTGCCTCTTTGGTTTTACTTCCCATTTCATTGTTTGGAGTGCCGACATTATAGCCTGCTTTATTGAGTGCGACCTGGATTTGTCGGATTGTATAGCCTGTCACTTTTTCACCACAGAGCACTTCCCGCCATTCAGAAAAACCACCAGGTTTCACCACTTTGAGTTTGGTGATACCGGCAGTTTCTGCCTGAATATCTTCGCTGTAAACCGTTGCTGGCGTTTTTACCGTCCGGACTGTAACGGTTTGTGTTTCTGCAGGAATGATTTCTTCACGGGTGGTAGCGGGTACTTTCACCACTTCTTTGGTCACGGCAACCTGTTCAGCAGGAACGTCTTCTTCCTGGATAATAGCAGGTGTTTTAAGGATCTGCTTTTTTGTAGGGATATTTTCAGCGGGGATGACCTCTTCACGGGTAGTAGCTGGGTTTTTTACCTCGCGTACAGAAAAGGCCTTATATTCAGCGGGGATGATCTCTTCGCGGAAAGTTGCAGCGGCCTTTACTTTGAGCACGTTTTGGCTGCCCATTTGGGCGGGTACTTCTATCTTCCGGACACATCCGGCATCTGGCTTTCCCGAGTCATCACAGCCTTTATTAACGCGTCTTGTGAGGGTTTTATATTCAGCAGGCAACTCTACTAAACACCATACGAGGCAGTCGTCAGGGTTGGCGCTGAGGCAGCTTGCGTCTGCCTGCTTTTTTACCCATTTTGTGGAAGCGGGCTTAGTCTCGATGCGTTCTGTAACTATTTCGAAGCGAGGTTGAAGTACTTCAATTTTAGTGTAAGCTGGTTCTATAATATAAGGTTCTACGGCCATTTCATACACAGCAGGGACGGCTATGATCCGTTTGCTTTCTTCTTTAATCTTTACCTGCTTTTGTACCGTTATATATTCTGCTGGAACTGCTACAATTCGCTTTGATTCAGGCTTTTGAGGAATGGTTTCATCCAGGGTTTCATAAACGGCAGGTATGACTACCAATCGCTTACTGGCGGCTTTTACCATTACATCAGCTGTGATGGTACCATATTCGGCAGCCACAGGGATGATGCGTTTACAGGCTTCTTTTACGACAATGGTTTCCGGTTTAATTTCAAAAACAGCTGGTAAAGCCACAGACCGTTTCCCGGCAGGTTTGATGACTACCTGTTCCGTGACTGTTTCGTATTGATCCGGGATGATGCATTTGGCGTAGCACTTGCCTGGTTGAGCATCTGTCGGGGTATCCTGGGCAGAAACTGCCTGGGCAAAACTGATGAGTAGTATCGAAAGGAGGAAATTGGGTTTTCCCATAAAGAGCATATTTTTTAGGCTATGTGAATTCAACTTTTACCTGTTTTGGGCAAAAGTAGAAAGATTTTTCTTGCGGAATGATGCTTCGGTAGCGGCGGTGCTAAAGCAGCTTTTTGGGATAACAGATAAAATGTTTCGTAACCAATTGCGTGTAAAGGGGTACGTCGGAGCATTGGTCAATGGCCAATACCGAGCCGTTTTTAAATAGAATTTTGATCTGTTCTTTGGAATCGTCATAAGAACGGTTGCTTTCAGCGCCCGTATAGACCAGGTGCTCAACAATAGCTTTTTCGCCCAGGCTGGCAAGTACTCTTTGCCGGATAGATTGGGTGAATGCTGCTGTGATGGGCTCGCTATGCCATTCCAGCCGAAACAACTGCCGGTTTAGCAGGCCCAGTGACAAGTATGAAAGTGTATAGTCACTTGCTTCCGACCAATACTTGATGGCTACGGTTACATCATGGTCATCCAGACGCGAAAAATGAGAGAGCATTTCGGCCGGTTCAAGTTGTTCGCTGGGGCTCCAGGAAAGGAACCATCTTAAATGACGGGGCATTTCAAGCTCCTCCCCGGCGAGGGTAAGTTCGCGTGCACGACGTAGGGTGTGAATGAGCATTTTTTCGGCAGATATACCTGTTTTGTGTAAATAAACCTGCCAATACATGAGCCTCCGCGCAATGAGGAATTTCTCAATACTGTAAATACCTTTTTCTTCAACCACCAGTTCCCCCTCATGGATGTCAAGCATCGTGATGATGCGGTCGTAACTGATGACTCCCTCGCTGACGCCGGTAAAAAAACTATCCCGGTTGAGGTAGTCCATTCTGTCCATGTCGAGTTGCCCGGACACAAGCTGATGGAGGAATTTCTTGGGATACTCGTTTCGAAAGATACTAATCGCCAAGGTTAATTGCCCTTTATATTGCTGATTGAGGTCCTCCATAAATAGACTTGAAAGTTCCTCATGGTGCATATCAGCAAGGGTATGCTCCAGGGCATGAGAAAAAGGTCCGTGCCCAATATCGTGCAACAAAATAGCTATGCAAGCGCCTTCGGCTTCTTCCGGGGTGATATCAGTTCCTTTTTGGCGGAGCGTTTCAATGGCCTGCTGCATCAGATGCAAGGCCCCCAGCGCATGATGAAAACGCGTATGCAAGGCGCCTGGATATACATACGAGCTGAGCCCAAGCTGCCGGATACGGCGCAATCGCTGGAAATATGGATGGTCGATCAGATCGAGCAAAATGCCGTGCGGGACAGACACAAAGCCATAGACCGGGTCGTTGAAGATTTTTTTACGGGGAGTCATTTGCCTGCTTTTTTCAATGTGGGAGGCAAAACTACCTGGCTATTTGTAATTTAATGCCTTCCGCCTAAGTTGTTTGGGTAGTATTTCGAAAAAATGACTTTAGAGCTTGTTCAGGAATTGGGCGTAGGCCTTCAACCGGCAAATTTTATTTCATCCAGCGTTACACTGCTTCAGGCGGGACACCGAATCGCCCACCTGCGACGGCAGATTTTACCTTGCTTGAAATACAAATTGTTTGATTTTGGATCAACCAATATCTGAACAAGCTCTAAGCGCGATGTATTTTGATCTCTATCTAAAGTTTAAGCAAGACGTCGCCGCTTAAAAACTCCGTGCTGCCGTCTTCGTATTCTACCTCCAGCGACCATACAAACACTGCCGGCCGTAGCAGGCTGCCCCGATGGGTGCCATTCCAGCCGCCGCTCGTTTCATCCGGATGAAAATTTTCCTGTCTGAATACCAGGGATCCCCAGCGATCGTAAATCTGAAGCGATCGGATAAGGATTGCAGGATTGCCGGAAAACACCCGGAATTCATCGTTTAGACCATCTCCATCTGGTGAAAAAACATTTGGAATATAGATCGCACCCCGTTTCCGGACATTGAGCTGTAGGCCATCTGTTTTCAAACACCCGTTTTCGTCCTCAATAGCTATTTGTAAAAACACAGAATCTTTTGCCTTGAAAACCTGCATCAGGCACTGCGCGCAGTTAAATGCAGGTGTCCAGATAATGCCTGCCACATCCTGATCGGGCAAATTCGTTATTGCATGAATGGTTACAAAAGTTCCTTCTAAAACGGTTTGATCGGGTCCAAGATCAACATTCCAAATCGGTATGACCTCATCCACTATTACGTTGCTTACTGTAGAGCATCCATTGGTTGAAGTGGCCGTAAGCGTGTACACACCGGGTAAACCCACCGAGATTTCCACTTCGGGAGGTAGGTTTTGTTGTGGGCCCGACCACAACAGGGAAGCATTTGCAGGTGTTACTACGGCTAGAATTTGAACCACCGTATCCCGACAATTCAGTGTGCCGCCTTGTAACTCGATTTGAGGAGAAACGATATTTGCAGCGATGGTCAGCATCTGGCTGGCGGTACACCCATTGGATCCTTGTGCAGTTACCTGATAAGAACCCGGGACAGAGATCATCACGATAGCTCCGGATTGCTGAAATCCGCCAGGGCCTGACCAATTGAACGTTGTTCCGGTTGGGAAATCAATGGCATTGGCAGTTACGGAGGGCAATAAACAAGAAATGGTATTTCCGGTCAGTGCAAATGCCGGGAGCGATTGATCGGCTGTTACCGTGACAGTAGTACTTGTAGTGCAACCATTGGTGCCAGTTACGGTCAGCATAAAGACGCCCGATTGACCGGTCGTGGGCATCGGGCCGTTGGCGATAAATTGGTTTGGCCCGGTCCAATGGAATGCTGCACCTGGATCATTGGACTGACCCGAAAGCGTAATAGTCGGAGCAGCGCAAGTGATCTGACCACCCAATGCCAGTGCAGTGGGTGGTATTGAATTTTGATTCACCAAAATGGCAGCGCTTGCGATGCAACCGTTCGTGGCGGTAGCAGTGGCCAGGTAATTGCCCGGTAAGTTAACGGTGATGCTGGATCCTGAAGCAGTGAAATTCCCTGGTCCAGTCCAGGACCAATTTACACCAGTGGTAGCAGAATTAGCGTTGAGGATGGCTGTGGTTTGGGTGCATGTCAACAATGTATTTCCATTCAGGGAAAGGTCTGGCGCAAGGGTGTCTTGAAATACCTGGACGCTTGTACTGCCCGTGCAACCGTTGGCTGCGGTCAATAAAAGTATAAATAACCCAGGATCATTGGCCGAAATACTGGCCTGTGTTGCGGAAAAATTATTGGGGCCGGACCAATGATAAAGAACATCGTTGGTGTTTGAGCTTCCATTCAAAGTTACCGTCGGATTGGCACAGGTGATTGTACCGCCACTGGCAGCTGCAATGGGCGCAAGGGTATCTATTGCCACCGTAATAGTTTGAAGATTGGAGCAGCCATTGGGCGCAGTAACCTGCACGGTGTACAAGCCGGCAGCCTGGGTTTGTGTGGAAGGCCCGGTGGCAAAAAAATTACCAGGGCCTGTCCAGCTGTACATAACTCCAGGTGTGTTGGAGGTAGCAATTAGTTGAGTTGACGTAATGGAACAGGTGAGTGTTGTTGCTGCCTGAACATTCAGATCAGGTGCCGTGGCATCAGGCAATACCATGGCTATTGCACTGGCTGAACAACCGTTTGGCGCCGTTACAGTAAGGGTGTAATTACCAGGCAAACTAACAGAAGGCATGTTTTGCGTTGAACTGAAATTGCCAGGTCCGCTCCACAAAAAGCTGGCGCCAGGGGTGCTGGAGCCACCGCTTATCCCGACGCTTTGGCTATTGCAAAACAGGGTGTTGCCTTGGGCAAAAATATTTGGTGGGGCAATATCCTGCTGTATTACAATGGATCCCGAAGCCATACAACCATTGGGCGCGGTGCCGGAAACCACATAAGCTCCAGGCAAAGGGGTCGTGAAGTTTGAATTATTGCCAATCGGCACGCCCATCAGGGACCATTGAAACGCAGTTCCAGGCAAATTAGATTGCACCTGCAAATTGCTCAGCGTTTCCAAGCAATTTAAGGTCTGGATGCTGCTGTTTAAGCTCAGCGCAGGTATCGTAAAATCAGCTGTTACGGTCGTTAAAGAAAGGGTACTACATCCGTTTGGTGCCGTGCCAAGCAGTTGAAACGTCCCGGCTTCCGTGGTTACAGGAGACTGACTTGTGCTACTGAAACCATTGGGGCCACTCCACAAAAAACTCACCCCTGGGGTGCTTGTTTGCCCAATCAGTTGAACAGAATTTTGGGTGCAATTGATCATGCCGCCAGAAGCTGTTAAATCGGGCGAAATCGTATCCGCAGGTACGATCAGAAGGAGGTTGTTGCTGCATCCGTCGGGGTCTGTTGCAGTGGCGGTGTAAGTGCCGGGAATATTTACCTGAATGCTATCATTGGCATTGTTAAAACCATTCGGGCCTGACCAGGTAATACTCACCCCATTATCGGAAGAACTTGCCCATAACAGGGTGGATGTGTTCGTACAACTTAGCGTAGCGGGCTGATTTGCAGACAATTGTGGCAGGGCAGCATCCAATTGGACGATTGTTTGAGCCGTGGCGATACAACCGTTTGCAGGGTCGGTGACGACCAAATCATAGGCCCCTGACTGGCTCACGACAGGGTTTTGCTGTGATGCATTATTAGGCCCAATACCGGGGCCTGTCCACGAATAGATCACTCCGATATCAGTACAAATTCCGAATAAAAATCCCTGCGGGTGGTTGCAGGTAATGGTGTCGCCCAGCACTGTTACCACAGGAGCGTTAGTGTCAATTGGTACGATCAGATTGATACTTGACTGACAACCGTTGGATGTGGTTGCAGTGGCGATGTATAGGCCGGGGATTGCAGTATTTGCGAAATTTCCAGTTGCAGTGAAATTTCCCGGACCGGTCCAGGTGATCACTGCCCCGGGTGAATTGCTGTTTGCAATAAGATCGACACTGGCCTCCATACAAGTGATTGTGCCGTTGGAATTGCCCGTAAGATTTGGCACATCGGTATTGGTCAGTACTGTAGCGATCGCACTTGAAGTACAGCCATTGGGGGTGGAAACGGTCAGGATATATTGGCCAGGGATTACTACCACGGTATCTGGCAATGTGGCTATAAAATTGCCCGGACCGGTCCATAAAAAGGTGGCACTTGAGTCTGTACTGCTTCCGTGGATTGCAATCGGAGTACCCGAACAATCAAGCGAGCCGCCGGTAGCCATCGCAATAGGGGGCAGGGTATCTAATAAAAGGAAACTTGTGTCGAGTTGTGTGCAGCCGCCTGGGCCAGTTGCCAAAGCAATCCATTGACCGTTTTGCTGGGCAAGCACAGAATCGGCGCTTGTTAGGGTGCTGTCTGGAGCCATCCAACTGAACACGACGCCAGGTGTAGCAGATTCAGCTACCAGCCAAACGATCGGATGCATACAATCAAGCGTATCACTTGCCGGGACGCTTAGATCGGGTGTGAGTCCTATACTGGTTACCATTGCAGTATCCTTTGCGGAACAACCATTTAAAGGATTTGCTACCGTAAGTACATAAGTTCCGGGAACGTCTAACCAAGGATCTTCAAGGTTTTGGTTGGTGGAATCAATGCCTGGTCCAATCCAGGAAAAAATAGCCCCGGGTAAGTTGCTGCTACCGTTTAATTTTAACGAGTCTCCCTGACAATTGATCGTGTCACCTTGGGCCAATACCGAGGGGAACTGATTGTTGCCAGCCACGGTAGTCCAGGCGGTATCCCGACAAATGAGCATTCCCGATATTCTTTCCACGACGAAATGGTAAACCCCGGGATTTGAAACGGTGAGTGAATCGTTTGTGCCCAGCAGAATATTTTGGCTATTGTACCAGGCATAAGAAGCGTTGCTGGTTGAAGCGCTGCCATCTAACAAAACGGAGGATTGAAGACAATCCATGGTATCTGGCGCAGCTATTACAGCATTTACCGGAAGTTGGTTCAAGGAAAATATCAAGGTGCTATCACAATCCAGATATGAGGTCAGGTGAACCTGATAAAACCCGGTGGCACAAAAGGGAATGCCACCAACTTCAATACATTCATTGGAACAAGTGAAGAGGGTGCCAAGATTAGTGGTAATGGGCGGGCGGACAATCAATTGTTGGTTCACGATACTGTCACAGCCCTGCCAGGAGGTTAATGTGGTACTCAACAATTGAGTTACATTGTAAAATTCTCCGTCGATCCAAGACAGAGATGTTCCGTTGCAAATACTGGCAGCTGGCAGGGTAGTCGGCGGGATGGTCATTAACGTGACCGGCAAACAGGCATCTGTGTAACCTGCACAAGCGTTGCCGGTTTCGACGCAAATGTTACCAGCATTATTTCCAAAGGTTATTTCGACAGAGGCACCAGCATCACCCTGAACACTGAATGGCGAAGGGTTTCCATTGATGAGACTACCCAGCGGAGCCGTCCAGGTATACTCGCAGGTGCCAAAGACCTCCGGGATGGTATACGTGACCACTGCACCTGGACAAATTTCTGTTGGGCCTACAGGAGTAGGAGTAGGGCCAGGGTTTGGCGCGGTGGCTGATCCACTGGTGACGGTAATGGTAAACGGGCATTCGGCTGGTCCGTTGTTATCGAATACCAGAAAATAAACACAGCCTGGATGCAGGGGCTCCGTATTCATAAAAACATAGGTATTGTTCTCAATCATCTCGGTGTTGCAGGTGCCGACTAAATGAGAATTCATACAATTGGGTGCTTCATAGATACCCATTTCGATGCTGTTACCAAGTGTGCAGGGAAAAACTTCAACTTCAAAGGTTAGGTCTACGGAACCCGCAATAAAGCCCACCCAGCCTATATTGTGCACCTGGAATGTACAAAAGCCTGGTGGAGGGTCGCCGGGCATAACCTGTATGGTGGCATTGCTATACCCATCCAGATCACATAGGATACAGGCCGTTGAGCAGGAGTGGGCCAATTCTTCACCGCCCTGGCACAAGGGAAGTTGTTGGGCCGTTACTTGTAAGGTTGCTGCAATAAAAAAGGAAAGGCATAGACAGAAATGATCGACTCGCCTCCAAGGATTGAAAACCATACCCGGAAAATTTTAACTCGAGAAATTATTACTTCATTCGATTCCTGGGTAGTATTTTGAATTGCAAACATAGCAAACTATTATACCGTAAATTATGCGTTTTCAGATTTTTTTGAAATTAAACAGGAGCGGAGAGAGATGAAAGACAGGGAAAGTAATAGAAAGCTGCTGTGTTTTATAAGTCCTCTTCATCTCCTAAACATGGGATTCCCACGTTCTTAAATCCCTTTTCCAGCAAATATTCCCGCCATTTTTCCTGACGGTCCAGGGTGCCATGTACCAGCCAGAGTTTTTTCACGGATTGCTTTTGGTTTTCGATCATTTCCAGCATTTCGATCCGATCACCGTGCGCAGAGAAGGAGTCCATGGTTTCTATTGCCGCATTGACCTCCAGGTTTTTGCCAAACAGAAAGATATTTTTCGCGCCTGAGCGGAGTTCGCCTCCAAGGGTATTGGGAGAACAATAGCCTACGATCAGGATTGTATTCCGTTGGTGTTCAATATTGTTGGCGACATGGTGACGGATACGGCCGGCATTCATCATACCAGAGGCTGAAATAATGATACAAGGCTCGGGAGAGTCGTTGAGTTGCTTGGAGGCTTCAGTATCCCGGACATAGATCAATCCATTGAAGCCAAATGGATTATCATCCTCGGTCATGTATCGGTGCAGGTCTGAATCGAAGCATTCCGGGTGATTGATAAAGACTTCGGTTGCATTGACTGAGAGCGGACTGTCGACGTAGACAGGTACCGGCGGCAATTTCCCGGCATGTTGAAGTTTGTCAAGCATAAAAACGATCTCCTGGGTACGCCCCACAGAGAAAGCAGGAATAATGACCTTTCCTCCTTTGTCTTCGCAGGTATGGCGTATGATCTCTGTAAAATGATTTACCTCAGAAGGCGCGGATTCATGTTCCCGGTCGCCGTAAGTGCTTTCGCAAATCAGGTAATCCAGTTCAGGCATCTGAGTTGGGTCGCTGAGGATCGGGCGATTGGGTCTGCCTATATCCCCGCTAAACCCAAAACGGGTTGTTTTTCCACCTTCTTTAATTTCAAGGGTTACATTAGCGCTGCCCAGAATATGGCCTGCATCCCGGTAAAGTACCCGTACATCCGGGTGGATATCAAACCATTGCTCGTAATTGAAGCTGATAAATTGCCGCATTACTTGCTGCACATCTTCTACGGTATAGAGCGGACTTTTTGCCGGTTCGTTCTCTTGGAGGTATTTTTTGTTGTGATGTTCCGCATCGCTTTCCTGGATTTTGGCACTATCCAGGAGCATCAATGCGCATAGATCGCGGGTAGCATGCGTAGCAAATATGGCACCCCGAAAACCGTCGCCCACAAGTTTGGGTACTCGCCCTGTGTGGTCAATGTGTGCGTGGCTCAGGATCAGACAGTCAATCTCACGGGGATCGAAAAGCCACTTTTCATTGAAACCTGTGATAGGGTTGCTTTCGCCTGCCTGCCCATCATCGTCTCCGCCTTGGTATAGGCCGCAGTCGAGGAGGATCTTAAAACCATTATCGAGGGTAAGGAGGTGGCAGGAGCCAGTTACTTCACGGGCTGCGCCGCAGAATTTTACTTTCATAATATTTATTGCTGCGCAAACTTCGCAAATTGTTTTGGGAAAGCGGCTAAAACTTGAATGATAGGAGGCTGAACGTATAGTTTGCTGCGGCTATCCAACGTATTTTTTGAACAAAAGCGCAGTGCAAACGGATGTTTTTTTCTGCTTTCCACACGCATCCTTAAGCTATAAAACAGGAAAAACCGCAGCGCCCTCCCCGGTCTTTTTATGCCCTACGCAGCCTTCCGGTTTGTCCAAACCCCTACAAAGCAGCCCCCCCGATAATTTTAACTAATAGTCGCATTCCAACGCGATCAGATCTCTGAAGCGGAGCACTTTCACGCTGTCCTGAAATGAACTGAGATGGAAACCGTTATGCCGCATTTCTCACAATCGCGACATGCTATCTCTTGCCTACTCAGCTAAAGTATGTCGAAAGTATTGCATGGGTTCGCGTCTTTTGGCAAGCATTAAAAGTAAAAAAGCAACTTAAACCAACTTGGATCACTCTAATTTTCAACTTTTTACCCAATTTTTCGTTTCTTTGCAGCTTATATATGGAAACACCAAAATTTGAAATCGACAAAGAAAGACTCAGTCAGCGACGCGCTGCGCTCGAGATCATTCGCGTGCGTCTCAAAGAAGATTTTGTCGGAATTAACGATATCATTGATAGTCTGCTGGACTATATTCAGGTATGGTACCTGATGCCAGAGGTGCTCACGCGCCCCATCGTTGTCTGCCTTTGGGGTATGACCGGGGTGGGTAAAACTGATCTTGTGCGCCGGTTGGTTAAACACCTTGAATATCAGGAGCGTTTTGCAGAAGTAGAGTTGGGAAATACCGATCAGACAACGTATTTCAGTAGCGTAAATGCCATTCTAAAATCCAATGGTTTGGTGGATAGCCACCCTTCTATTGTCCTTTTTGACGAGATTCAACGCTTCTATACCATCGATTCGGATGGTTCGCCAGTGCAGGTTACCAAGTTTAATGACTTTTGGGAATTGCTCTCTGACGGCCGGCTCGCTAAGCGTGAAAAAGAAGATTTCGACTACTATATTTCAGACTTTATGTTCAATCAACGGCAGCGAAACCGCCGTCCGCCGGGAGAACCTGTGCCGCCTGAAGACCCCCTTCAAGATAATGTAGGAATATGGGAAGCCAGAAATCTGAAAAAAATGCTCGAGCTTGAGGAAGATGTGCTCGATATCGCTGAAATGAGTAAAAAGCAGATGCTGGATCTCATTATCGAAGCAAAAGGTCGCCGTCGTGTGTATGAGCCAATCGATTATTCTCAGATGCTGATCCTTATCAGTGGCAATCTGGATGAGGCGTTTCAAATGGCCACCCACACGTCTGACAGTGAAGTGGATGCAGATATATACCACGCTTTTACGAAAAAGATCACCGCGGTAGACATTAAAAATGCCCTTACACGGCGATTCCGACCAGAGCAGGTAGCGCGCTTTGGGAATATTCACCTGATTTATCCCAGTCTGCGAAAAGCTAATTTTGAAGCATTGATCCGCAAGGAAGTAGGCAAGATCATTGGACGCACAGAGGAGCGGTTTCAGGTGAAGATTCACATCGCTGACAACGTTTTTGCACTCATTTATCGCAATGGCGTTTTCCCGGTTCAGGGTGTCCGGCCTGTTTTTAGCAGCGTGACTGACATATTGGAGACCAACCTGAGTAAGTTTTTGTTCGAATGCCTCAATGATGGCAGTGATTCTTTTTCCATTGATTACGACAACGAAGGAAAAAAAATATTCGCGCAGATTGGCAATCGTAAAGTGGAGATTCCCTTCGTAGGGCGTATCGACAAGATCCGACAGGGTAATATTGCAGATGTAGTGGCCAATGTAAGTGTACACGAAGCAGGCCATGCTGTGGTATATGTTATCCTTTTTGAGATTGCGCCGCTGCAACTCAAATCAAAGGTAGCAAGCAGTTATGCGGCGGGGTTCACGTTCCCGCATGAGATTTATGAGACCAAGGAAAATCTACTGAAGAAGATTAAAGTCTTTCTCGCCGGTGGATTGGCTGAAGAGCTCGTTTTTGGCAAAGAAAACGCCACGGTGGGGCGCTCCTACGATCGTGAGCAAGTAACCATGCTGGCAATCGACTATATCCGACGGCAGGGTTTCGACGAGCGGTATCAGGCTAACTACACCCTGGAACACGGTTTTTCGATGGACAAAAAGGCTACCGATAAAGATGTGGAAGCCATGATCTCCGGCCTTGTGAAAGAGACTCGCGATTTGCTTGCCCAATATCAGGATTTCTTGCTGGATCTTTCCCGGGTGCTCAACATAAAAGGAAGTATGAACGCTAAAGAAGTGGCCGAAGTAGCCGCCCGTTTTGACCTTCCGGCTGCTATAAAAGAAGAAGGTTATCTGCATTTGCCAGCCTATCAGGGCAAGTTGGACGGCGATAAGCTTTAACCCAAGTGGCAATTCCAAGTTGCCTCCTGACTTCTCTTCAAAATTTTCCTTGCTTCCTTCATGGTAAACCACAGAACAATCTTTACTTTTGCAACCAAAGAGCCAACGGGCGTCTTGGAATAATTCCAAAATGCACCTCATTATTCACTAAACCATCACATTTAATTGGCATTCAAACCTTATCGGCCTAAACCCCCCGGTGGCGCACGTCCCCCCGGTTCTCGCCCAGGTGGGCCCCGTCCTTTCAACCGCGGCCCTCGTCCGCCAGAGCACAATATCAATAACTTTATCCGTGCTAACGAGGTGCGCCTAATCGGCGATAATCTGGAAGAAATAAGCGCGGCAGCCGGGCAATTAGTCGAAACAGGCGTTTATCCTACTTCAAAGCTCCAAAAATGGGCAGAAGAGCTTGCGCTTGATCTCGTAGAAATTACCCCCAATGCAGTGCCACCTGTGGTGCGTATTGTGGATTATAATAAATTTCTATATCAGAAAAAGAAGCGGGAAAAGGAACTGAAAGCCAATGCGGTCAAGGTTGAATTGAAAGAAATTCGTTTTGGTCCGGAAACGGGCGAGCACGATTTTGATTTCAAACTCCGCCACGCCAAAAGTTTTCTTTCAGAAGGAAATAAGGTTAAAGCTTACGTTCAGTTCCGGGGTCGCGCCATTGTTTTTAAAGAACGCGGTGAATTACTACTGCTTCGTTTTATGAAAGAACTGGAAGATCACGGTTCTGCCGATCAGCTGCCGCGTCTGGAAGGGAAAAGGATGCACGTTATCCTTTCTCCCAAAAAAGGACCGTCTAAGAAAAAGGATAATTCTTCTTCCGCTGCTGCTCACGAGTAACACTTGAGTTTGGTCCTGGTCCGGCCAGTTTTTTCTGGCTCTAAAATATACTTGAATCCCGCTTGGTTTTGGCCAGGCGGGATTTTTTTTGCCCGGCGGGCTGAAAAAAATTGGGATAACTCATGTTTAGGTTGCCGCAGCATGCATGATAAAGGCCCTAAAATATACTCCGAATTCTATTCGTCAGATATTTTCTAACTTTTCTTTTGTAAATTGGCTAATAATTCTACCTTTGCGCTCCGTTTTTCAACTATATATTTTTGTCATGCCTAAAATGAAGACCCACTCCAGCGCCAAGAAGCGTTTTTCGGTGACTGGCAAGGGGAAAGTTAAGCGCAACCGCGCCCGCATGCGTCACTTGATGCGTAAAAAATCAACGAAAGCCAAGCGCCACCTCCGTGGTAGTGTGATCGTTGATAAAACTGAACACGCGCGCATCCAGCGTCTGCTGGTCAGTTAAGTTCGTTGTCGGTTGGAATATCTAACCACATCGATAAACCATAATTTTCGCCTCTGCGAAAATTTTCTTTTCATTTTTTAACGAGGACATTGGTTAAAAGCGTCGGTCGTTCTTAATTGTCAGTGAGCTGTTTGGCTTGCAACGTTCAACTAAGAACCACTCACCCCGGTGTCGCACTAAAAAATCTTTTAAATGCCTAGAGCAACAAACAACCCGGCCAGCCGCGCCCGCCGGAAAAAAATCATGTTAGCCGCACGCGGCTACTTCGGCGCTCGATCCAAAGTTTACACCGTAGCGAAAAACACGCTCGAAAAAGGTTGGCAGTACGCCTACCGTGACCGTAAATTCAAAAAGCGCATTTACCGTCGCCTCTGGATCGCCCGTATCAACGCCGCTGTGCGTCCAATGGGTATCAATTACAGCAACTTCATCCACTTGCTTAGCCAAAAAGGCATCGGTCTGAACCGTAAAGCACTGGCTGACCTTGCACTCAATCACCCTACGACTTTCAAAGCCGTAGTGGATGCTTCTAGAGATAAAGGATAGTCAAGAGGCTTTGGCCAGTAGAAAATATTAAGGGGAATCGGCTGTTGGCTGGTTCCCCTTTTTTGTGCACGGCTCAGGCGCTACTGGACCAGGCAAATCTGCTATAAGCTTGACATCGAAGCGTGCTTAGAGCGTTTGTTCGGGGTTTTGGCCTCGATCCAAAATCCCGAATAAGCGCTTAATAGCAAGAGGCTGTATCTGAAAATAATGGGGCGCAAACCCGCTACAAATCACTCCGACCATTGGAATGCCCACACCCGAACAAACCTATAAGTGGGCGAACACCCGAAAAGGCTTCTGGCAAATACCGCACAACCTTATTCTTATGATCAGCATACCGAGACTAAATGCGTGCACATAACCCAGTTACTTGTCCACGAACGCACCACTTTAACGAACCGCCTCCTACTCGATTGGGATCTTGAAAATTTTAATAAAAAGTATCTAATCTACCCAACCTCCCAGCCCAACCCAGCGTATACCCTTCCGGAACAAACAATTAAATACTCGTATTCTTCCGCCGGGAGACAAAAGTAGTTTCCGCCAGGATTTTATACCGCAGTTGTACTTTAGAGCGCTAAACCTTGAATCTCGACCCACAACTTCTGCAGACAGCCCAAAAAGGCGACCGAAAAGCACAATATGCGCTGTATCGCACGTGCTTTCCAGTGCTTATGGCGGTTTGTATGCGCTATCGGCGCAACAAACAGGATGCAGTGTCTGCCGTGAATAAGGGTTTCTTGAAGATTATCCAAAACCTCAATCGGTACAAACGCGATGAGGTGCCATTTGAAGCATGGATTCGCAGGATCATGATCAATACGGTGATTGATGAATTTCGCCGCGAGAAGAAATGGCGTGAGTTGACCGTATTCGCCGAGGATATCGAGCGCTTATATTCCAATGAACCAGTCGACTGGAACGAAGCTGAGCAGCGTCTGGATGTTCAACACCTTGAAGCCTTATTGCAACGACTTCCTCCGATGACTCAAAAGGTATTCAACCTTTTTGCCCTTGATGGATTTAGTCACCATGAAATCAGTGAATTGCTGGGCATGAGTGAAGGCACGTCCAAATGGCATGTCAGCACTGCACGGGCCCAATTACAGTCCTGGATAAAAACCGAATACCAAACAGCCTGACCTTGCTATGGAAAATATAGACGACTTCATGCGACAAAAATTTAACTCCGATGACTCGGGGGAGCGTTTCGAGTTCAAAGAGGAATTCTGGGAGCAGGCCAAGGCCTTGCTCGAAGAGGAGGAGAATAAGCGATGCTGTTGGCAATGGCTTTTTATTGGACTAGGCGTCGCAATGGCGCTGCTTGCCTTGCTTTTACTTGGCCGCTATCCAGGCCTGTTCGCTCCACCTAAAACCGGAGTTTGGAAATCAATTTCCTTGATAGAAAAAAATGAAAAGCAAACGAAGCCCGAAAGTCTATTATACACAGTTGAACTAGGTAAAAAAAACGATTTTGCTTCAAATCGGCAGTCCTTTGATACGCTGTTACAGGGCAATCATACGTCCAGGCAAGGCGAAAGCGGTAGAAAAGACAGCGAAAATTCCGAAAAAAAATCCAACTTGTCATCAGTCAAAAAAATCCAAAGTACAAGGATTAAAAGCCTTTTAGATCCAGTCTATTCACCGACAAATCAAGATACTCAAAAAAAGGATGCTGCTACTCAGGGAGACATTCAGGAAAAAGAAAAAAGTGGCCCAATCGCTACGCTTCTAATCTCAAACATTCCAACCCCTTTAGTCCCATTCCTGCTTTCAATACGCGTTTTTGTGCCAAAAAAGTGGCCTGAAAATACAAAGAAACCGATTGCAAATAACCCACAGCCGATAGAAGGCAACCGTTTTTCATGTCGGTTATCTGTGGCAGGGGCAGCGTATCCAAAGATTGATTCAGCAGCTAAATGGGCCGGCTGGGCAATTGGAGTGTTTGGTGCATATACATTGAATAAAAACTGGTCGCTGCAGTTGGGTTCACAATGGTGTTTTATGCCCGGACAGGGGGAGCAAGCAGATACATTGAACCCAACTTTTGTGGATCAGCTGCATTACTCATTCGGGTACAAAAGCGAGCATTGGCAGCGCACAACACGTGGGCTTCATTACCTTGACATTCCGCTTTCAGTCCGGTGGCATAAGGATCGTTGGGGGGTGGAAGCTGGCGGATCGGTCAGGCTGCTTTGGGCTGTACAAGATCGAACGGAGTATATCGTGTCATCTTCTCTGGAACCCGCAAAAACGATTGTCGAAAAGTATATAAAGGGTGATTCCAAACCATATAATCAAACCGTTTTCTCAGTGTTTTCTGGAGCGGAGTTTTGCCTGAATGATCGATTCTCAGTGACAACTCAAGGGCGTTTCCAGGTTACGCCAGTCTTTAAAACCACCAGTGAAGGTTTGAAAAACAAAGGATTGGGAAATTTGGAATTAGGACTGCGATTTAGGTTGTTTTAAATTTTATAACACGCAGCAAATCTTGGAGGTTTTCAACAGCTACGGAGTTTAATAATCCCTGAAATTCAAAAAATTATGAGAAAAATACTGTTTTTCATTGCATTTGCCGCTACGATATGGTCGGATTGCAAAACCTCCGATCCTCCTGATGGAGGGTTTGATTCTCCCGTATTTATGGTTGGAATGGAGGATAGTATTAGGACTGACCTGACGGCTGGGGTGAATGGTACTTACCTGTTCACTCGGGTCAAGCAAGGTTCGGACAAGATACTTGTGATGTCTGGCGCATTTGCCAATGCAAGTTGTCCTGCGGGTGACTGCCCGGAAAGTGTGCAGTTTGAATTTAGGAATAGCGAGCTTGGAAATTCAGCTGTAGCGGATCTCATCTTTCAGGAAGGTGCAAATTGGCGTTACCGGCCTGATTTAACAAATGACAGTTTACAGCTACATACGGTAGCCATTCAATGGGTGAAGCCCAATGGTTCAGTGCTTCGCTCCGATCTTATTTTACAAGCACAATCCGATTCAGGGTATTTTCGCATCCTAAGCTCAGAACCTTGGGCACTAAATGAACGCGGCGAAACAACCTGGAAAATGAATATAGATTTTTCGTGTTGGATGTTTGATTCGATTCAGAGTCAGCCTTACAAAATTATTGGCAGTGGCGTGATTGCTGTGGGGTATAGGTAAGGCTGTATTGCCACAAATGGTTGAGCAAGGTTTTATCGACTTATTTCGTTGATTTTTTTGTTGAATAGGATCGATTTATACTGCAAAACTTGCCTTCCCTGTGGAAAGAAGACCAACTTGTTTTTGCTCAAAGCCCCAAGCCGCAACAAGTCTATTATTTTTGCGCCATGACACGTACTCAAACAGACCTTCTTGTGCTCGGCTCCGGCATTGCCGGACTAACCTTTGCCATCAAAGCAGCTGGTTTATTTCCTGACCGACAAATCCTAGTACTCACCAAGACTACGGAAGGCGAGAGCAACACCCGCTATGCCCAGGGTGGTGTTGCGGCCGTATGGGATCTTCAGAAAGACAATTTTGATAAGCATATAGCGGATACACTGGATGCAGGAGCAGGACTTTGCAAGAAAGATATCGTACGCATCTTGGTAGAAGAAGGTCCAGAACGGGTACGCGAAATGATTGGCTGGGGTGCCCATTTTGACAAAGAAAAAGACTCGAATGCTTACGACCTTGCCCGGGAAGGCGGTCATTCGGAACACCGTATTTTGCATTTCAAAGACCTTACGGGTTGGGAAATGCAGCGTACGCTTATGGAAGAAGCCGACAAATATTCCAATATTAAAATATTAGAATATTGCTTTGCGTTGGACCTGATCACCCAGCACCATCTCGGTCATATGATCATCCGTGTCACGCCCGGTATTGAGTGTTACGGCTGCTATGCACTCAACAAGCAAAATGGCGAAATTGAAATTATCCTTGCCCGGGCTACCATACTTTGTACCGGAGGTGCCGGACAGGTTTATAAGTCCACGACCAATCCTGTGATCGCTACCGGAGACGGAATAGCAATGGCCTACCGCGCCAAAAGCCGTGTGGAGAACATGGAGTTCATGCAATTTCACCCTACTTCGCTCTACAATCCGGCGGGTGAAAACCCATCCTTTTTAGTTTCAGAAGCTGTTCGCGGATTTGGTGGGATCTTAAAAACAGCTGAGGGAGCGGAATTTATGCAGCACTACGATCCAAGGCTTTCGTTGGCGCCGCGCGATATCGTGGCCCGCGCCATTGACTCAGAAATGAAAAAACGAGGTACAGATTGTATGTACCTGGATTGTCGCCATTTGGACCAAGAAGCATTTTTGGCTCACTTCCCTACTATTGATGAAAAATGCAAAAGCATCGGCATTGACCCGATGAAGGATATGATCCCTATCGTGCCAGCCTGTCACTATACTTGTGGCGGAGTGATGGTAGACGAGCACGGGCGTACCAGTATTCAGCGGCTTTATGCAGCAGGTGAGTGCAGCAGTACGGGCGTTCATGGAGCCAACCGTCTGGCCTCTAATTCTTTGCTTGAAGGCCTGGTTTTCGCCCATCGGGTGGCGCATGATCTGGTTGGGAAACTGGATGCGTGGGGGTTCCAGGAGGGTGTGCCAGATTGGAATGCCGAGGGAACAACGGATCCGCAGGAAATGGTGCTGATTACCCAGGGACTAAAGGAGTTGCGCGAGATTATGTCTTATTACGTCGGCATTGTCCGTTCCAATGTGCGCTCAAAACGTGCGCTGGATCGGCTTTTTCTGCTTTACCAGGAAACGGAGGAGCTTTACAAAACAACCACGATCAGTCCGCAATTGATGGAACTCCGCAACCTCATCACCGTGGCTTACCTAATCACCCGGTCAGCTTCGCATCGTCGAGAAAGCCGCGGACTGCATTATACCACAGATTATCCGGATCAACGGCCGTTTGTAGAGCATTCAGTATTGTAGGGGGACTTTTAGACCTTGGATATTAGACAATGGAATTGTGGACACTAAAACTTTAGACTTTTAAATAATCCAAGATTCTAGGGTCCGGCAGGTCCATGGCCTAATATCCAACGCCCAACGTCTATTTCTGCATCCGGTCATACTTCGCAAGGTCCGCACTCCCTTTGGCTTTTTCCCCTATTTTTAGATAACAATTGCCTCGGGCGCGATATACCCGAGCGAAAGTAGTATCCAATTCGATGGCACGGGTAAAGTCAGCAATAGCCTCAGGGTTTCGCTCTAAATTGGCATAAGAAAGGCCTCTATTGTACAATTCAGGCACTTCAGTAGGGTAGTGTTCCAGAAATTTGGTTAGATCGGTGATCGATTGGTCGTAGTTTTTCATCATGCCAAAAATATTACCCCTGAATTTGTATGCTTCGTGCAATTCAGCGTTTTTCTGGATGGCGAGGCTGAAATCTTTGAGCGCTTTTTGCGCGTCACTGGCTTTTCCATAGGCCATTCCGCGCCACAAATAGGCTTTTCCGAAATTATCGCCTGTGGCAGAAATGGCTTTATCGATCAAAGTGGTAGTGTCTTTCCAGTCCCGGATCCGGAGGGCTGAAGCGACGAGCCAAATAAAGGCCATTCCCAGAATCACGGCCCAGGCGCCACTTACCCAGGAAGGGCGTTTTTCTTTCAAATAATCGGGTAATGAAGCAATTATGACAAAAATGCCAAGTCCGGAGAGGTAGTTATAGCGATCAGAGCGCAGCTCAAAAGTGCCAAAAGTGGACCATGGCAAAGCAAGTACAATGTTGGAGAGGTAAAACAGGATGCCGATCCAAAGTAAGGGCATTGCTCGACGGCTACGCCAGGCAGCAAACATAATGCCCATCAATATCAGCGGCGATGCATAATAGTCCCAACTCCAGGTTCCATTTATCTTTTCAAAAGGATACCAAATGCTTAATCCTGTAGGAATCAGAAGTTTTTTCCAATAGAATAGTACAGTATGGCAAGCCATGAGGCCACGATCAAGCAGCGTGAAATCTGCAGGCTGGTTGAGTTGACCCGCGTGTTGGCGCGAATAGAGTGTGAGGATACCAAAAGCGAGCGAAATAGCGAAAAAAGGAACCTTTTCAAGCAAAATCCGAGTGCTCAGACCGCGTTTTTTCCATAAGTCGAATACCAACAGGGTAAGTGGTAAAGTAACCGCAGCCGATTTGGCAAGGCATGCGAGCAGAAACATCGTGAGTGCAAGCCAGTAGTTTTTTCCAAAACTGTCCCCTTCTTCTTGTGTATGCCGGAGGTAATAATTCATGGCCAACAGACTGAACATCGAAAAAAGTGGGGTGCTAAACCCTGCGATCCAGGCTACAGCTTCTACTTGTAGGGGATGAATGGCAAAAAATAAGGCTACTAATGCGGATACGGTAAAATTCAGGTCAAGCCGACGGAAGAGTCGGAAAACCAACAGTACATTGATAGCGTGTACGAGTGCAGAGAGAAAATGGTACAAATTTGGACTTTCTTTTCCAAACACATAGGCAATTTCATAGCCGATCCAGGTAAGCGGGGCATACATGCCGAGATTGAAGCCCCCAAAGAGCATAAAATCTTTTACCGCAGGATTGTCCACGGTGGCTGAATGATCGTCCATACCAATCATCTGATTGCCAAATCCAGTTGTGAACAGGATAAAAGCCAGCGCAGCCAGCGCCCAGGGGAGCCATTTTTCGCTGGAATCAGAAATTCCAGCAGAGTATTGCTGAGTGTATTTTTTGGATTGCTGAGTCAATTTTTTTGCCATGGCAGATATAGCTTTGATAATGCGGGGGCGAAGGTCGTAAATGAACGATGAACTATGAACTATAAACGATGAACTATTACAGAATGAACCATATTTGCACATTGATTCATAGACCATCCTATCGAATTGACCACCTTATCAAAATATCACATTGACCCATGATTCAAAATATCATCTTTGATTTCGGAAACGTCCTTTTTGATTTAGATCTGGACGCTTTTGAACGGGAAATGAAAAAACTTTTGGGCGAAAACTTTGCAGCTGCTCGGGAAAAACTCCTGCGCGAACGGGTCTTCGAACTTTACGAGACGGGTGGACTCACTACGGAAGAGTTTGTGGAAAAACTGTGCTTTGCTGCGGATTCGCCACTTTCCCCTGAACAGGTCGTGGGCGCGTGGAATGCTATTTTTATCGGGATGCCCAGGCATCGGTTTGAAATGCTTTTGCGGCTGCGTCAACAGTTCAAAGTATTCCTGCTCAGTAATATCAATGAACTCCATGAGCAGTGGATAGCAGCATATATGCTGCATGAGCACGGTTTTTCAGACTACGAATCGCAGCATTTTGACGGCGTGTATTTCTCCCATCTTATCCGTTTGCGAAAGCCTACGCGGGAGTCGTTTGAGTATGTGTTGGCAGATGCAGAATTACTGCCGGAGCAGACGGTGTTCTTTGATGATCTGCCAGATAACGTGGAGGCGGCCAGCCAATTGGGCATCCAGGGTATTTGGCATGAGCCTGGGACAGAAATTAGGGAACGGTTGGTGCGGATGAATTTTTTGCCGGGCTTTTAAATTGCGCCATTAACTAAACTATCCCCAAAGGTTGATTTTTAGGGCTTGTTCGCACCTTTTGTCTCGGTTTCGAACAAGCGCTAATCTTTGTATTGTCGTAATTCGATTTGGCACTACTAAGCGCACCTCGTTCAAATTATTTTGACAATCCATTCTGTCGGAACGAAGTGCATATAAGGTAGAGACGCTGTGGGTCGTCTAAATCCTGTCAAAAATCCAACCTCGCACGGCCGTTCATTTGATCCCATAGCCCATCGTTAAAAGCTTTCCATTCGGCCCAAAATCAGGGTCAAGCGCTGCCGATTGGGTCGCTAAAAAAAGACAAAAACAGGCAGATTTGAAGCAAAGTGAGGTCTTTTTTAGGTACGAAGGATTTTGATCGTGAATAAATGATCGAGGTAAAAGCGTATGGAGGAGGCAACTAAAATTTATAACACTTTTTGGCACTTGGCCCCAAGGAACACACAGGAGTGCTTAAAAGTATTTAATCGTTTGATTTTCAATTTTTTAGCTTGAAAATAGACTTTAAAGTAGCCCAAAAAAACTCGTCTTTTGGTTTCTTTTAGCGAGTATCATATCGTACCTTTGCAAACATTTTAGGGGATTGCAGAACATCGTTCTGTTCCAGAATTTAAGGAAGCAAGCATCAGGCTTTTTCGGCCGGAATAACGCAGCTGATTTTTTCGGTAGTGTTCCGGAGTACATTAAACAAAAGTAGCAAAGGACTCGCAAGCATGACAGAAGATTCAATACTCAACCCACAACAAAATCCAGCGGCCTCCAGCGATTACGACGCCAGTAGTATAACTGCCCTCGAAGGTTTAGAAGCCGTTCGTAAAAGACCAGGCATGTATATCGGAAGTACCGATATCAAAGGCCTCCACCACTTGGTATGGGAGGTCGTAGATAACTCAATTGATGAACACCTGGCCGGACATTGTACCCACATCGAAGTGATCATCCAACGGGACAACTCCGTTAAAGTTACCGATGATGGGCGTGGCATCCCAACTGGGATGCACGAAAAATTGCAAAAGTCAGCGCTAGAGGTCGTAATGACCGTGCTGCACGCGGGTGGTAAATTCGATAAGGACTCTTACAAGGTTTCTGGTGGCTTGCACGGCGTTGGTGTTTCCTGCGTGAATGCGCTCTCCATTATGTTGCACGCCGAGGTACGCCGTGATGGTAAAGTTTTCGAACAGGAATACAGCCAGGGCAAACCAAAATACAATGTGCGGGAGATCGGTACCACGAAAGAACGAGGCACCGCTATCACCTTCCTGCCAGACCCGGAGATTTTTGAAACGGCAGAATATAAGTTTGACGTATTGGCACATCGACTGCGCGAACTTGCTTACCTGAACAAAGGCCTTCGTCTATCATTGGTAGACGAGCGGGAAAAGGAAGATGATGGAAGCTTTAAAACTGAACTTTTCTATTCTGAAGGCGGTTTGCAGGAATTTGTAGTTTATCTGGATGAGGCAAAAACCAACCTCATCGATAAGCCCATTTACATCAGCACCCGCGAAGAAGGGGTAGAAGTGGAGGTGGCCATGATTTACAACACGTCCTACTCTGAGAATGTGGTTGCTTTTGTGAATAACATTAGTACACGCGATGGCGGAACACACGTCAACGGTTTCCGCCGTGCACTTACCCGGGAATTCAAAAAGTATGGAGACGACAACGGCTTTTTCAAAAAGGTAACTTTTGCCATCTCTGGCGAAGACTTTATGGAGGGCCTTACGGCGGTTGTTTCGGTAAAAGTACCAGAGCCACAGTTCAAAGGTCAAACGAAAGGCGAACTTGGCAATTCGGAGGTGCTCGGCATTGTAAGTCGCTGTGTAGGGGATGCGCTGAAGCAGTTTTTGGAAGAAAATCCAAACCCTGCCCGTCGGATCATCGAAAAGGTGGTGTTGGCAGCTACTGCGCGCAATGCTGCCCGCAAAGCCCGCGAAATGGTGCAGCGTAAGGGTGCACTCACTGGTAGTGGACTTCCCGGCAAACTTGCCGACTGTGCCAGCCGCAGCCCTGCTGAAAGCGAGGTTTTCCTCGTAGAAGGAGACTCTGCAGGTGGTACGGCCAAACAAGGTCGCGATCGTCACACGCAGGCTATTCTGCCACTCAGGGGTAAGATCCTGAACGTAGAAAAAGCGATGGAGCATAAGATCTACGAAAACGAGGAGATCAAGAACATCTTCACCGCGCTGGGTGTGAGTATCAGTGAGAACGATGAAGGACAACGCATCCTGAACATAGAAAAACTCCGCTACCATAAAGTGGTCATCATGTGCGACGCCGACATTGATGGATCGCACATCACCACCCTGATCCTAACGTTCTTTTTCCGCTACATGCGTGAGTTGATCGTGAAAGGTCATATTTTTATCGCTCAGCCACCGCTTTACCTCGTTAAAAAAGGGAAAAACCAGCGCTACGCCTGGAACGATGCGGAGCGCAAAGCGGCTCAACTGGAGTTTAGTGGAGGTAAGGAAGACGATGATTCGGTGAAGGTCCAACGCTATAAGGGTCTTGGTGAAATGAATGCCGATCAACTCTGGGAAACGACCATGGATCCGAAAACCCGCATCCTGAAAATCGCCACGATTGATGATGCCAATGAGGCGGATCGGATGTTTGCGATGCTTATGGGAGATGAGGTTCCACCTCGCCGGGCGTTTATTGAGGCCAATGCTAAGTATGCGCGGATTGATGTGTAGAAATATCGGGTCAAATGGTTCCATTCCAGATAACGCCGAGTAGTTGGTTGCGCATCATCTGAAAGGGCCTATATTTTGGAGGTATTTAGTGTGAAAGGCGAGAGCTTAGATGTTTTTGGTCTTTTGGAAACCCAATTGATGCCACTTCGGGCGGATGCTGTACCTGCGATGCGGGAATTGGCAGAGGCCGCTTGAGTTCTATTAGGATAAAAAGAATATGCCGCTGCTAAGTTATAACGACCTAGCGGCGGCTTTTTTTAAGATCGAATATCGAACACAAAATGTCGAAATGGGCTCTGGGCTAAAAGTCCCATCCGAAATTGGCGTTTAATTACCATAAACCTAAAGAACAGCGCCTACATTCGACGACCTTCGGTGTTCGACCTTCGGTTTTCAATATTTAGCCTTCACGCATACACCGTAAGCCTGGTAAGATTCTGTCCCAATATTCCCTTCATCCCCCAATTCCCCCTATCAAAACTTTCTAAACCCTTCGTTTGACGAAAAAAGAATTAGAAATTCCTGCAACCTTGCGACTTTCGGCCACGATTACAGATTACTAAATCCACCGATAATCAAATAACCATTTCATGATTCTATCCGTGCAAGATGTCGTTAAATCCTACGGCGACTATTTGGCTGTTAACCACGTCAGTATTGACGTAACAAAAGGGAGCGTTTTCGGAATGCTTGGCCCCAATGGCGCAGGCAAAACCTCCCTGATTCGGATGATTACCACCATCACTGCGCCGGATTCGGGCGCCATATTTTTAGATGGTCAAAAGCTTCATTCCCGTTCACCGGAACAAATTGGCTACATGCCAGAAGAACGCGGTCTTTACAAGAAGATGAAGGTTGGGGAGCAATTGCTTTACCTCGGTCAGCTTAAAGGCCTGAGCAAAGCACAGGCACTGCATGAGATCGATCATTGGTTCACTAAGTTTGATATCAAGGACTGGTGGAATAAAAAGGTAGAAGACCTCTCAAAGGGGATGCAGCAGAAAATTCAGTTCATCGCCACGGTACTTCATAAGCCCAAGCTGCTCATTCTTGACGAGCCGTTCACCGGCCTCGATCCGATCAATACCAACCTGATCAAAGAAGTGATTGGCGAACTCAATGCGACGGGCACCAGCATTATTTTCAGCACCCACCGTATGGAACAGGTGGAAGAAATGTGTGACCATATCGTGTTGATCAACAAGGGAAAAAATGTACTGTACGGTGAAGTGCAAGCAATCAAAAATCAGTACAAGCAAAACCTCTTCCGGGTGGAAACTCAGGGCGAAGTACCAGCGGGCCTTCCGGAGCACTTTTCGGTGGTAAAAACTGAAAAAAACGCCCTTACTTTCAAACTTGATGATGAAGGGCAGAGCAACGACCTAATCAAACTATATATACAAAAAGGCGCAAGAATCACACGTTTTGAGGAGATATTACCCACGTTTAACGAGATTTTCATTCAGCGGGTCGCTGAAACCGGGGAATAGCAATTTCCCTTTTCTGGCTTTTTCAACGCACATCTATTGACTTGCAACTATAGACTTGCTACTTTCAACTTGAAAACTTCCAACTAAGATATGTCCAAACTTTCCTTAATCATACAACGCGAATACTTGACCCGCGTCCGTAAAAAATCGTTCATCATAGGCACGCTTCTGGCACCCGTTGGATTGCTCGTGTACATGCTCGTGATCATTGGCCTGTCCAGTTATCAAGGCAGTGATGAGATTAAAGTTGCTGTGATCGACGAAGCTACAATGGTGAATCCGCTTTCAGATGGAAAGGGGGTTCGGTTCATTCCTGCCGGCACGAAAACCCTCGAACAACTCAAGGCCGAGGTGACAGCCAAGCAATTGGATGGGGTGCTTAGAATTCCACCATTGGGCAATTTCCAACAGAAAGACCATACGATCTTCTACTATTCAGACGAAAAACTCGCCCCCGAAAAAAGCAGCCAGATCACGGAAAAGATCGCTGAAAAAATCAAAGCATTTAAAATGGACTCTCTCCATTTAAGTGAAGCACAGCTGAAATTGCTGGATTCTGAAGTGTCCATTGATCCGGAAGGTATCAACAGCAACCAGGAAGATGACCAAAGTAAATATACAGCAGGAGTGGGGCTTGCAGTAGGGATGGTCATGACGTTTTTGTTATTCTTTATGGTCATGATGTATGGTCAAATGGTCATGAAATCTGTCATGGAAGAAAAAACCAGTCGTATTGTAGAGGTCATGATGTCATCTGTTCGGCCTTTTGACCTGATGATGGGTAAAATTATTGGGGCTGGGTTGGTTGGTTTGACGCAGGTGGTGGCCTGGGTAGTACTAAGTGGGTCAGTTGCGCTTATTGTGCCACTAGTAATGGGTATAGATGCTGCACACTTACAACCCTCCATTGCTGCAAGCGGAGAAGCCGCGATGGATCCCGATTTTATGCAGGATAATGGTATGCGCATCATGGCGGAACTTAGCAAACAGAATTGGCCGCTTCTGATCGGATCCTTTATTATCTATTTCCTTGGAGGGTATTTTATTTATTCCTCCATGTTTGCAGCCATTGGGTCGGCCATGGGCGATGATATGGGAGAGGGGCAATCACTGACTTTGCCTGCTACGATCCCACTTATTCTTGCTTTTTACATCGTTTCTATGGCGGGTTGGCGTAATCCGGATAGTGGCTTAATGGTTTTTGCTTCCATTTTTCCACTATTTTCTCCGATTGTGATGCCGTTTAGATTGGCTTTCAACCCACCCTGGTGGCAAGTGGCCCTGTCAATTACGGTTGTGATCGCCTCTGCGGTATTTTTTGTCTGGCTGGCCGGGCGAATCTACCGGGTAGGCATCCTTATGTATGGGAAAAAGGTAACCATGAAAGAGATGTGGAAATGGACCTTTTATAAAGGGTAATGCACTTACACGCAACGCTTTGTAGTTTTTCATCGTACATTACCTTTGATACTGGATATCAAGTTAAAATACGATGAAAAATTGCACTGCGCTTGTCGCCCTTTTCCTGTTTATTTCCAATGTACTTGTTGCACAACAACCCCAGCCTTGTGGCCCGATGGCTGATATGAAGCCGTTTTGCGCCCAGGCTTGCATCATTTGCGATATTAATGGCTTTACGGGCATTAACAATGATGGTGTGCAGGGGCAAGCTCCTCCTGGGTTTTGCACCAATACGGTGCACCACATGCAGTGGATCGGGTTTATTGCAGGAAGCACTAATCTGACGCTTTCGATCAGCGTATTCAACTGCCAATCCGGGGGGGGACTTGAAGTTGGAATCTATAAAAGCCTGGATTGTCAGAGTTTCCAACTTGTATCCAATTGCGATACAGACATCCCACCCAATACGACCCAGAATTTTAGCAACACCGTACCACTCACCATTGGTCAATACTATTATTTTGTCATGGACGGCAACGCCAATGATGTATGTAGTTATACCATCAAAGTGGTTAGTGGTAGCACACAGGTAATGCCGCTTGAAAATTCAGGCACCATTATCGGTCCGGAAATAGTTTGCGTTAATACGCCCAACGAATACACCGTGAGTCTTCCACCGGGTGCAGCGCATTTTAACTGGACACTGAACGGGCAATCTTATGCCTCCGAAACAGATACAACGGTGGTCCTCAATTTCCTTACGCCGGGTCTTAACCAACTCTGTGTAACGGCCTCTAACACTTGTGATACGGCATCTCCTGCCTGCAGGAATATTTTTGTTCATACGATACCAGTCACGAATATTTCTGCCAAGATTTGCGCGAATGAGTGTTTTGAATATGTCGATACTATGCTCTGTAATGCTGGTAACTACGAGTTTTCCTATGTCGGTTCGGAAGGATGTGATAGTCTCGTACGCGTGTCGCTCGAGGTTATCCAATCCGTGAGTTCAAGCATTAATATCATACTTTGTGATGGAGACAGTATTTTTATAGGTGGGCAACCCTATTTTCAAAGCGGTCAGTATCAAAAGTCGCTGTCTACACCAACTGGATGCGACAGTATCGTAAATCTGTCGCTTCAAATCATTGAATGTGAGATACAGGGCCAGGTTGTAGGCATTCCGGTGGTATGTAATGGCGAATCGAGTGGCTCTCTTCAATTCTTTGTTGAGAATGGAACGCCTCCGTTTACCTATATTTGGGAAGGTATAGGTGGAGCCGGGCCTTCCGGAGCTGGCGCAATTGCACAGTTGAATGCCATGCAGACGATCTCTAACCTCCCATTTGGCACCTATTCTATTCTTGTCAAGGATAATTTTGGTAATGATGTGGTCTTTTTAAAAGACGTCACGGAGCCTTTAACCCTCTCTCTTTCTGCGGAAAAATCGAATTTTAACGGCTTAGATCTTCCGTGTTACGGGGCAACAAACGGCACCATTAAGGTTGCGCTCGAAGGCGGTGTTTCCCCCTACTATTATACTTGGAGCAATGGAGCAAATACTGCAAGCCTTCAAAATTTATCTGCTGGAATCTATATTTGTACTGCTACGGACGCTCAAGGTTGTTCCATGGTACTGACAATTGGCTTGTCCGAGCCGCCCGCCCTTGTGTTGGAAGCTCAATTTCAAAACCCCGGGTGTCAGGGTATAAATACGGGTGAGGCACGGGTGGTCAGTACCATGGGTGGTACGCTTCCCTATCAATATTCCCTTTCAGGGTCTGATTTTGACGAAAAAACCGAATTCAAAAACCTTTTACCAGGCCATTATTCTTTAATCGTAAAAGATGCAAATTGCTGTGAATCAACGGATACGGCGACGCTTGCAGGGCCACTTATCCCCAATATTGAACTCGGGCAGGATTTGACGGTCAACCTTGCTGAGAGCGCCCAGATCCAACTTGCGCATGATACGCCGCTCGATTCTTTTCTGTGGTCGCTGAAACCAGGCCTTTCTTGCTATAATTGTCCGCAGCCGATTGCTACCCCATTTGAAACGACCACCTATACACTTACCGTCGAAGCACCCGGTGGTTGTACCGATATCGACAGCCTTACGGTGTTTGTGTTAAAAGTCCGCGATGTGTACGTCCCCAATGTGTTCAGCCCAAATGACGACGGGGAGAACGATCGTTTCACTGTGTATGGCGGACCAGAAGTGTCTGAGGT
>CANJPT010000029.1 GCA_947476195.1 Lewinellaceae bacterium | reverse complement strand
GGCCCGGCTCAGGTGCTCAAATACCTCGGCAGGTATACACACCGTATCGCCATCAGCAACCGGAGAATCCTGGCCATCGCGGACGGCAAGGTCACGTTCAGTTATAAGGATCGCCAGAAAAACGATCAGGGAAAAGTGCTGACTTTGAGTCCGGATTGCTTGAGGCGGTAGCATCTGAGCTTACGCCTGAGCCAACTATCTATGTGGTTGTACGTAGACAACCATGTGTTGGCTTTGCGGAAGTATCCTGCCCAGCCTATGATCGTTGCATTTAGCTCCTTTATCATTTGGCTAAACTCTATTCCCCTGTTGCGTTGGCATATCTTACGGAGTTTGTCTTTCAGCTTTTCTTCGGATTTATCCGCTACGCGGATGCCGCCGTTTGGCTGTATCGTAAACCCCAAGAATTTTACTGTCGTGCAGTGCCTTACCCCACTCTTCTCGCGGTTGACGCGTAGTTTCAGCTTCTTTTCAATGAACTCGATTACCGTTTCCATTACCCGTTCACCTGCCTTCCTGCTTTTCACATAGATATTACAGTCGTCGGCATAGCGGCAAAATTTATGGCCACGGCGTTCCAGTTCCTTGTCCAGTTCATCCAGTACAATGTTCGATAGTAACGGCGATAGCGGACCGCCTTGCGGCGTTCCTTCTGTTCGTTGTTCCATTAGGCCTTCATTCATCATACCTGCTTGTAAGAACGCATTGATCAGGCGCAGCAGCCGTTTGTCGCCTATCCCTTTACTTAGCCGTTGCATTAGTCGGTCGTGGTTGATCTTGACGAAAAACTTCTCTAAGTCTATGTCCACTACCCATTCTCTGCCTTCTGCTACGTATCCCAAAGCCTGCTCCAGTGCCTGATGTGCGCTCCGGTTGGGGCGGAACCCAAAACTACTTTCGCTGAAGTATGGGTCGTAGTGGATGTTCATCTTTTGGTGTATGGCCTGCTGTATCAGCCTGTCCTTTGCCGTCGGTATCCCCAGTGTTCTTACCCCGCCGTTGGGCTTCGGTATTTCTACCTTCCTTACCGCATTGACTTTGTAGCTGCCTTCCAGTAACGTTGACCGTAGTTGCTCTACGTTCTCCCTTAGCCATTCACCCAGTGTTTCAACATCCATACTGTCTACTCCTGCGCTGCCCCCGTTGCGTCTTACCTGTTCGTACGCTTCCTTCAAGTTGTTGTACCCTACGATCTCTTCCAGTAATGTCTCGGTCAGGGCGCGTTGTTCCTCCAATCTCGATAGCAATTCATCTACCCTCCGTTTCCAAGGGTCGTTTACGACGCCCCCTTCTTCGTTTGGTGCCATAGGACGTTCCTTAAACAGTTCGAGCTGCTTTTCCGCCCTCTGGATTTTCCGATGCTCTTTGCTTTTACGCATTTTTGGACTTGCCTTTGTTAACGAATTCAGGCCTTCCCTTTTCAGGTACTACGCCCTCTGCTGACTTCTGCACTCACCCACCGTTCTTCGGCACTCGCGCGTACCTCCGACACGTCACGCCTGTGCAGATCTCCCGGGGTAAGCCACAACTCTTTCCTCCCGTCCCGCCGGATTTACCTCCACACCTACGAGTGACTTTTGGGTTTCGCAGTTCATGGCCCGCTTCCCCGGTGTGTCGGCCTTGTATCCGATTTCTGTACGTCGGAACGCGATTTTGCCTCCGGCTTCCTTCAGATTCCACCTCGCGGTGGACACCCTTGCCTTCAGCTATGAGATTCCGGTCACAACGGCTCTCAGAGGACTTGAAGTCGTAACTTCGCACCTATTAGAGGTGTGGCATGCCCGGCACACCAAATATTGCGGGCCGCTGGCCCTTTTTGCGTAATGTGGAACCGTTATTCAGTGCTTAAAACCTTAACTGAAGGCTAAGCATCCAATTCCGCCCAGCCTGCGGGAAAAAGCCGGCCTGATGATATACATCGCCTCCTTCCAGGCGGGTATACGGATCATCAGGACGGGCATCATATCCCGCCGACACGTAGCGATACGCCCAACCATTGGAAGCATATTTTGCATTCAACAGATTATTGAGGGAAACGATGATGCTGGCTTTTTTGCCGATGACATTGGTCAGATCATAGTTAACTCGAAGGTCATTGACGAAATAGCCAGGTAAAGAAGTCTGAAGGTTTGACGTATTGTCCAAAAATTGTTGCGAAACGTATTTCCCTACCAACGTTGCGGAAACCTCACTTGTTTTTGAAGCTTTGGAGGCCTTCGAAGTGCTCCAGGTACTCAGCACAAATGTCATCTCACCACGCGCGATCAAATTCGGCGAAAATGCCAGGTCGGTATGCTTGTACACAATTTTTTCCTGCGCCCCGGTATCCCAATTATCACGGAATTCAATGAATTCAGGGATCTTATTCTGACTAAAAGAGGCACTTCCACTCAGCCGGAGAAACTTATTGATCTCTGCACTGGCTTCCATTTCTATGCCTGCCCGCCAACTATCCGGCACATTGGTTCGGATATAAGCCCCAACATCATTGATGCGCCCATCCAGCACTAGCTGGTCCTGGTATTGCATCCAAAAAAAATTGGCAGCGGCCGTCCATTTTGCACCGGCGCCTCGAAGGCCGGTCTCCACATCAAGCATTCCCTCGGGCTTCGGGCGACTGGCTGGGGTGCTTTGAGTGTAATCATCCCGATTGGGTTCCCGGTGCCCGATTCCTGCAAATGTATAGACGGACCAGGTTTTTGAACAGGTATACGTTGCGCCAATTTTCGGGTTGAAAAATCCAAGCATCGCGGTTTGCTGCACATTGTTCAATTCATTGTCAAAGCCTAAAAAAGCATACTGGATACCGCGAATTTGCACATCCAAAAAGGTGGTTAAATGCGGATTAGGCGAAGCCTCTATTTTCAAAAAGACATTTGCATCCTGTTTGCGGGCTGTGTTGTCGTAGTACCGATAATCATTGGGGGCCCCGGTAAAGGATTCGGCCCAGATCACTTCCCCAAAATGCTGACCATTGTATTGGCTCCAGGCTCCGCCCAGTAAAAAATTTGGCTTCCAGCTATTCCCGGGCAACCATCGCAAGGCAAATTGTCCTCCATAAAAATCGTTGTCCAGCCAGCGCCGCCGCACCAGATCCATCGGAGGGATTACCGTGTCAGGTACAAACCCAAGTGGCAAACCGTATGAACCTAAACTTTGATCTGCCTTGTATTGCTCATAATAGCCGAAGCCTTTGGTATAGTGCCCGTTGAGCTGGAGTTGTAAGCCGGAGGCTAGGATACGCTTGTAGTGCGCAAGAAAATGTCGCTGCGTATAATTGTCTACCTCTTTTGAATAAGGCGAACCAGGTCGCTCGGTCCCAGCTGAATTATAGGTTCTCAGGCTTTCGTCCTCCAGATATTGGGCCGGCAGGCCATTCCAGGCCTGGTACGTGAGCTCGTGGCCGGAGAGGATATGAAATTGAGCAGATTGGCGCTCGTCAAGATAGGCCCCACTGAAATGGATCGCATTCATATCCACAGCAGCCCGATCAACATATCCATCGGAATAAACCCCTGAAGCCCTTGCGGTAAAGGCAACTTTCCCACCCAGGAGTCCTGTGCCGACTTGAACCGAGTGTTTTCGCGTACCAAAGGAACCCAGTGTATTGACCACAGAAGCAAATGGCTCGGGATCTACTTTTGAAAGATCCAGGTTTACACTGGCGCCAAAAGCACCTGCGCCATTGGTGCTGGCGCCTACGCCGCGTTGCACCTGTATCTCGGATGCGCTCGCAGCCAGATCTGGCAGATCCACCCAAAAAACACCTTGGCTTTCGGCATCATTAAAGGGTATCCCATTGATCGTCACGTTAATTCGCGTGGGATCACTGCCCCGGATCCGCAGACTGGTGTAACCCATTCCTGTTCCTCCATCAGAAGTTTCCACCAAAGAAGGTATTGCAGATAGCAGGTAAGGAACATCCTGCGCGTGATACGCTTTCGCGATTGCTTCGGATGAAAAATTAGAATGTGGAACAGGACTATTGGCGTCTATGCGGGTAGCCTGGACCACCACTTCGGTTAACTGGTGATTGGTTAATTGGTGATCGGTACTATCGGATTGGCCCAAAAGTGTGTTAGACAAACAAACCATAGCACCGATCAAACGCATAACGCTCGACGAATAACTGCTCCGAAATGAGGAGCGTGAAACAACCAAATAAAACATTGAAAATCAACAAATTAGTGAAACATCCGCATTCCGAAGGGGCTTCGGAAGCGTAGTGATGCCACTACCCCTTCTCAGTTCCTTACCCAAAATTACTTGGGCAAGTTCGATGGGTGTAATCTCAGTCCGCAAAACAGCGAACACCCCAATGAGTATGCACAAAGGTCAATAAAAGTATTGATCTCTGCGATAAAATCCTTCAATCAATTGGATACGATCAATATCTTAGGTCCCAGAAATAAGGTTGTTCAGCCTTTACCTGTTCGTCAATGAATTTTTTTAAGGCCTTGCGGTATTCTGTTTCGTTGACTTTTTTGCCTTTTTGTTTTTTGGGAATATCGAATTCCGTTGTCAGCTTTTTTGCGTCCATCCGATCGGCGGTGATAACCATGGCCCCATGGTTAACATCGGCTTCCAGAATGAGTCCGGGAAGTCCACAAAGGCGCTCCGGCCCAGCACTAATCGGAATATCCAGGGCAAACCAGGCCACAATTTTTTGCATTTTGATGGTGTCTTCCCAGCTTGCATTCATACAAAGATGCCCGGCTACTTCTTTCATGTCATTTAGAATTTTCCAATCCTGACATACCATGGTGTCGTTAATCAAATAGGTTGTTCCTTGTACGGTGAGTGCATCGTAGAGGGTATTATTCGAAAAATTGCGCTTGGTGAAAAAAGTTTCTTTGCGCCAGGAGTACCCTTCATCATCTTGCTCCGCACGCTCTTCAGAATCTAAATACTTGGTCTCCGTTGGATTGACATGCAAAAGCGTGTACTCATGCCATTCAGAACGATTGCCCTGCATATAGGCAACACGTTCTTTCTTTTGTTTACTAAGATAGGAAAGTGCTTCCATCTTTTTTGCCCAGTTGTGGGCCACATTAAAACGAATCGTACCTTCTGTAAAAGGTGTCGGATTGGATGGTTCCTGCGCACGGATACCTGTGAGTAGCAAAACAAAAAAAGCAAAAAATAAAGATTTTTTGAACATAGCAACAGTTTTTTGAAAGTAGATGCGTGTAAGGTAATTGTATAGGTGGTGAATTAATTCCCACAAGAAAGCAATTTTGATCGCAAAGCAACAAACACTTTTTTCGCCAATTTATTTTTCAAAAGATAAATTATAGACCATGCATCCACCATAAAACTACCTGCATAGACTGCCATCACTAGAACAAACTCCCTACCTTCGCGCCATGAATCGCGCATCCCTTGTTTCCGAAATTTTTCGAAAAAAAACCTTCCTTTGTGTTGGTCTCGACACTGAATTGGCTAAAATTCCACCGCATCTACTTGATTCGGAGGATCCTATCCTGGAGTTCAATCGCCAGATCATTGACGTAACGCGCGATCTTTGTGTTGCATACAAACCTAATATTGCCTTTTATGAAGCCTTGGGTCCAAAGGGCTGGCATACCCTTGCCCAAACCATTGAATATATTGGCAATCAGCATCTTATCATAGCCGACGCCAAACGGGGTGATATCGGAAATACGAGCAGAATGTATGCTGAAGCCTTCTTCAATCAACTAGGCTGCGATGCGGTCACTGTGGCCCCGTACATGGGCGAGGATAGCGTCAGCCCGTTTCTCGGATTTAAAGACAAATGGGCCATCGTGTTGGCTCTTACCTCCAATCAAGGTAGCAATGACTTCCAAATGGATTGGCTTGAAGCGTCCAATCAATCCCTTTGGGAAAAAGTTTTGCACCATACTCAAGCATGGGGGACGCCTGAAAACCTCATGTTTGTCATCGGAGCTACGCATCCGGAAGCCTTTGTACGTGTCCGGGAAATTGCCCCGGAACATTTTCTACTTGTGCCCGGCGTCGGCGCCCAAGGCGGCAATTTGAAGGCAATCTGTGGATTCGGAATGAACCGGGAATGCGGACTACTCATCAATGCATCCCGTAGCATTCTATATGCCTCTTCTGGCGAAGATTTCGCTCAAAAGGCATCTGAGGAAGCTAAAAGGTTGCAGCAGGAAATGGAAATGGAGCTGGAAACACTGAAAAATGAAGGATGAACGCTTTATCCAAAGATGTTTTGACCTTGCCAGCCTTGGCGCAGGAAGCGTTGCTCCCAACCCATTGGTGGGAGCCGTATTGGTCCATAACGGCAAAATAATTGGGGAAGGCTGGCATCAGCGCTGGGGGGAAGCACATGCGGAGGTAAATTGTATACATACCGTATTGCCTGAAAATAAAGCCCTTCTCCCCTACGCTACCCTGTATTGCAACCTGGAACCTTGCTCCCATTTTGGCAAAACGCCCCCCTGTGCAGATCTTATTATTGCGCAAAAAATACCCCGGGTGGTGGTTTCCAATGTCGACCCAAATGTACTGGTGGCCGGAAGAGGGCTGGAAAAACTTAAAAATGCAGGCATAGCAGTCACTCAGGGGTTGTTGGAAGAAGAAGGCCGATGGCTCAACAGAACTTTTTTCACCTGGATAACCGAACAGCGACCTCAGGTTGTTTTAAAATGGGCGCAATCTGCAGACGGTTTTTTAGGGAAAAAAGAGGCGCAAACAGCCATTTCAAATGCGCCTGCCTTGCGCCTTGTACATCGGTGGCGAGCTGAATGTGATGCAATTCTGGTAGGCGCCCACACAGCTTTGATTGACAACCCCAGGCTGGACGTACGTCATTATTTTGGCAAAAAACCACTCCGAATTGCGTTTGATACACAAGAAAATATCCCTGCCAGTCACCACTTGCTTGACGACTCGACAGAGACCTGGATATTTGGAAGTCCGCTGATGCCCGTAAAAGACAGGCCCAATCGGGCCTACAGCTATAAGCGGACCAAATTCATCCAGACTGTAGGAAAAATATTGATTACCAATATTTTAGAAGCATTAAAAAAGGACAATCGGGCTTCACTCTTCGTAGAGGGCGGAGCAAACGTGCTTGGTCAATTTTTGGAAACAGGTTTTTGGGATGAAATTCGGGTAGTTGAAAACAGCCGCAGACTAGGTTCAGGAATAATTGCACCGAACATTCCGACTTCTGCAGTTTTGAAGGAGCAATGGATACTTGGTGATGACACAGTTCGTATTTTTGCACGTTCGACCCCCTGAGCAGATCTACACGAAGCATGATGCAAATAACAAAATTAGGTCTACATCTACCCACTGACCCACGCTGGGTGAATCTGGCAGAAATGGACCTTACCGAAATCCTTACCGACCACGCCTATTGTGAGCAAAAAGCTACAACCTCTTGCATTACACTCATTCAAGCGTACCCTGATCGTCCGGAACTCGTTGAGACGGTATCGCCGATTGTCAGTGAAGAATGGGCGCATTTCCGATTGGTACTGGCAGAAATAAAAAAGCGCGGTCTATCGCTTGGTCGTCAACGCAAAGACGAATATGTAAACCAGCTGCTTGGTTTTCAAGAAAGAGGCAAGCCTCGAGAGCAAGCTTTACTCGATAAATTGCTGATTTGTGCCATGATTGAGGCACGAAGCTGTGAACGTTTCCGATTACTCTCCCTTTATTGTTCTGAAGAGGATCTACGCGGTTGGTACCACAAATTTATGGTATCAGAAGCAGGCCACTATCGACTTTTTCTGGATCTGGCAGCTTTGTATTTCGGTAAAGAAAAGACCCAACATCGGTGGCAGGCATGCCTTGATCATGAAGCGGCTATTATGCAAAACCTTACCCCTCGTGGGGATAGGATGCATTAACTGCCGGCGATAAATAATCGGAATATTTGGCTTATAAAAATTCTGGTGATTCAGGTAATCGAGATTCCAGCTTACCAACCTTTCACTTTATTAATTTTGCCCTCTTCACCAAAAAGTTCCTTTGATACTTTATTGTAAGCCACCGCGGCTTCTTCCGCCGTGTCAAACATTCCAATATGTTTGGCTTTCCCTTCCACAGAGATCACTGCTCTGAATCGGAGATGTTCCCGATAAACACCAGTATATCCAGTATTACTGCTTGTTTTGCGCAAACGGCTTGCCGTAGCACGAGAGCGATATAGGATGTTTTCGAGCCTGCAATCAAGCTTATTGCCATTTTTCGTGCCTACAAGTCTTTCAATCTTGTTTTTTTCCTCAGTCAGAAATTTTTCGGCGATTAGCTTGTGAAGGTAAATCGTCTCGGTTTTGAACCCTCCTTCTGCTTTTTTCCAGGTTTTTTGAAATACGACACAACCACTGGAGTGCATTCTCAGGCTGTTCAATAAATCAATCTTTGTAAGATATGGATCAGATAGGATCCATTCATACACGCGGTCGTCAAGGAGCACTGACTCCTCCGCATTTTTGAGCTTAATTTTGTAAACCATAGCTAATCAATGATCATTTTTTTGGAACAAAACAACAGCAAGGCATTTAACCTGTTGTGCAAACAAAATCAGAACTATTGACGTACCACTTAAGTAACGTTGAATTTGGAATAAACAGGCTTATTTTCGAGTCAAATTTAAGGAATTAGATTCGCTTTTGTAGGATTTTTAGAAATTATTTATTTAGCTGCCAGGACCGCATTAATTGAGCACTTGAACTTGCTCTATTTCGCGAACATGGGCACTTAAATAAAAATTTAACCCACCCCATGATTAGCTCGAGTGATCAGCAACAATGACCCATTTACCCTTAATCTTTCGCCATAAAAGCGTGTAATAGCCACTTAGATCGCCATTTTTTCGGGCTAAGTACCATTTGCCAACGACGAAGGCACTGTGCTTAGAAAGCTTTTCAACAGTAAGAATGGTAAACGTGAGCTTACCCATGGCATCGAGGTCCGGATACCCCTTTTTGTAGTTATCCAAAGTTTTTTGCCAGCCGTAGGTGAGGCCGCGTGAACCGATAAACCGCAGACTGTCAGACTTCCAGTAGCCAGACATAAATCCCTCGAGGTCTCCACGGCTCCAGGCAACTTCTTGTTCGGCCATAATATGTCGAATGATTAGATCATCCGTAGATTGGGCTACAAGTGAAGCTGCATAAAACCATAAGGCGATCAGGAAAATTTGTTTCATTTTAAAAGGATATGTTTAGATTGACCCAATATTAGGCAAAGACTTCCGTTCTTTGAGCTCTTTTTCACTATGCTTCTACATTCATGTCCAAAGGTTTCTTCAAAATTTCATCCACCTTGTTCAGCCTGATCTTTATGGTTTGTCAGGCACCCGTTTTTGCCCAAAAACCCTCCGCACAATTGGTGGTTAGTGGCACCGTATTATTGAATGAAAAGACTGCACCTGACTATAAAGTGTTGCTCACGGCCTTGAAAACAACCTGGAAGTTAAAAGCTGACTCCATAAATATTTCTGATAAGACTCTGGTATTCAACATAAATGGAGGCACAACTGTTATGTTGGCCTACCTTGAATATCCTGCAGCGCCGGATGAACTTGGAGCTGCCGCTCGTCTTTCCTGGCTCTGGAAAACGGCCTCAGAAGAAACTTCAAAGCATCAGGCCCAACTCGTCATCTCGGTCATTGGCCCATCCAACCGCAGTCTGGACTTACACAAAATTTTTACTCAAACTGCTGCCGCCGCACTCGAGACTACCAACTCACCCGGGTTATTCATGGACGCACAGTACCTGGTTCTTTCAAGCGGTTATTACCTTGCTGCTGCACGAAATATGGTTCAAAATCAAAGTATTCCGCTTTACTGCTGGGTATATTTTGGAAGGCCGGGCGCAGGCAACGGTTTTACCTTTGGTCTGCCAGAGTTTGGTTTGGTGGAAATGGAGATCGCAAACTCCTTACATAGCGAAAGTGAAGTGCATGCCACGCTCTATGATGCTGCTATGGCGGTCATCAAATACAATACAAGCCTGGCAGATGGACAAACCCTGTCAACTGAAGAGGGTGCAAAGTCAGTTGTACACCTGGTTCAGAGCTCCTACCTGGAGGATAAAAAAGTATTGAGATTGGATTATTAAACCCAAAAAACACAAATTTTATGCGCATTATTGGCAACATCGAACATCCTGGCTTAAAAATATCCGTCTTTAAAAACGAAGGCCGAACCTCTGTAAAGTTCGAGACTTCCTTATACGAACAGACCTTTAAATTGGGCGACGATGAGCGCTTTTCTACGGTCGAAGGAGTGCAACAAATTGTGGACGGACCTATGATTGAGCAGATACTGCATGGTTTTAGGGTCATGCATAGTACCAGGTTGGAATCTATGGCACGGGCTTTCCCGATACAAGTCGGGGAGTTTTTTGAGGAAATAATATAGCGAATGCTCATGTACCTGAGCTAACAGGCCGCTATATCACCAGTCCCCTCCGGCTCCGCCACCACCAAATGATCCACCGCCAAAGCTACCACCGTCGCTACCTGAGCCACCGCCAAAACCACCGCTACCGCCGCCACCCATCCAGCCACCACCCATCCAACCGCCACCGCCAAAACTATTGCCCCTGCCATTCTTCGTGATCATGTTGCCAACATTTCGAAGTTTGTAAACAATACTTCCTACGACGAGGAAAAACATCAGGGCAATGAATAGAATAACTAAAATAGAGGCCCCACTACCTGTTTGAGGGGTACCATCCTTTTGAAATTCCCCTTCCAAGGCCGTTATTATATCATCTAAGCCGGCATTAATTCCATCGTAATACTGTTGCTGTCGGAAATAAGGCCCCATCGTATTGCGAATGATACGCCCGGCAGTGATATCAGGCAAGGCCCCCTCTGTACCGTAACCTGTTGCGATGAAGATGCCCCTATCAGGCGCTTCACTTTTAATCAGTACCAAAACACCATTATTTTTGTCTTTGCGTCCGATGCCCCATCGATTACCCAGTTCAAAAGCATAAGTGGCTTTGTCATAATCACCAATATTGGGACGTATCATCACCACTATCTGCGTAGAAGTGCTGTCCCAATAGGACCTTAATTTTTCTTCTAGTGCATTTTTTTGAAATGGCTGAAGGAAGCCAGCGTAATCATGCACATAAACAGCCGGCTCAGGTTTTTTTGGAAACAGGTCAATGTCTGTCTGAGCAGTTCCCCAAACGGGCAAGAGCAGCATCAAAGGCAGCAACAATCGTGCGGACAGCAAATGCCATACGGGATTCACCATCAACGCTTTATCGACAATCGGGTGCCGCATGCCATTAACCATAAATAATCTCGTTAGAAAGTTCATTATCGTCGTAATTTTCATCTGCTGGGAAGAATTCACGTAAACGTGCACCAATCAGGCCAATCGCTTTACAAAGGCCCTCCGCTGCGTCGTCTTGCATGAAATGGGTCTGTAAAAGTTTTTTTTCGGCTTCCCAAAACTGAAGGCCTACCTGTTCATGTATACCAGAGTCTCCCCAAATGGCAAAATGGTGACTTTTTTCTGCAAGATAAATCAACACTGCATTGCGTGATTTGGTGTTGAACATGCCAAAAAGTTGAAATACCTCTTGCGCACGCTCCACCGGGGAGTCACGCAAACAGAAATCTTCAACATACAGACGGATCTCCCCGCTTGTACCCCGCTCTCCGAGTTGTATCGAAGAGACAATCCGTGTTTCTTCTTCTTTTGAAAATAACATCAGGCAATGGCTTTTTTAGACTACTGACCAAATTTTTGATTCAAATCTGGCGCTTTCTCCGCCCCCCCAGAAGATTGGAAATACCCTTTTGGTGTAAAACCAAACACACCTGCCAATAAGTTGGTAGGGAAGCGCCGGATGTATGCATTGAAGCCATTTACTTGATCATTAAAGTTGCGTCGAGCCAATGCGATCCGGTTTTCAGTGCCTTCAATCTGCGTTTGCAGGTCCAAAAAGCCCTGATTTGCTTTGAGATTGGGATATGCCTCCGAAACCATCAAAAGGCTTTTCATGGTGCTGTAGAGTGCATTCTGGCTTTGTTCAAAATTTTTAATCGCATCCGGGGTAAGGTTATTCGCATCTATTTTTACTTGTGTGGCAGATGCACGTGCCTGTACTACGGCTTCCAGGGTTGTTTTTTCGTAGTTAGCGCCTGCTTTTACCGTTGCCACCACCTGGTCAATAAGGTCCATACGACGCTGATATTGGTTTTCAACTTCCGACCACTTGGATTTTACCCCTTCCTCCATTGGGCCGAGATTATTGTATGTGCTGCACATACTCATTCCAAGAACGGCTACCAAGCCAAGCAGAATAATGGGGAGGTATTTGCGGATGTCAGTCATAGTTTCAAAATTTGAGTTTGAATGTATTGTTTTAAAAATTGAGTGCGCGAAAGTAAATAGAATGATGGTCTATCCAGGTGATTAAAGGATGTATAAGGGAGAATGGCACATTATGTTGTCTGAAATCATCGACGAAACACCGCAGCCATGATCCCTGCCGCAACCGCTGCATTCAACGACTCTGCCCCTCCTTTAGGATGCCGTGCAATGGTAATGCGATGGGTAAGCATTTTTTCAACCTGAATGGATATCCCATGGCCCTCATTTCCAATAACCAGCAACCCGGTCGTCGGTAATTTAGATTCAAAAATATTTTCCCCCTCTAATACCGCTCCGATAATTGAAATTTGAGGGGAAGCTGCTACGATCCTGGACAATTCGACCTCCCAACTTTGGACCCGAAAAATTGCCCCCATACTTGCCTGAACTACCTTTGGACTGAAAACATCCACACAATTCGGCGAACAAAAGACTGCCGGTATTCCAAACCAATCGGCCACCCGAAGGATGCTGCCCATATTTCCAGGATCTTGAATTCCATCGAGGTAGAAACAAAGGTCTGTCGAGGCAAGTTCACAGGTAGCGGCAATACTTCCCGCCCCAACTTGCAACGGATCTGTGGATGAAAAATCCTGACTGACCGGTAAGCCTGCAACAGCCAGTACTTGATTGGGCGTAGTTAGGGTTGATATTTTGGCAAGCTCGGCGATGGTGACTGCATTTATTTTAGCATAAAGCTGACGCAAAAACCTGGCATTTTTTTCGATCCAGGGTTCGAGTGCATAAATAGAAAACACTTCAATCCGGGATTGTCCGAGCAGTTCCGACACCATTTTATCCCCTTCAACAAGGAATTGGCCGTACTGCTGTCGGTATTTTTTTACGCTAAGCGAGCGTAGGTGCTTAAGTTCGTTGATTGAGGGCATTTGATTCAGGCCTTTGGTAAGGCAGATTTTGGACAGCAAATGTAACTCATTGATTCGCATTAATGCGCTTAAGGGTTCTACTTCCCAAGCACAAAATAATTACCTTGTCCCAATGCAAAATACTACCTCGCGACTGCAATTATGCTATTCAATAATAAAGTCATCCAGCAAGCCATAACCATTGAAGCACTGCTGCATTTTTTTACTGACTTTTGCAGCAGCCAAAACTTCGACCAAGCGTTTACTCGATTATGCCTTTGTTTCAAAATAAGATAAGCCCTGATGGGAGGTCAACTGCTGCAAATCGTGTCACGATTTTCGGTAATGGGAAATTTATGCTGCTAACCTGCCTTGCACTTTCCGCTTGCAATGTAACCAAGCATCTCAATGCAGCGAAAAGCGAACGACTTTTAGTGAAGCATTCATTGCACATAAAATCCGAAAAAGGCATTAATTTTTCATCAAAAGCAAGCCTTTCTACCGAATTAGAACCGTTTTACCGCCAAAAACCGAATCGAAAAAATCTGGGATTTTTCTACCCACGTATCAGCCTGTACTATAAATACCGCAATCGAAATTCTGGTTTTGCTAAATGGATCAACAAACGCATTGCTGAGTCACCCGTAGTATATGACTCCCTGTTAGCAAGTCGAACAGCGCTGAACTTTAAAAATCAAATGCGACAAAAAGGCTACTTCCGTGCCGAGTCCAGTTTTGAGACTAAATTGATTGGAAAATACAAGGCTAAAACCACCTATCAACTTGTCCTTGGTCCAAGATACACCGTTAATCAGGTACAGTTTGCAAGCCGAGACTCTCTGATCCTTCAGATTCTACATGAAACAGCCGGAGAATCCTTGATCAAGTCCGGCACTCCACTTGATATCCATACATTCGATGCCGAAAAACTGCGTATCAGTTCAGTGTTAAAAAACAGGGGCTATGCTTACTTTATCCCACAATATATCGAATTCGCAGGCGATAGCACGAATATCAAAGCAAATATCACCATTGAAGTACTTCCATTCAATGACAGCACGATGCATCGCACCTATACGATCGGAAAAGTAGCGGTGTTATCTGGAGTAGTGCCAAATTTCTCGGCTGTGAGGCGAGATACGACCATCCGTGGCGTGTATTTTGCAGCTGCAGAGGCCAAGCTTTGGATAAGGCCCTCCTTATTGCGCAAAAAGATCTTACTCAACCCAGGGGAGCTTTTCCAACAGTCAAATTTTGACCAAACCTTGCGCAATTTAAATGCCCTGGGGGTCTATCGCTTTGTTTCCCTTCGTCCCAGTCAGGACAGTGCGGCGTTCGATAAACTTAACGTAACGGTCAGCGTATCCCCCAATCAGCGCTTTTCGCCAGGCAGTGACCTGGGCTTCAATTACTCCAGAAATGCAATCAGTAATGGACTTTTGGGTTTTTCACCTGAATTTTTTCTGGTAAACCGAAACGTGTTCTCCGGTGCAGAAAATTTGCAGAGTAGTGTGAGCTACAACATTGAGTTCGACATTGCCAACCCAAAAATTATTTTTTCGCAGGAGTTCAAATTTCAAAACGAGCTATCGATTCCACGCTTTTTCGATTATCTCTATTTTTGGCGGGTTGCAAACAAAATACATATCGGAAACGTGCGCCTGTTCTCCAAAAAATTCTACGAACAGATGCATGCCAATGGGGAAGCTAGGCTTTCTATGAATTATAACTACTTGAAGGTCACAGATTTTTATGCATACCAACTTTCAAATATTTCATTTGGCTACCGTGTCCGTACGCAACACGAACACCAATACAATTGGGATCATTTTGGGATTGATGTCTTGCGGCCCGTTTTCGATTCGCTTCTGGTGCCGGGAGAATATTTAAGACGAAGTTTTGCAGATCAATTATTTACCGGGTTTATCCTTCGCTCTTTTAATTTTTCTGCCGCGACCCACCCAAATCGTTTTGGCGAACATTGGAACTATCGCTTCAACAGTGAATTGAGCGGCCTTGAAGTACTGGTTGCGAACAATATCTGGTCGTCAACAAAAGGAAACGAAGGGACTGTTTGGCATGTCGGAAATTTAGATTTTGCACAATTTCTGCGACTTGACCAGGAAGCTGTATACACCCGAAGCTTTACTAAAAATATTACGGGAGCTGTGCGATTAGGTGCTGGTGTGGCCAAGTCATTTGGAAACACGACATCAGTACCCTATGTCAAGCAATTTTTTGTAGGTGGGCCTTCGAGCCTTCGAGCATGGCGTATCAGAGAAATTGGGCCTGGAGGGTATGTGATTCGTGACAGTCTCCAGAACCCGGATCCATTAAAAGCCCCGCCATTTTATCAGGCAGCTGACTTCCGTTTGGAGTTTGGCGGAGAGTTGCGCTTCCCTCTTTTTTTGTGGCTTAAAGGAGCTGTATTTATGGACGGCGGCAATGTCTGGACCCTGAAAAAAGATCCGGACCGTCCCGGATCGGAACTCCGCTGGGATTCTTACAAAAATATAGCCATCGGCACAGGGTTAGGCCTGCGTATGGATCTGGATTATTTTGTGCTGCGCATAGATTTTGGACTGCCACTTCGCCGGCCATATACGGACGCCAATGGTGGGAGTTATTGGGTACGAAACTTGTTTTCAAAAATGCAGCTCAGGGATTTCAATCCGAATTTGGCAGTTGGTTATCCATTCTAATTCATGTATCCATAAAAAAGGATGAATTCGGGAATTGGATCTTTGTATGAACAAAAATCGCCCTACGATTCGGAAACCGTAGGGCGAGATTAGGAAAGTCAGATATACTGGGGCGAAATAACTTTTGGCCCGACAGCTTTTATTGCTTTACAAAACGGGTTGACCAGGTTTTGCCCTCTTTTTCAAAACGGACAAAATAGACACCAGGTCTGTACAATGAAACATCTACTTTTTGCTGATTATCTGGCTGGTTATAGGTTTTAAGCTCCTGGCCCTTCGCATTAATGATCCTGATACGATCAAATTTAGTGCTCATCTCAATGGTAATCAAGCTACTGGCAGGATTGGGTGACACTTTTACCTCAGCACTAAAATCAGCCTCATGCGTAGCTGCACCAAAGTCAATATCAGGATTATACCGTGGAAGCACCTGATAGCCAGCAGTATATGGATTGGTCGCGTCAAATTGCCCTCCAATACCTGTAAGATCAAATGGGCTAAGGGGCGGAGCAGCATTGAAGGTTTCAACATCCCGGTCGATCCGTATGAGGATAGTGTCATTCGGGTTGTTGTCTGAAACAGCGCGTACATTGAAGCCGCTCGTGCCTACGCCTGTGGTCCATTCTGCCAGGTCTACTAGATGTAATGCGTTAAATTTGAGCAATTTAGATTCTGTAGCCTCTGACAAATTGGTTACGATGGACGGATTCAGCAGTGCATTATTGGCCGAAAGCTTGATGATGGTATCCGGGCGAATCTCTGTCTGACCATTCACCTGACCAATCGTTCCCCTTACAATTACTTTATCCTTCTCATTTACTGTATAGCCAAACGTTCTACCCAGGGTAGAAACCGCAATGCCCGCTCCATTGTTGTCAATGATCGTGAAAAGGACTGAAGGCTGATTGTTGTTGAGTGGGCGTAAATTTACCCCATAAACGGTGCCTTGCAATTCACAACTTGTATTCAAAGAATCCGCAACCCCAGTATTTCCATTTTCGCTGGTCATCAAGCCAATGCTACGTGAAGGGTAACATTTTACATTAATATTTACCGTTGCCTCGGAGCAATTGACCGCATCACAGACCTGGTAAGTGAACTGATCCGGTCCGCAGTAACCAGTCGTGGATTGGTAAGAGATACTGTTACCGCTCACCGTTGCAATGCCTTGCGTTGGAGGTGTTAGGATGATAAACGATGTAAGTACATTAATGATCAGATCATTTCCCTGAACATTAAGCAGTACTGTCTGGCCTGATGGAGCCAACACCATATCATTTACAGCGGTGAGTTGGTTCACACCGGTACAGCCAGAGGCTGCGCCAGGGTTACCTTTTACTTCGTTGCCATTGACGATTACACCAGTCGCAGTAGTAGCAGCCTGCCAACTTCCCGGCAGGCTATTATCTGAATTATCATCACAAAGCACGATAGATGGGCCCGTACCCGCGGCCTCAACAGGCCATGGAGCGGCATTCATATAGGCCACATGGTCTTGAATTGTACCAGCACCATCTTTTATCTCTACGGCTTCGCCATTGTTGCTAAGCGCACCGGCAGTCCAAACGGCTGGCGTAAATCCAAATACCGTTTTAAAGGCATTGGCATTCTTTGCCACGACGAAATATCCTGTTGGAGGAATGACCGTTCCGGCAGGGAAAGTATGTTCTACCCCAAGCGAGAAGGTCCAGCCGGAAATATCAGCCGGTAAGTTATTTAAATTATGCAATTCGAGGTATTCCAAGGAATCATTGCCGCTCTCAGGCGGATTGTACATGATCTCGGTAATAATGACCTGGGCGTGTCCAGGAGATAAAATACAGCACAGAAGCGCAAGTGCCAGGATAGATTTTTTCATGTTTGAAAATTTTTACTTTGGATGTTGCCGTTAAATACTCAGGACCTTTGAATCTTAAAAGGATACCCAATTGCCTGATTGTCTTTGGTTGTTAAGGAGGCTTTTATCAAAAGCGGCTCAAAAGTAAATAAAACTCTCAGACTATACTGCCAGGTATTGCTGTACTTTGGCTTAAAAACATCCAAACTTAATCATGGATTAACATTGCAAGTGTACCTTCGGGCTCTCAATTTTTGTTTTTTTCACCAATTCATTCAATACGTATGAACCATTTTATTCTCCGGTTTTCTGCGGGGAAAACGCTGTCAATTATGGCGTTACTCCTATTTGGAACCAGTCTGTTCGCCCAGGTAACCACCTCCACCATCTCAGGTGTTGTTACCGACAAAAGTGGTGAGCCGCTTATTGGCGCTACCGTAGTAGCTACCCACACTTCCACCAACACGCGTTACGGTACGGCAACCAATGCATCTGGCCGTTACATCCTTCCATCGGTGCGCGTGGGAGGGCCGTATACCATAGTTATTAACTACACAGGCTATGCACCCAAGACACAAGAAGGCGTCTATGCCAGTCTTGGTTCTGCAGCAAACGTAGATTTTCAACTACAGGAAACAGGTTCTGTACTCGAAGAAGTAACGATCACAGCCAATCGGAACGATATTTTTAGTTCCGACCGTACTGGTGCCGCTACCACCTTTAACCGTCAGCAATTGGCAACCATTCCAACGAGTGGTGCGCGCTCCATCAACAGTATTACCAAATACAACCCAAACGGTAATGGCAACTCTTTTGGTGGACAAGACAGTCGCTTGAACAATTTCACCATTGACGGCTCCGTATTCAACAACGGTTTTGGTCTTGGTACTGATGCCCAGGCAGGTGGTCGCACAGGTTCTACTGCTATTTCTCTGGATGCCATTGAAGAATTGCAAGTTAATGTTGCGCCTTTTGACGTGCGTCAAACAGGGTTTGTAGGCACTGGCCTAAACGCTGTTACACGCTCAGGTAAAAACGAGTTTTTTGGAACAGCCTATTATAACTTCCGCAAAAGCGACACATCGGGTATTTTTAATGGTCAGAAAATCGGGGATGTTAAGCCAAACATTGGTGCTTTTGCAGAAAAAGTATATGGTTTGAGCATCGGCGGACCGATCATCAAAAACAAACTTTTCTTCTTTGCCAACTATGAAAGCCAACGCCAAACAACGCCGGCAACAACTTGGGTAGCCGACGGAAGCCCGCTTGACAATGGCGGTTCCAACGTGACCCGGGTGAAAGCAAGTGACCTGGATGCCCTCAGCAAATATCTTTATGATAGCTATGGCTATGTTACCGGTCCTTACGAAGACTACGACAACAAAATGGAAAGCGACAAATTCCTCGTTCGTTTGGACTGGAACGTGAATGATAAGAACAAATTTACGCTTCGTTATACGCATCACAACTCACTGTCTGACCAATTGGTCAGCAACAGTAACTCAGCTGGTGCCGGTAACCGCCGTACACTTGCCAGTGCAATGGCATATCAAAATTCTGGCTACCTCATTGGTGACAACACTCGCTCTGTTGTAGCAGAGTTAAACACGCAAGTAAGTAATAGCGTACATAATACTTTTAGTGGTGGTTATGATTTCCAGAACGAGGACCGCCAATACAAAGGTTCGCTTTTCCCTACCGTTGATATCTTGAAGGATAACGCAACCTATATTTCTTTTGGTTTTGACCCCTTCACCCCAGACAACAAACTGACCTACGGCACCCTGCACTTCACGGATAATATCTCGGTGTACCGCGATAAGCATACGTATACATTTGGGGCCAATTACGAAGGTTACAAGTCTGATAACTTATTCTTTCCTGCCTCTAACGGGGTGTATGTATTCGACTCCCTTGCTCAATTCTATGCTGCTTCTGCATACGGACTGGCAAACCCAGGCGTAACCACTTCAGCCGTTAAATACAACCGCTTCCAGTACCGTTATTCAGCGTTGGAGGGTGCTGCATCTCCCCTTCAAACTTTGAAAGTCAATCGCTATGATGTGTATGCACAGGACGAATTTCAGGTTAACAAACGCCTGAAACTAACTTATGGCATCCGTGCCGGCGTAATCGTGTTTGATAATACTGGTCTGTCCAATGCTAAGGTGGACGAACAGGATTATGTTGATGAAAATGGCAACCGTGGCTATAAGCTGGAAACCGGCAAGCTTCCGAATCCAAAGGTGTTGTGGGAGCCACGCGCTGGCTTTAACTGGGATGTTTTTGGCAATAAGAAAACACAACTACGGGGTGGTCTGGGAATTTTCACAGGTCGTCCTCCTTATGTTTGGATTTCAAATACGATTGGCAACAATGGTGTACTTACTGGTTTTATCGACAATTCAGGAGACAAAACGCTCCAGAATGTATTTACGGATAACACCGGTATATTCATTCCAGATGTTCCAACATTGCCTACGACTTTTGACATCGCTGCTACAGATGGATCTTATCGTTTTCCACAAGTATGGAAAAACAACTTGGGCATTGACCAAAAGTTGCCATACGGATTGGTTGCATCGGTTGAACTCATGTATAACCACAACGTAAATGCGGTAAAATATTTTGACGCAAACTTCGAACCTGCTACCCGAAACTTTGCTGGTCCGGATACCCGCCCACGCTTCCCTGCCTCTGGTTTGACCAGTGGCCAGGACAATGCTGTGCGCATCAACGACAACGTTTCCCGTGCTGCAGTAATGACTACCACCAACGAAGGTTGGTATCGTGCTGCAACGATCAAACTTGAATACCCTAACAAAAAGGGGCTTTATGGCATGGCTGCATACACTTTCAGTCAGGCAAAGGATCTCATGAGCGCAGGATCAATCGCTTCAGGTTCATGGACCGGAACCCGATCCATCCGTGGCAACAACGATCTTGATCTCACTTATGCAGACCAGGATGCTCCTGGGCGCGCTGTGGGCCTCTTGGGGTACCGTTTTGAATATGGTGGCGACTTCGGTGGAGCAACTGCAGTCACCCTGGGATATGTTGGCGAACGCCGTGGCTTTAACGGCAGTGTAAACTCTTCCCGTTTCTCTTATTACTACTCAGGTGATATGAATGGCGACCGGGTGAACAACAATGATGTTCTGTTTATCCCTAACAGTGCCAGCGAACTCACTTTTGCACCGATTACCGGAACGAAGCCATTCACTGCTGCAGAGCAAGCTGCCGCTTTCGATGCCTTTATTGAACAGGATGATTATTTGAAAACCCGTCGTGGTCAGTATGCTGAGCGCAATGGTGTGTTGTTTCCAATTTTACACCGTTTCGATCTTTCTGTTACGCAGGAGTTTTCAATCAAAGTTGGTGGCAAGCGCAATACCATCCAATTCCGCGCAGACATCCTGAACGTATCGAACCTGCTTAATTCTGAATGGGGGCTGGGTAACAACTTTGTAACTGACCGTCCACTCTCTTTCGTAAGTGTTGATGCAACCGGTGTTCCAACCTACAAGATGGCAACACAAAAGTTGTCTGACGGCTCAACCGTACTACTGCGTGATTCGTTCACCAAAAGCAAAACTCAGTTTGATACCTGGGCTGCCCAATTTGGTATCCGCTATATTTTCAATTAATTCGTGATCTAGTACAATAAAAGTCCTGGCTTTCATCAGGTATTTGCGCCGCGCTCTGCAATTGCAGGGCGCGGCGCACTTTTTATTGGAGAAGGTATTTACGGTATGATCGTGTAATTCAATCAATCGCCAATTTTCCCGACCTTCGCCCCCACTATGCGATTCGATATCATTTCTGTACTTCCTGAGCTTCTGGAAAGCCCCCTTAACCACTCCATCATGCAACGAGCCAAAGACAAGGGCTTGATGGAGGTTTTCCTTCATAACCTGCGTGATTATGCCGCCGGCAAACATCGGCAAGTTGATGACTATCAATTTGGAGGCGGTGCCGGTATGGTTATGAAACCAGAGCCGCTCGCTGCCTGTATCGAAAAATGTCTTTCTGAACGTTCCTATGATGCAGTCATTTATACCGCCCCGGATGGTCAAAGACTTGACCAAAGTCTTTGCAACCAATTAAGCATGAAGGACAACCTACTTATTATTTGCGGACATTATAAAGGCATTGATGAACGTATTCGCGAGAAATACGTTACGCTGGAGATAAGCATCGGTGATTATGTACTTTCCGGCGGAGAATTGGCAGCAGCGGTGATTGTAGATTCTGTTGGACGTTTGATCCCGGGTGTGTTGAATGATGAAACTTCCGCACTTTTTGACAGTTTTCAAGATGATTTGCTGGCGCCACCAGTGTATACCCGTCCCGCAGATTGGGAAGGCATGTCAGTCCCGGAAGTCTTGCTTTCAGGACACGAAAAAAACATCAGTGAATGGCGGCACGAACAAAGTCTGGAACGCACCCGAAGCCGTAGGCCGGATCTTTGGGAGCGTTATGAAAAGGGTTGAGTGTTTGATTGTTCCGGACTCCAATGCGTTTTTATAATCTCTATCTATAATGCAAAAAGAAACTTACCTGAACGTAACAGCCGACTTATACCGTGATGCGGCGCTTACCCCTAATGTGGGACTTTGTTGTACGACTACTCCTGTTTGGCAGCTTCCTGATTTAAAAATGCCCAAACGGATGCTGGAAATGAATTACGGATGTGGTTCTACGGTCAACCCACGTGACCTGGGAAACAACCCAAGTATCTTATATGTAGGGGTAGGCGGGGGAATGGAACTATTGCAATTTTCTTACTTCAGTCGCCGGGAAGGAGCCGTAATCGGGGTGGATTTGGTGGATGAAATGCTTCAGGCCTGCCAGGACAACTTTCTGGAGGCTGAACGCCAGAATCCCTGGTTTGAGTCCGATTTTATAGACCTCCGGCATGGAGACGCCTTAAACCTGCCCATAGAAAACAATAGCATAGATATTGCAGCTCAAAACTGTCTGTTCAATATCTTCAAGGTGGAAGATCTCAAGCTGGCTTTGGCTGAAATGTACCGGGTGTTGAAACCCAATGGCCGTCTGATCATGTCAGACCCCGTTTGTGAAACGCGTATGCCCGAATCATTGCTTCAGGATGACCGATTGCGTGCAGAATGCCTCAGCGGTGCCTTACCGCTTAAGGATTACATCAAAATGATCACATCGGTTGGTTTTGGCACTGTAGAAATTCGGGCCAAACGCCCTTATCGCCTGCTTTCTCCCAATCATTACAATACCGATCGGCTGATTTTTATCGAGTCAGTCGAAGTTTGTGCGATCAAGGATCCAATGCCCGCAGATGGCCCTTGTGTATTCACCGGAAAAACGGCGATCTATTATGGAAATGAGGGTCAATTTGACGACCAAAAAGGCCATGTGCTCGCACGCAACATGCCGCTTCCCGTTTGCGATAAAACGGCCACTGCCCTGACTGGCCTGCACCGGGATGATCTATTTATTTCAGAATCCACCTTTTTCTATGACGGAGGAGGCTGCTGTTAGATCAACGTTATTCACTTTTTAAAATGCACTAAATATGAGCAAGGAAAAAATATACTTTGAAGCGACCGACCTGGCCAACTTTGGAAAAATAACCGAATGGCAAGAACCCATGGGCAAAAAGTTCTTCGACTATTATGGTGAGGTCATGAAAGAAGGTGCACTGACCGTTCGTGAAAAAGCACTGATAGCACTGGCCGTTTCTCACGCCATGCAATGCCCCTATTGTATTGATGCTTATACAGAGACCTGCCTGAAGGTAGGTGCTGATGAAGAGCAAATGATGGAAGCAGTACATGTGGCGGCAACTATGAAGGCTGGCATCACATTGGTCTATTCTACCCAGATGATGAAACATGCCAAAAAGATCTCCATGTAAATACGAGCAATCCCTCTACTTCATTCATGTCTATTCATCAACATACAAAATCCTTGTCAGCGCGAGGTGTAGCATTGGCTGATACCTTTTTTCAACTGAAGGTCCTGAATGGGAAAGAACGCACGGACGTGAATTTTCAGTCCTTCCAATCAAAAATTGCAGAAGCAGGTTACCCGGTCCTTCAGCCGTCTAAGATTGATATTTTTCAGCTTAACATTGGCAAACTCTGTAATCAAACCTGTGGTCACTGCCATGTAGACGCTGGTCCGGACAAAAAAGTGGAGAATATGAGCCGGGAAACACTTGAAATGTGTCTGGATATTCTGTCAAAATACGATATCAGGACGGTTGATATTACCGGAGGAGCCCCGGAAATGAATCCAAACTTTCGTTGGTTTGTTGAGGAATGTCGAAAACTGGGTAAAACTGTCATGAATCGCTGCAACCTCACCATCGTGCAGGCCAACAAGAAATACCATGATCTGCCTGAGTGGTTTGCTGCGCAACAGGTCCACCTCGTCTCTTCTTTGCCTTATTTCAGCAAAGGACGTACGGATGCTCAACGGGGAGATGGTGTGTTTGAAGATTCAATCAAAACTCTACAACAACTCAATGCGATCGGTTATGGACAGGAGAATTCTGGCTTGATACTTGATCTGGTCTTCAACCCATCCGGGGCATTATTGCCTGGCGGACAATCCGAACTTGAGCGAGAGTTCAAATCCCAACTCAAACGCCGTTTTAACATTGACTTCAACCGGCTTTTCGCGATCACGAATATGCCCATCAGTCGCTTTTTGGATTACCTCCTCGAATCCGATAACTACGAGGATTATATGAACCAACTGGTATCTGCTTTTAATCCTGCTGCGATATCCGGGGTGATGTGCCGCAACACCATATCGGTGAGTTGGAATGGATACTTGTACGATTGTGATTTCAACCAAATGCTTGACCTTAAAGTGAGTAATACGATGTCACAACATATTGGGGATTTTGATTTTGAATTACTTTCTTCCCGAGATATCGTTCTGAATCAACACTGTTATGGCTGTACCGCAGGAGCTGGTTCGTCCTGCGGTGGAGAAGTCGTCTGAGTAAGAGCGATACATGGCCCAATTAGGACCGCCTGAGCACCTTGAGCTCAGCAATGATCCGTAGTTTCAAATCTCGAATCCACATCAACCGTTTTAGCAAAAAAACAAACTGTTTTATGTTCAAAAAAATCCTTTTTTCTCTATTCGCAGCTATAGCGCTCCTTAGTTCCTGCAATGCTTCATCGGGCAAACCTATTGAAAATCGATCCATTGCTCCCGCTCAGCCCGACCCGGTTTCGTATGGAAAACTGGATACCGCAACCTTTGCTTCCGGATGCTTCTGGTGTGTCGAAGCGATTTTTGAAAGTCTGAAAGGGGTAAAGGAAGCCGAATCAGGTTATGCCGGTGGGAATACTATAAATCCTACTTACGAAGATGTCTGTTCCCATACCACCGGCCATACGGAGACCGTTCAGGTTTTTTATGACCCCAAAATGATCTCTTATCAAACCCTGTTAGAGGTCTATTTTGCATCCCAGGACCCAACACAGGTGAATGCACAGGGCCCAGACCATGGCGACTCATATCGCTCCGTCATCTTTTACAGAACAGAGACAGAGCGTACGCTAGCGGAAGCCTATAAAAAGCAATTGAATGATTCCGGCAAATATTCCCGCCCCATTGCTGTGATCATTCAACCCTTCAAGGTCTTTTATTTGGCAGAAGGCTACCACCAGAACTATGAAAAGAACCATCCGGACAACCCGTATGTTCAAAATGTTTCTATTCCTCGAATCGAACGGATGAAAGCACAGTTTCCGCAGTTGCTCAAATAAAGTATTATGACTATCCGCATATCGTACAGGAAAAAGTTACCGCGCCCTATAGGGCGTGGAAATCAGAGGGGCAGGGCTTTAGCCCTTTTAAATAAGGGCTAAAGCCCTAAATTGATTGTATCCATCAGGGCCACGCCCTAAAGGGCGCGGCAACTTTCTCTGTCTGTACAATAAGCGGATAGTCAGGTAATTATTTGATCTCTGGATTGATCTTCTTCTGGATTTCTTTTGCAAAAATAAGTTTTATGTTTTTCGTTAAATAAAAACATTTTGTTTTATATTTGCATGATCAAAGAAATTGTTCCACCCATAAGCGAATCAATCAAGCAATGAACCTGTGTCCAAATTGCGCTGCTGATATCATTCCCGGCTCAAAATTTTGTAACCGTTGTGGCGACAAGATCGCCGAGCGAATGAAACCCTGTCCGGCCTGTAAGGATGAAAGCCCGTTGGCTTCTGTTTTTTGTCATCACTGTGGCTTTCATTTTGAAGGTCGTCAACGGGGCGTGGAAGAACGGCGCTACGAACCAGTTTACGCCCTTGATTTCGACCCGGAGACCCTGACGGAACAAGTTAAAGCATTGTTTTTCAGGAGTTTACGACTTCGTGTTGAAGAAGAGCACGATGCAACCAAATATAGTGATTATGTAGAACGGTTTTATCAATCCCGATTTAGAGAGATATACGAACTACGGGCAGTGCAGATCGGGGAAGATGCGCTCATTCAGTGGGAACGATTTGGCACTGAGGGCCTGCCAGAGATTGACCAGCGGCTAGGGAAATCCTTTGAAGGATTACTTGATTTTTTTACCATTCAGTATTGTCCCGACCTGAACGGAGTAAGACTCCCGCCAGAGATCCTGAAACACGAAAAAGCGCAGCCTGGCAAAACAGACCTCTGGAATATGATCCAGGATTTCCTCGACTTTGATCGAGAGCAAGAAGTCTTTCACTTTGATTTCATCTCCATGCGCAGGGACCTACTCGCCAATGCCTGCAAAAATTTCCTATTTGCAGACCGACGGGAAAAAGTGTTTTTCATTGGCGACCTTTCCCTGAAAGGTACCTGTAAGGAAGGTTTCGCTATGACAGATCGAGGAATTTACTGGCGAGCCCCCTTTGATCGCGCACGAAAACTGATGTACCCGGAACTTCGGGAGCTAAAAAGAGAAAAAGAGTGGATTACCATCAATGGGCACTTTTTTACCGCAAATCCGGCTTTAAACCTCAAAATTTTTAAATTATTGAAGAAATTACGGGGTTGGAAACAGCCTGCTCAAGCTACAAAAGAAGCTGAAAAACGCCCTCTTAAAACTTTTTAAATTTTTACTCGGGTCAGTGTTTGGCTTTTTTAGAAATGGGCTGCTATCTTTGCACCCGCTTAAGTGTAAAATGGAGGTTGTAGCTCAGTTGGTTAGAGCGTCGGTTTGTGGTTCCGAAGGTCGGGGGTTCGAGACCCCTCATCCTCCCAGAATTAATAAAGCGGTGTCACGATAACGTGACGCCGCTTTATCTTTTTAAGGAACGGTGGAACAACAAGCATTTTTAAAACTACCTAAAGTTACCCTTTGACCGGGGTCACAATCCCTTTAATAACCACCTTGCTCTCATTAGGATACGTATTGGCGGTGACCGTAATTACCTTTTTCTGTTCGTTTGATTTTCCTTCCGTATTGAATTTCGCAGAAATTACATTGGTTCCTCCAGGCGGAATCGGCTCTTCCGGCCACTCTGGAACAGTACAGCCGCAGGAAGAGCGACATTTCAAAATCGTAAGTGGCACCTTCCCAACATTGGTAAATTTGAACGTTTGGGTAACAACTTCTCCTTCCTTTACAGTGCCAAAATCGTATTCCGGCTGTTCAAAAACAATACGCGCCAGTTGATTGGTGTCTGTAGGCATATTGGCGGTTGCAGGATTTCGGATAAGGTCACTATTAGGCCCGCCGCCACGGATCTCCTGAACGCCTCCACTGTCATTTTTACAGGAAGTCCAGGTGAAAGCAATCATTATGATCAAAAAAAGGCTCTTTTTCATAGAAAATAAGTTTTATGTGAATAATGGACCGCAAAGGTAAGGCGGCTACCTTTGCGATTAAGCTTCTTTGGGTCAAACGATATGCAAACCAGACAGCACCTTTTTCTTATTGGTTTTATGGGCTGCGGCAAAACCTATTGGGGACAGCTTTTGGCCCATAAAACGGGCTTGCCCTTTCTCGATCTGGACGATTGTATCTCAAAATATTCCGGACAAAGCATTGCACGCATTTTTTCTAAAAAGGGTGAATCCGCTTTTAGGGAAATTGAGCGGGATACACTGCTAAATCTCGCTGACTTGCCGCCATCGATCATAGCAACTGGCGGCGGAACGCCCTGTTTCTTCGACAATATGACCTGGATGAATACGATGGGCACAACGATCTACCTGAAGACGCCCCCTACCCTACTGGCTAAAAGGTTAAGCCATGAAAAGGGATTTCGACCCTTACTTGCCGGGGTCAGTGAGCGGGATCTTGAGGGTTTTATTGAAAAAAAGCTGGCGAAACGGGAGCCTTTTTATTTGCGTGCCAAGGTGATTTTGGAGCAAAGGGACGCTGAGGTTGATTTTTTGGAAAAGCTGATGGTTCAATTTGAAGGGATCGAATGAAACTTAGTATAAAGTACGAAAAACCTGCTGCCAGTCTTGGAAATCTACACCTATTGTCTGCTTCCAAACTATTTTCAGTTGCTCGATCGGACTAAAATATGGGAGCAGATCCTTGGTGATGAAAGGTGCACAGACCTTCCAGGTTTTAAAAACCTGGAAGGTCTACGGAAGCGCGGCTGGCCTACATGGTGAAATAAGGTGTGTCAATTTCGCCGCACACTTTTTTGTAAATAAAAAATGTTCCGTTCAGGTCTTTTAGGATGCTCGTTTTCCACATTTTAATACTCTGGTACAAATCCGATTCTTCCGTCCGCTCCTTCTACCAACTTACCCTCACTCACCAAATAATTTAAGACCTGCGCCACCACATCCTGTCGTTTTAGGGCAAAACCTTGTAAAATCTCCTCGAGTGGAAGTGGTTCATGCCGAAGTATTTCCCGAATTTTTTTCTCGTAACTTTCAAAAGTAGAAACGGGCAATTCAACCTTGTGCCTTCCAGTACACACATCACAGATCCCACAAATTTTACTGTCGGGCTCCCCAAAATAGGCCAATAGTTGTTGACTACGGCAATGCTGGGTTTCTGCAAAACGGATGGCATGCTCCACCCGTACTTCTGCACGCTGCTTGCGTAAATTGAACTTTTGGAGATCGATAATGAGATTTTCTGCGGCCACCCGCTCCCGTGTAAAGGTCAATTGGGGCCTTTCTTTGCGGGGCTCGTAAAGTATCATACCCTCTTTTTGAGCATTTAGCAACACATGCTGCACCACTTCTAGGGGCAATTTTGCGTATTTGGCGACCACCATTTCACTAATATCGACAAAATCTGATTGCATGCCAGGGTAAGCACGAAGCAAGGTTTTGAGTATTGTATCCGCCTGTTTATTACGGATCTGGTAATCATAAAGTGCTTCCCGGGTAGCCGTAACATGAGCGCGGGCAGGGGAAGCTGAGGCATCGCTCAAAAAGATCCAGCCTTCTAATTCCAACAATCGAAGGGCTGCATGCGTAGGCGCCTGATCGAACCTGAATGTCTGACAAAAGTTGGCAAGGTCAAAATCAAAACTCTCACCCAAACCAGCACCAATGGCGAGTTGCGTATGACTCCCAAGTGCCTGATAGACTCTGCGGACCAGTTCCAGTGCCGGGAATGCTGACTGCAAATGAAAGCGAAGTGTCGCTCCATCCCCGGGTGCATAAAGCAGCGTAGCATAAGATTTTTGTCCGTCTCGGCCACCCCGCCCAGCCTCCTGAAAATAAGCTTCCAGGGTGTCTGGCAGATTGAGATGCACAACGATGCGCACATCTGGTTTATCAATACCCATACCAAATGCATTGGTGCTTACAATGATGCGGGTCTTCCCTGCCACCCAGGCTTCTTGTTTTGCACTGCGTTCATCTCCTGGCAAACCGGCATGATAGAAATCCGCATTAACACCTTTCTGAGTCAAAAAATGCGCAATTTCTTTGGTTTCGCCCCGACTTCTGGCATAAACAATTCCAGTACCCGGTACACGACGGAGGATGTCAATCAACTTTTCCCGCTTCTTATCTTCATATAAAACCGAATAGGAAAGATTGCTTCGAACAAAACTTTGCCTGAAAACATTTCGCTCCCGAAAGCCAAGTTTGTCCTGAACATCCTCCAGCACCTCAGCAGTAGCCGTCGCGGTGAGGGCTAGCAAAGGAACCTTGGGGATAAGTGCTCTGATTTCAGTGATCTGCAAATAAGGCGGTCTGAAATCGTATCCCCATTGACTCACGCAGTGTGCTTCATCTACCGCCAGCAGATTAATGTTCATGCGCTTAATCCGTTCGCGCGCCATGGGTGTCTGTAAACGTTCAGGACTGACGTAAAGAAACTTATACTGACCATTGCAGGCGTTTTCAAAAACCATATCAATCTGGCGGTAACTCATTCCGGAATAAATGGCTGCTGCCGGAATGCCCCGCCGATCCAGATTATGGACCTGATCTTTCATCAACGCAATCAGCGGGGAGATTACTAAGCAAATTCCAGGCCGACAAAGCGTTGGCACTTGAAAACAAATAGATTTTCCGCCTCCTGTGGGCAATAGCGCAAGGGTATCGCGGCCATCCAAGGCAGAACGCACGATATCCTCCTGCAATGGCCTGAAAGCATCGTAACCCCAGTATTTTTGAAGGATCTCTAAGGGGGAGGACATTGGATGGGAAGACGTTGGATATTGGATTGGGGTATTATGTGTAAAAACCGCCAAGGACTATTCAATTAAAACCGCCTGACCGACTCAATGATGTAAAGCGGACGATTCTTAATCTCACTGTAAATATTGGACAAATAAATAGACATTACATAGAGGATCAAGCAGGTAAGGGCGAAAAAAACCGACATCAGTACGACCAAAAAGGCCCAGCCTGAGAGGCTTTCAACGTGCTCCCCAAAGATATCCACGTTTGTGAGTTTTACCTTCACTGCATTAAAAATTGCTGCTACTGCCACCAGAACAGAGAACAGAAAAATCCACAACAGAAGGCTTCTAAGGAACGTTGTGAAGGAGGTGACTACGACCAATGCGCTGCGAAATTGTTCTCCAAAACTAGTCGCCTGATCAGGCTGCAGGGGCTCTTTGACAGGAATACTCGCTGTAGAATAGCCCACAAGGGCATAATTAGCTTTCAGGTAGCGGCTGTTTTCGCGAAGACGAAGCAGCGAATTGAGTGCCCGGCGGCTGATTAGTCTGGTTTGATGTGCCCAGGGATCAATCCGTAAATGAGAATAACGGCTTAAAATAAAGTAAAAAATCCGGTACAACAACCTTTGTGCCGGCGACAAACGACGCTCTTTGGCACGGAGATAGACAATGTCTTTACCAGTCTGGGCAGTTTCCCACATTTGGGTTACAAGTGCCGGTTTTTCAACAAAATCAAACTCAAAAACTACCGTATAATCTCCATTGGCGCGATCCAGACCCGCTAATATTGCATTATCACGATTGACCGGTGTACTCAGGTTAAGCAGGAATATGTTTTTCCGCAGGTCTTCTGAAAGCGGTTGGATTGCGTCTTCAATGCTTGCCGAATCGCAACCATTATTCACCAATACAAATTCAAAGTGACTGAAATTTTTAGTCAATTCGCTGTAAAGCCCATCTAACCAGGCAGCCAATTGTCGGACCTCCCGATGTGATTGCATCACACCAACAACTGAAAGAAATGATTGACGAACAGAACCTGACATAGCGGCGAAGATACAGCGCAGTTATGCGACCATCCAAGCTAGATATCCGTGAAGTATTGACGAAGCAAGGTAGCATCCTTCGCTTTGATCCGACCGGAGAGAATAAGTCGGAGTTCCCTGCGACGTGCCGCGCCTTCAAAAAGTTGCTGTTCTTCGTTGGACAAGGGCAACACAGGCGGCACATGGATTGGATTTTTCTTCTTATCATCCACGGCCACAAAGGTAAAGTAGGCGTGGTTGCACCGACGAGGCAGCTGGCCTTTTATGTTGTTAGCAAAAACCTCCACAAAGATTTCAACGGAGGTATTAAAGGCCCTCGTAACGGAGGCTTCTAAGGTGATAACATCACCCAGATAAATGGGGCTTTGAAATGAAATATGGTCCACGGCAGCAGTCACCACATGCGATTCACAATGTTTACCGGCGCAGATAGCGCAAACAATGTCCATCCATCGCATCAGATAACCACCCATCAGGTGACTCATTGGATTGGTATCATTGGGCATTATTAGTTCCGTCATTACGGTCTTACTATCCGCAACTTTTTTTGCCTGTGGAGTAGGTTTTAGGATTGATTTTGACATTGTTTTTGAAATTAAGTTAGCACTATTTACACCAAGTCTACAAGTGCTTATGGCATTGGTTGGCCAGAAAATATGATTTAAGATTCAAATTGCAATTTAGCAAGGCTCGAATACGCACCGTCAATTTTAGCTGAAAGTTCATCATGCGTACCTTGTTCAACAATATGTCCATTTTCCAGCACATAAATACAATCAACCTCGCGGATCGTAGCCAACCTGTGTGCAATGATAATACTTGTGCGACCTTCCATCAGGCGGTTGAGTGCCTCCTGCACTACTTTCTCTGATTCTGCATCCAGCGAAGAGGTGGCTTCATCCAATAATAAGATACTTGGATCACGTAAGATTGCCCTCGCAATCGCGATGCGCTGCCGCTGGCCGCCTGAAAGTTTAATCCCCCGTTCTCCAACCACGGTATCCAGACCCTCCGGAAACAGCGAAATGAAGTCCCAGGTATTTGCCTGACGCGCTGCAGATTCTATCTCAGCTTCCGTAGCATCTGGCTTCCCGTATAAAATATTTTCCCGGATCGTGCCACCAAACAGAATCACCTCCTGTGGTACAATGGCAAAGTTTTGGCGATAGGATTCAAGTTCGTAGTCGTAAATATCCTTGCCATCCAATTGAATTTTTCCACCAAGCGGGAAGTGAAATTGAAGCAGCAATTGCATAATGGTAGATTTACCCGCGCCACTCTGACCAACGATCGCAACTTTTTTTCCGGAAGGTATATTTAGGCTTACTCCTTTCAATACCTCAACATCGGCTCGAGTAGGGTAAGAAAACTGAATTTGCTCAAAAGATATATTTCCCCGAAAACGACCTGCTACTACCCCAGAACGGGTGCGGTCCTCCGCTTCAGAAGGAGATTTAAGAATTTCGCGAATACGCTCGGTAGCACCTACTGCGCCTACCAGCTCAGTATAAAAATTACCCAAGCTTGCAATACTTCCCCCAATTACAGCGGTATAAGTAATAAATGCGATCAGGTCCCCACCCGTAAATTTTCCCGGGGTACCAACCGGCAAAGCCGCATCAATTTGTACCATATGCATACCGTACAAAATCACAAAGAACAAAGCACCAAAGAGCATCGTTATAATGAACACTGCGAACACAGCCCGACCCTTTGCATACCGCATGGATACTTGCACTACCTCTGAATTAGAGCGACCATAGCGTTTTGACTCAAAAAGCTCGTTGGTGAAAGCCTTTACGGCATGTATGCTTTGCAAGGTCTCATCCAGAATGGTATTGGTATCGCCCAACTTATCCTGCCGCTGCTTGGAAAGTTTGCGCACCCATCGACCAAAAACCATAGCACCAATGACAATGACGGGGAACGTGGCAAGCATAACAAACGCCAGCCGATGCGACATCCACCAAAGCACCCCGATACCACCGACCAAAATAATGATCTGCCGAAGAAATTCGGCAAGTACGAAGTAAAACGCATTGTAAAGCTTTTCTACATCGTTGGTAAGACGGCTAACGAGTTCACCCACCCTGCTTTTTTCAAAAAAAACAATGGGCAAAGAAATCAGTCGTCGATAGAGTGCAACCCGGATATCGGCGGTGCCTCGCTCGCTTACCTGCGCAAACATCATAACCCGGAGATAGGATACAATCCCTTGAAAGACAAGGATCAAAACGAGCCATACCCCGATTTTGGGCAAATCAATGTCCTGCGGTATATTCCCCTGAGCAACGTCAAGAGAACGGCCTATTAAGGCTGGAAAAACTAAAAATACGGTACTTCCGAAAAAAAGCAAGACCAATCCAAAGATGAACTGAGCCCGGTAAGGACGGATGTAAACGAATATTTTGAGGGCTTCGCGAAGACTTTCACGCGTAAGTTTGGGACGGGATTTTTGTTCTTCTTTTTGCATATTGGGCGTAAATTTCAGCACTTAAACAGAATTCCCAAGTAAAAGTTGGGTAAAGTTAATTGAGGACCCAAGTCCGTTTTACCTTTGCCCCATGTATACCATACTCTTGTCTATTGTTATTGGCCTTTTTGTGGCCATGTTATTTGTCAATGTTTACTTCCGAGCGAAAGTATTAAAGGTCTACGGTGTGCTGACGCGCAATAAAGTTGAGTTTGGTGCAGCACATATTTTCAACCGTCAAAAGTTGGAGGAAGAGATCTTACCCCGCTACCCGCAATTTCGCAACGAAATCGAAAGTTTCGTGCGTCACATGAAGTATTCTATTCAAATGGCTTCCGTGTTAATCGCGTTGATCACGGCATTTGGTGCCATTTTGATGTATTTTAAATAATCCATGGAAAAGAACTTTACCGGGCAGGCCTTTTTCCTTGCATTATTTGTGCTGCTGATACTTGCTGGCCTATCTATTTTGCCTGGCGGGATAACCTTGGGTGGTTTTGAATTTCGAAAAATGGATATTTTCGCAGATGTACGCGATTCCGTTTTAGTCGATACTTCAAGCAATTTGCCTGTCCTCCCGCCTCCGGATACGACTGAATATTTTCCCAAAGATTCACTCCTGACCATCCCCCTTGACTCTGCTGCCGCTGCAGCAATGGCCGATTCTATGCACATGATTGCTCCCAAAGACTCCATTTTTTTTGGCAATACTATCGAAGACTATAGTTTTAACCAACAAGGGCTCAATAGTTTTTTTGCTGCGGTGGATTCTATTGCCCGCGGTAGAACGGTAAGGGTCGCCTGGTATGGAGATTCTTTTGTGGAAGGTGATATCTTAATCGGCGATCTGCGGGATTCCCTACAGACAGCATGGGGAGGCGCGGGGGTAGGCTTTGTTCCAATTACTTCGGAGGTGGCACAGTTTAAGCGCAGTTTAAAGCACAATTTTAAAGGTTGGACTGCTTATTCTATCCTCAAAAAAAGTGAAAACAGGCCCCGGTTAGGACTCAATGGCTATGCTTACAGGCCTGAACCTGAAGCGAAGGTTCATTACGAGGGAGCCCGGTACTTCAAACATACCCAGCAATGGAATCAGGTGCGCTTTTTTTACACGGCTGAATCTCCGCTGAATTTTGTGTGGCAAGCAGGCGGTGAACCTCCCCATGAAGCAAATTTGCCCGCCAAAACGGACCAATTAGGCCTTTGGAAATGGAACAGCACCGAATCGGGAACCAGTGCATTTGCCATCAGATTTCCAGAAAATACCGGACTTTTGCTGTACGGTGCGACCCTCGAAAGTGGCCCTGGGATCTACTTCGACAACTTTTCTGTGCGGGGCAACAGTGGCGGCCCCCTAAAACTCCTGGACCCGATATTTATTCGTCAATTTGATGCCGTACAAAAATATGATCTGATCGTGATCCAGGTTGGGCTGAATGCCGTGACCAACTCCCTGAATAATATTAGGTGGTACGAAGCCGAATTGGACCGCACATTCAAACATCTAAAAAGCTGCTTCCCGGGAAAACCGATTTTGGTAGTTAGTGTAGGAGATCGTGGTTGTAAAGTCGGTACTGAGATAGTTACCATGCGTGGCGTACCAGCCATTGTTCAGATGCAGCGCAATCTGGCCCGAAAGCATGGTCTGTTATTTTACGATCTTTTTTGGGGGATGGGCGGCCCCAATACAATGGTCCGTTTTGCGTACCACAGACCTCAATTGGCAAATACCGATTATACCCACCTTACGCATGAGGGGGGTAAAGTTGTGGGAATTATGTTTTCTAAACTATTTTTGCAGGAAAAGGCTCACTGGCTATCGAAAAAAAAGGTGCACTAAGGATTCACCTACCTATCGAATCATTCGAACAATTGAACAAACATGTACATCCCTGTCCGTTTATCGCGTTTGCGCATGATAATTTGCGCAGCCTTTTCGCTGCTCTTTATAGGCCAATGCCAATCTCAGTTCCGCCCCCCTCATGTCCAGATTACGGATGCCGACACGGTTGGAATAGGTTACAGCTTTATTCATCAGGAAGAAAACCAGGTTGAAAACGGGGAGTATCTGCAGCCCTTTTTTGAAAAGTTATATACACAGCGTACCCAAGGCGGAAAAAAAGTAAGCATCGTTCATATCGGAGACTCGCATATTCTGGGCAATTTTCTAACACAGGAAGTGCGCGATCGCCTGCAGCGTGAGTTTGGTGATGCGGGCCGAGGGCTGGTTTTTCCATATAAATTGGCGCAATCAAGCGGCGCAAAGGATTTTTTGGTGGAGACCAATTGCCGGTGGTTAGGCGCCAATTGTCAACGCGATCTTTCCCCTGAAACCAATTTTGGAGCAGCCGGATTCAAGTTGACCACTTTGGACCCCAATGCAGAACTGACCTTTAGATTGCGCGACTCGGCAACCTCTGAGAGTCGCTTTTTTACAAAAGTGACCGTTTTTCAGCGCAAAACTGCCTCAGAATACGACCTCGAAGTACGCGATGATAACTCAAAACAAGTAGCTCAACTTTTCATCGAAGACGGTTTTGCCCGCTCCTATTATTTCGATCGTCCGGTGGGATCCGTAACGATCGCGGTCAAAAAAAGCAACACCCAACAAAAGACCCTAACCCTTGACGGGGTTTCCATTGAAAATGAATTAAGTGGCGTGCTTTATCATTCAATCGGTGTAAATGGTGCTAAATACATGGATTTTGCACGAGCCAAATACTTTGCCCGCCAGGTGGCTGATCTTGAACCAGACCTGATTATTCTATCCTTTGGAACCAATGAGAGTCAAGGAACTACCGAACCAGGCTATATGCGCCATACCATGGAATTACTTACCTCGCAAATCATTGAAAACTACCCCAACACCCGAATCATGCTTACCACACCCGCTGATTCTTACCTGCGGGGCAAAGGCGTAAATCCGCACATGGCTGAAACGAGTCAAATGATCCGGAAATTTGCCCACGAAAAGGGCTTTGCCTTATGGGATCTATTTAATTTTAGTGGCGGAGAAAACTCATCCCTCTTCTGGAAATCGCACAGTTTAATGACCTCAGACTCGGTACATTACACAAAGTCTGGTTATGTCTTGCAAGGCAAATTATTGTACCAGTCCTTAATGAAGGGCTACAATGGATTCGTGGAAGGGAAGCGCTGATTGTACAAATGCAAATATCCCGGCCTCGTCATCCGGCCTGAAAACGGTCCAGTCTCCATGCTTGGCAAACCAGGTCACCTGCCGTTTGGCATAATTGCGAGAGTGTTGTTTGATCTTATCGATGGCCGCTTTCCGACTTATATTTCCATCAAAAAAGTCGAAAAACTCCTCATATCCCACAGTCCGCAGAGGCGCTCGATGACAGAAAGGCAATAGCCCCTGAGCTTCCGCTTCCAAACCTGCTGCGATCATAGCATCCACCCGAGCATCAATTCGGGTATAGAGCTCCGGACGAGGCATGTCAAGCAAAATGTAGATGGGTTGAAAAGGACGAGGCGTTTTTTCGCCTTGTTTCAAAAAAGACGAATATGGCTGGCGAGTTTCGACACAAACCTCCAGAGCCCGGCGCAAACGTGCCGGATTTTGGGAGTCAATTTTAGAAAAATGTAGGGGGTCTCTTTCCGCAAGTTCGTGCTGAAGCCAGGTGATACCGCCTGAATTTTCGCCAGCCTCGACCGTCTTTTTCGTTTCGGTACTGATATCCGGAAACTTATCCAGGCCCTCACAAACGGCCCGGATATAAAGCCCCGAGCCGCCTACCAGAATGGCTACCTCTTTTTTTTCGTAGATCTTCGCCAGTCGAGCCAGCGCATCTCGTTCAAAATCACCTACGCTGTAATCATCGGCAACAGAAAGTACATCAATGAAATGATGGGGAGCTTCAGCCAACTCCGATGCACTTGCCTTTGCAGTTCCGATACTCATCTCCCGGTAGAACTGCCTGCTGTCGGCAGAAAGAATTGCTGTATCAAGGTGTTTTGCTAAGCGTATAGCAAGCGCGGTTTTACCCGTGGCAGTGGCTCCGCCTATGACGATCAGTTTTTTCATACGGCAGAACCCTCAATCCTGTACGACAAGTCCCAATAAGGATTCAAACAATCCTCTACCATCTGTATTACCCAATACCGCTTCACTGGCACGCTCTGGATGGGGCATCATGCCAAAAACATTGCGGTTAGCGTTGCAGATACCTGCAATGCCACGAGTTGCTTCGTTGACGTTAGATTCAGGAGTTTCGTTGCCGTTTGAATCACAATAGCGGAAAAGAACCTGGTCATTGCGCTCCAATTCGTCGAGCGTTTGGTTGTCCGCAAAGTAGCGGCCTTCGGCATGGGCGATGGGTATTTTAAGTGCTTTTCCTAATTCGAGCCCTTGAGTAATCGGTGAATTATTGGTCAAAGTTTTGATCCACAGGTTATTGCAAATAAATTTTTGCCCGCCATTTCGGAGCAAAACACCTGGCAATAGCCCTGATTCACAAAGGATCTGAAACCCGTTGCAAACACCAAAAACCAATCCACCCGCAGCAGCATGCGCTTTAACAGCCTGCATGATGGGGGAAAACTGGGCAATCGCTCCTGCCCGAACATAGTCACCGTAAGAAAAACCACCAGGCAATACCAGGCAATCTTCAGGCCCGAAACCTTCGGGAAGCTCACGGTTTTTATGCCAGATCTTGACCACATCCTGGTCCATTACCTCACTGAGGACGTGTACCATGTCGTCATCGCAATTGGAGCCAGGGAAAACAATAACACCGAATTTCATTGATTGAATGCTAAATGAATGAATGATTTTAGAGGCTAAAATATTGAATTTGTGAGATTTAAGAAGAAATCTGCAAATTGAATATAGAATATAAAAAGCAAAATGGCTAAGTGAGATAACTCGGCCAATAAGCGATTTCGAATGCTTTGAAACGAAAGTGAAAGAAATATACCCATCGCGGCTGAAGGCAGAATCATCCGTTCCCAATGCAATTCATTTTGCAACAAAACAGAGGCCCCGCCAACTGCCAAGAATCGGTATAATACACTGACAAACTTTTGTGATTGAATACTTTTTCGGGCATAGAATGAACCAAGCCCGCCCAAAAAAATGAGCAGAATGAAGCATACGAGCCCTAATTTTAAGATACCTTTGGTATCTATGGACATATCAAAATGATAAACCTGAAATAGGCTACCCCATTGAGTACTCCTAAAGTCGCCGCCTCGGTCAGCCCAAAAATACCAAAGCCAGGCAAGGAATAGTGGAACGAAAGCTCCAACCAAAAAGACAAATCGTTCTTGCAGACGAAATACCTGTACTAATCCATATGCTGCGTATGCAGCAACCAATAGCCACAATGCCGAAGGGCAGAATAGACTAGCCACTCCAATCCACAACGCACCATCAAAAATCGTCTTTGATACATTAGGTTTTTGATACGCATTGAAAATCCTGTAGAGTGCAAATGGTACGAACGTAGCAGCCACCAATGGGGCAGAAACAAACAGAAATTCCGGAAATGCACTGGCAGCTAAGACGTAAAATAAGCCTGGAAACCAGTTGCGCTCACTCATCAACCTGAACTCATCTGCCAATGAATTGACCGTCACCGCTTGAATGAAAAGCAACATGGCCGCAGTCAATGCAGAGAAGAAGGGCTGGGTAGCCGCCCAGCCAAACAAAGACTGATACAGCAAACCACCCTCCAGCGGATTGGCAGGGGGGGGCAAAGCACCCAACAATGCGCCAGCGTGCAATAGTATAACATACAGTGCAAGCGGGATGGTTACAAAAATTTGATTGCTGCGGAAAAAAATGAGCACAGTGGGCAGTTTAAGCCGCGAAGGTCGGCAAAACCATGAAAATGGAGCGTTTGTCAAGCATAAATTCCTTAATTTTATAAAAAAAACTGGGCACTCCCGTACATTCGCCCTGTGCGTATTTTACTTATAGAAGACGAATCAAAAACTTTACAGTCGATCAAACAAGGACTGGAAGAAAATGGCTGGGCTGTAAACACGGCGGCAGATGGTCTGCAAGGCTTAAAACTAGCCCGGCAGAGTACCTACGACGTGATTGTATCAGACATCACCATGCCAGGCCTGAATGGTCTGGAGCTCTGTCGCCAACTCCGTGAAGAAGGGTCTTCTACACCCATTCTGCTACTCACTGCACTCAACCACACCGATGATAAGGTAACCGGGTTTGATGCAGGAGCAGACGACTACCTCGCCAAACCCTTTGAATTCAAGGAATTACAGGCTCGGATCAAAGCACTTGCCCGGCGCCCTTCTGTCCCGTTCAAAATAGAAAATGTGCTTCGTTTCCATGATTTGGAGCAAGATCTTGAAGCGAAAACAGTACGCCGTGCCGGAAAAGACATCATGCTTACGCCACGGGAGTTCTCACTGCTGGAATTCTTTTTACGACATCCTGGCAAAGTATTATCAAAAACCGAGATTGCCGAAAAAGTATGGGATGTTGACTTTGACACCGGCACCAACGTCATCGAAGTATATGTCAACTATCTACGGAACAAGGTTGACAAAGGATTTAATCAAAAACTCATTCACACCCACTTTGGGCAAGGTTATGTGCTTAAAATCTGATGCGAACCCTATATCTTATCCGACACGCTAAATCAAGCTGGGGCAACCCTGGCCTCAGAGACTTCGACCGTCCACTGAACGACCGGGGTCTTCACGATGCACCGAAAATGGCACAACTACTTTCCGAGGCGGGTATTAAGCCCGATATTTTGGTAAGCAGTCCTGCAAAGCGCGCCCTTACCACAGCTTTGTTTTTTGCCGAGGCTTTAAATATTGATGCTGCTGAAGTAGTTCGGGAACTGTCAATCTACGAAGCTATTCCTACAGAAATACTGCGTATAATCAGTGATTTGCCAGAATCTGCCCAGACGGCTGTGCTTTTTGGGCACAATCCGACGTTTACGGAAGTGGCGAATCGTTTTGTTGAAAATGATTTCATTGACAACATTCCAACCTGCGGTATCGTTAAAATCAATTCAACCGCCACCTCATGGCGGGAGTTTTATGAAGGCAATTCAAAAGTAACAGCCTGCTATTTCCCTAAAGAAGTTTTATGAAATTGGATTTTGTAATGATTCGCGTTGCGGTGATACTTACACTTGGCTTATTAGGTGCCTGCCAATTTACCCCTCCAGAACAGCCCTCGCTCCCGGACGAAAAAATTGCCCGGATCATGGCCGACCTAAGCATTGCGGATGCCGCCACCACAGGATTAGCCAGTTATGCAAAAGATACCCTGATGGCGGCATATTTCAAACAAGTTTTCGAGATACATGGCGTGACGCTTGAAAACTATGAAAAAGACCTCCGGATCATCGCAAATGACCTTCCCCGAATGGGGCGCATTGTAAAACAAGCGGAAGCATTACTTACTTTGGATAAACCTGGAACTGAGGCTACGCCGCAAAAGTAGCCTTCTACTTCAACGCCAACATGTTGTTGATTTTGAATCCATATCCTGGGTTTCTATTCTTGCATAATCCGGCGCAAAGTGGACAGTAAAATCCGGTGAAAGTGAACAGTAAACTCAGGGTCAAAAGCGGTCATTTTTCCGGCGCAAACTGAACACTTTTTTCAGCTTGAATTTGGATTTAAAATCCGGCGCAAAGTGAACGCTTTTTTTGGTACAATGTTAACTCTTTTCCGGAGCAAACTGGACACCTGAGGGTTGGTTGATTGGTTCAGCATAGTGTTTGATCTTATTGGTTGATGTACGTTCGTAAAAAACGAACTACATGGCAAATAAAGCACTCAGCATTATGAAACTCAGGACACTTATCCGGTTTAAACAGGAAGGTCGCAAACATCAGTTCATTGGTCAGACGCTGGGGCTGTCCCGGACCACCGTCGTCAAATACGTTCAGTATTTGGAGGGTAGTGGCTTGGATTGGGCTGCGCTTTCCAGCCTGGATGACCATAGTTTACTGACACTTTGTCGAAGCGGCCATACAGACAAGGCAGATGACCGTTGGGCCATATTATGCCAGTTGTTGCCGCACTATGAGCGGGAATTGAAGCGTCCGCATTTTACGCGCCAAACGCTGCTGGAAGAATATAAGCAAGCCTACCCGGAGGGGTACGGTAAAACCCAATTCTTCCAGTATCTGAGCGAGCACTTGCGGCTTGGACAGGCGTATCAACCCATCGAACACAAGGCCGGGGAGAAATTGTTTGTGGACTACGCTGGCGATCATATTTATCTGACTGATCGAGATACTGGCGAGCAAACGAAGGTCGAAGTGTTTGTTGCCGCCCTGGGTTGTTCGGGGCTAATCTACGCCGAGGCCAGTATGGGCCAGACCCTGGCTGAATTCTGTTTGAGCGTATGCCACACATTTGAATACATCGGCGGGGTAACAGCCTGCTTGGTTCCGGATAATCTGAAGAGCGCCGTTACCAAGGCAAGTAAGTATGAGCCGAAGTTAAACGAACGTTTTTGGGCCTTAAGCCAGCATTATGGCACTGCGGTCGTACCGACACGCCCACGTGCCCCCAAAGACAAGCCCAAGGTTGAAAATGCTGTTCGGCAAGTCTACCGGCGTATTTATGCACGCTTGCGCAACCACAATTTTTATACCCTGTCGGAACTAAACGCCGCCATTCGCGGGGAGCTGGACTCCCTCAATGCCCTGCCAATGCAGGGGTGCAAGGAGAGCCGCCGACATTTGTTTGAACATCTGGAGCGCCAGTATCTGCAGCCACTTCCGGCCGAACCCTTTATTTGGAAACAACAGCGC
>CANJPT010000028.1 GCA_947476195.1 Lewinellaceae bacterium | reverse complement strand
CCTGGAGCCCTCGTGTGCTGGGCAAAATTGGAATGCCATTTAAATAGCTGGTAAATTGGTTTGGTAATATCTCCAGCCGTATCAGAGCACCTGGAGCGATCATCCAGAAAGCTTGTTCCTCCGGTTGAAAAAGGACTCGCTCCAAAACCTTACGATGGTTTTTCATCAAATAGTTGTCAAGGCCTTTGTAAAGAATATTGCCCTGGTCATACAGTTCACACCCTGTTACACTCTGGTTGATTTCTATGCCTTGTGAATTGTTGGCTCTTAATAGAAGCGGACTCAATACAATCATATTACTGCCCCATGCCAGTTGATACTTTTCTGCTTTTGTCAATGCCGTTAGGCCTTTACCCCTTACACAGCGGAATACCCCAATTAGTGACCCATCCTGGTCGTGTCGAATGGGGGTGAGTAAAAAGTCGCCGCGACTCGAAATCCTACCGTTGTAAATCGGCGTATTCAGACACGAATATGTTTCCAAAGTCCGCCCACTGGCATCCTTCAGGCGTATTTCCATTTGCCCAGTTTCAAAACTCCAGAACAACCTATTCCCGGCAGGGAAATAAACCAATGTTGCAGCATGTGGTTCCAGATCATTAAATACCTTGTTCCACAGCCCATTCAAATCAATAAACCCTCCTTTGCGCCTTTCTGGGTCCAACAGCCAAATGGTATCATGAACCGTACAAATACTCGGTAGTAGGCTGTTTGAAAAGTGCATCTCCCTGCCTGCATACTCCCTCGAGGTGTAGGTTCGGTCGATGAATGGATCATAAATACGGATAGCTAAAGAATCCTCCGAACGAAAAAACAGCCAGATATTTTGCCGATGATCAATAATAATCTTCGAAAGATCTTTAGCCTGAGCACCGGGTGTGTTTAAAGAAAGGGTACAAAACTTCTTGCCGTCGAATGAAACCAACCCCATATCTGTTGCCAACCACAACAGCCCCCGTTGATCTTTCACCATATCCCGAATTTTCCACGTGGGCAACCCGTGACTTGGGCGCCAGATGCTGATTCGGAGCATTTTTTTGCCAAGTGAAATATTATCTACCTCCTGGCCGCTTACCAGAAACGAATCCTGAAATAAGGCCAGATAAATAATAAATATCCACTTTAAAGAACCCATAATCCGTTTTTAATTTGAAGGTGTCAAATTGTGTTTGAAGGTAAATCACTTAAATCGATGTAAAGAATCAACCTTTTAAACAGATTGTTACGTAGTATGTTTCATGCACGGTACTATTTACACTGAGGACATCCACTTAGGTGAAGTCTTGGGTAGGCTTTTTTAAAAAAATCAGGCCTGCTACGGAACGCCGGCACATAACCGATGACCTAGTGCCGTGTCCAGCCATTAAGGTGTGAATATGGTGGTCTAATTTTTCCTTTCTCTGCGTTGTTCGTCGGTTAAAATGTCCCGCATTGCGCCCTTCTCACGCCTTGATTGTCACTAATCACCAAAAGTGTACCACCAATTCATACCTTAATGGCCGGGCGCGGCACTAGTTCTTTCATACTTAATAAGGGTATAAGCCCATGACTCAAATTGGGTATTGATTACCCGTTTTTTTCAAGTAATATGGAAATAACCAATATATGTAATATTTAAATATAATAAATATTGCATATAATATTGCCGAATATTCGCAACAATTTGCCGTTTCGATCCATCAATCCTCCTTTTCTTTGCACCCAAACCTTCTGATGATTTCAATTTGAAAAATAAATGCCCAAATTGGGCATGCATACCCCGCAACTGAGCGAAAAGATTACCTACTCTGGTAACGCCCTGATCTTCGCCGATACGGAATGAAATAAAGAATTTAAGATACTACCGTCTTACAATTGTTGCCTGTGAGATGGTCATCTTTTACAATTGGCTTGAAATGTCAGGTCGATATGACTGCTCTATTACAAGGAGGGCTCCCACTCAAGTAATGTCTTGGGTGGGCTTTTTTTTAAAAAATATGTTCCCTACCCCAGTGGAGCAGGATTGTAGACTTGCCACAGAGCACTGGCACATATGCGATGAACTGGTTCTTTCATACTTGCTTTCGTATGATTATCGCCATAGAAACCGAACCAGTTCTTTTGAACCGCTAAAAATATTACGGGGATCAGGCCCTTTTTGCTTGATACCCAACCGATGCCAATCATTTCTCATTCAGTAAAGAATTCCTTGTGCCCCCCCCACGACCTTTAGAAAAGGTCAAATTTCCTGACTTTATCCTTTTTTAAAGATTTTAGAGCCATAATAAAAGATTTTAGGCCCATATTTAAAGATTGTCAGCGTCAGTATCCCTGTAATTTTGCCCCTAGTTTAGTAGAAGGTCAGTGGATAGCACATTTTTATTGCCGATACAGCCAAGCATCGGTTGCGTATCATGCAAAAAGTAGATATGTGCCAGCTCATACTAATGGACATTTTCTAAAATCGAGACCCATAAGGTTTTTGGAAACCTTATAGGTCTTTGAGCAAAACAAAAATGTCCAGTAGTGTGGTGCCAGCTATCCGTAGTAGGCCTGATTTTTTTAATGTGCCCGCCCAAAACTTTACTTGGGTGCTCTCCTTGTAAACTGACTTGTCAAACCAACCGTAAAAAATGGCCACCTCACAGGCAACAATTGTAAGACGGCTATATCTTAAACTTTACCTAATAGCGAAAAAAAGTACCCTTTCAAACATAAAAAGTAAAATCACTTGAGCTCCTCGCGGGCTGCCAGTTTCTGGCAGTCTTTATACACAAATCAGTTATACCCCTACCAGCACAGAATTCTGGCCTGAAGTCACGTTGGCGTACCTGGGGGAGGAGGATGATATGACCATAGCATCCAGACATGCGATGAACATTGGCGACCCAATCCGATACAACCTCCAGCAAACTCACTGACACGGGCACATTGACGTGCTCGAGCTTCTACCTGACAGCCGGCTCCCGAAGCAGGACTGACCATTAGGGTAAGCCAGTGGCGCGCCAACCCTGACGGCGGGCAGCATTGACCTGCCTCTGGCATTAGAATGGTAGAACTGACGAAAGCAGGCTTGAGTCGCCTGACACTAAGCAGCAATAAACACGAACACGGGCAACACGAAGATCCGCACCGGTGGTATTAAGTAAATAGTTTTAGATGCAGCTGTCTCATGATGCAATTTGTGAGATGGCAATTTGTATACCGTTGGCTTGAAATGTCTGGCCGACATGATTAAGAGCAGATGCTCATGTACACTCAGGACCCCCACCCAAGTAACGTCTTGGGTGGGCTTTTTAAAAAATGTAGGCTTACCACGAAAAGCTGGCATTACGGGCCAATGGCCCTTTTTGCATAATACCCAACCGATGCTCGGTGTTACCGGTAACAAAAACGTGCTAATCAATTGCATTTTGAGCATGAATTAGCTATAAACAAAACAACTACATTGATCCAGCTGCTTTAAAATAGATTTGATCATAAGCGCTCCGAACCGTTTCTACGGTGCCGGGGCGCTTGCTTTTGGGGGAGGTAGCGTATTGGAAAATTGGGGGAAACCAGCCAAGTACTCCTCGCAAATCAGGCAGAACCAGGCAGCGATGAAACCTGGTCTACGCCTGAATAAACATTAAACCGCCCATCCCTCAAAAAACCGATCAAAGTGATCCCAAATGATTCGGCAGTTTCAACCGCCAGACTGGAAGGCGCTCCAACGGCACAAACAAATCGGATCCCTGCCATGGCAGCCTTTTGTATTAATTCAAAACTTGCCCGACCACTTAGCAATAAAATATGCGCATCGAGCGGGATCTGATCTTGCTGTAAATAGTGGCCAATAAGTTTATCCAGGGCATTGTGGCGGCCCACATCTTCGCGCAGGGCAAGCATTTCTCCCGCAGGATTAAAAATGGCACAGGCATGCAAGCCCCCCGTTGAGTCAAAGGTATCCTGTGCTTTTCGAAGCGTATCAGGTAGGCCGTAAATGATTTCAGGCTGGATTTTCCAGCCAATTTCCTGGCAAGATAAGGAATGGGTTGCTATGGTTTTTACCGCATCCATCGAAGCCTTTCCGCATACTCCACAGCTTGAACTGGTATAAAAATGCCGCTCCAATTTCTTGATATCAAAATCAAAATCAGGCTGTAAGGAAACGGTCACCATATTCTCTCCAAATGCCCGCGCTGAAAAAATATCGGAGGTCTTTTTTACAATACCTTCCGTAAAAAGAAAACCAATAGCCAAGTCTTCGTCTGCACCTGGTGTGCGCATGGTGATGGAAATATTCTGGCTTTTGCGTTTGGTGGGTGGGCCAAATTCCATGCGAATTTCCATGGGTTCTTCTACTGCGAGCAGATCGGGAGCTTCCCGGTGGGTGATGCCATTGTATTTGAGAATGATGACCTCTTTGGTGGCCGGATTTTTCATTTTTTGTAGTTTGTGATTTTTGGAGGTTTTGAGTAGGGATGGTCCACAGATTTCAAGAATGAAATACGGTGACGTAAATAATCAAAATATCCAGTCATAACCTTATAAAGTTGCTCAATTTTTTCTTCGTTTATGACATTTTCATCCATGTAAATACGCGTATTAACTTCAATGCCAGAAGCCATTTAATATTCTATGTTTCTCATTTTCAAATGATTGGCTTTTAAATTGTTAGGCACTTTTGGTTCAATATGCGGAAAGTCATTTATGAGATTACTGGTCACTTATATTCATTCCGCGCCATCTACCCTTCCAACGATGCGCATAAATTCCTCCGGAGTATCCACACTTTTCAGACATTCCGGATGATAGGGATTTACTTTTTGCACCAACGCTTGCTCCAGAAACCGTCGCATTGATTCGTTGTCAAGTTGTAGCCATTCCAGCAGCAAGGATCCTGCTTTAGGTTCATAAATACAATGGAGTGGTTCGGGAAATCGGGTTTCAGGATTAACAAAAACGGTAGCTACACAGGTTGTATTTCGTTCGCGGACCAACTGTTCCAGATCCGATTTTTCCAGCAACGGATAATCACACCCAAGCACCAGCCATGCACTGTTTTTATCCCGGTCAAAGGCTGATAACACACCATTCAAAGGGCCTATATCTCCATAATTGCTGGAATCCAAAATGGTTTCGTATCCTTCAAACAAGATTTGTTGATCTGGCCTGCATGAAATAAATACCTGTGCACAAAGGCCCTGAAGTAGCTCGGCAAGGTATTGACATTGCGGCTTTCCGTGATAATTTAACAGGCTTTTGGGCTGTCCCATCCGGCTACTGTGGCCGCCAGCTAAAATAAGTCCATTCATGACAAAGGGGTTATGATTCGCTGCATTTAGGCATTGGATCGCTTGGCGAAGATAGGCTTGGGGCGTCATTTTTCTGAATTTTCATCGTTTAGAATTGAATATGAGTTGGTTCATATCATTTCATTGTCCTAATTTTGTCCAATGCATACATACCACAGTCTCCAGATGCTTAAGGTATTGTTCCTGTTGCCTTGGCTTACGTTTCAGCATGAAGAAAAGCATGGTGTCTTTGATACCTGCAAGCAATTGGTCGTCGTCGTAAGCCCAAGGGATAACAGCGTAAATGCTCAGCTCTATAAATTTGAAAAAAAAGGCAAGGTCTGGCAGCAAGTAGGCAAGCGACATGCCGTAAACCTCGGCAAAAAAGGCCTTGCATGGGGTAGAGGTGTGAATATTGCAAAGCCTGGATTGCAGAAAAAAGAAGGGGATCAAAGATCTCCGGCAGGTATTTTCCGCTTTGGAACAGCTTTTGGTTACGCTCAGGCTGAAACCTTGCCGCTAAAACTGCCTTATGTCCCAATTACCGAAACACAGCTTTGTATTGAAGATAGTGAATCGCCCTATTACAATCAGTTGGTGGATGCCACACAAGTGAAACAGGGCTGTAAAGCCCTTGAAAGCATGTTGCGAACGGACCAGCAATACAAATGGGGCATTTTTATTAAACAGAATATGCCCCCGAAGCCAGAATGTGGTTCCTGTATTTTTTTTCACCTTTGGCGCGCACCGGGTTCCGGAACACTTGGCTGCACGGCCATGTCAGAAAATAATCTATTGGCATTGATGCGATGGCTGGATCCGAAAAAGGAGCCTTTGTTGTTGCAAATGACGGAGCACTTTTACCAGGATTATCAGAAGGAGTTTTCGCTTCCAGTATTATCCTTCCATTAAAGGCAGGGTTCTTCCGACGCCCCAACCTGGGGTGTAGAAACGGAACATTAGCTCAATTGCATTAGGTATACAACAGTTTTTGGATGAGGCTGAAATCACAGGTGTGGGTACGGACATAATACTGGACATTTTCTAAAATCGAGACCTATAAGGTTTTTGGAAACCTTATAGGTCTTTGAGCAAAACAAAAATGTCCAGTAGTGTGGGTACGGAGCTGGATGATACCGACAGGTTGCTGGTCGCATCGAGTGCGATCATTCCTTTGTTTGGATTTCCAGGATGGAAGTACCGGAAATTAAAAGAGGTGATCCTCTATGAAGGCTCCTTTAATCAGGATTATGACACCCGGCAAGGCGAGGAACGAAATATCCTCGGGTTGGTGGGTGGAAGTGGCATGACCGGAACCATGATTTTGTCCAAACCGGCACTACATCAGGGCTTTGAAAATCACTGCACCCACAACGTCGGCATCCACGAATTTGTACACCTGTTAGATAGCGCTGACGGTGGTACAGATGGTGTTCCGGAAGTACTCCTGGAACAGCCTTTCCTGATTCCCTGGGTGAAATTGATGCACCAGGAAATTAAAGCCATTCTGGAGGGAGCATCGGACATTAATCCTTACGGCAGCACGAATGAGGCAGAGTTTCTAAGTGTAGTCAGTGAGTATTTCTTTCAGCAGCCGCATTTGCTCGAAAAACGCCACCCGGAATTATTTGTCCTGCTTGAAAAGATCTTCAGGCAAGATATTGGAGGCCTCCTTCAAGATCGCCATGAGAATCAGGGTTGAATATTCTGAAATTTAATCAATTCAACAGATGGATGCAGTGCATTCGATCCATCGTTTTCAAAAGACCGCAATGAACGCATCGCTTCTGCCTGATCCGCCACACGTTCCTGTTCAGCAAAATCGTCATTTAAAGCATTTTCAAGCAGTCCAAGTTTTTTTGCGGCAGATGCTTGCATTTCTTTTAGAAGTTTAGAAAGAGATGGGTACATAAGTATAGTTATTTATTTACCCGTTCCTTAAATGAAACGATGGGACGAAATTATACACAATACCGTAAATATGCAAATGGAAATCGGGCAAGACGGGCAAAATTTAGGTAGGATCGGACAAAATTCAACCCTGGAATTACTTTTTCGCCGGCAGTTTCCTGATCCGTTCCGGCCACCATCTCCCACCATTGATCACCCTTAAGCCAGCCGGCAATACTATCAGCAGCAAAGGCAGGGCCACTAAAAAACCACCAATGACGGCAATTGCCAAGGGCTGATGGAGTTGTGCACCAGTTCCGATACCTAAAGCCAGAGGCATGAGTGCGATAATTGCCCCCAGAGCGGTCATCAACTTGGGACGTAAACGGGTAGAAATGGCAAATGCCAGTGCCTCGTCCACGCCGCGTGTATAGCGGTTGTCCCGGAATTGCAGTACCGTGAAAATGGCATTTTCTCCAATAATGCCCACGATCATGATGAGACCTGTATAACTGCCCACATTGAGTGGCGTATCGGTAAGGTATAAAGCTGCATAACTGCCCGAAATACCGAGTACTGCTACCAATAAGATGAGCAGTGCCGTCCCAAAATCCCGAAATAAAAACAACATCACCCCAAATACCAACAGACTGGCCATCAACAGAATGAGCAGCAACTCGCGGAAGGATTGCTGCTGCTCGGCGTATGCCCCACCGTATTGAATATGGTAGCCGGAAGGTAAGTGGAGGCTGTCCGCCAGTAAAGTGCGTATTTCTTTCATGGCGCTGCCCAGATCCCGATTGTCCAGTCGGGCGCTGACCACACCGAGCGGTTGCAGGTTTTCACGCTCCACTTCGGCATCGCCCGAAAAAACGCTCACCCTGGCGAGTGCTGCCAGCGACAGGCGTTTGCCATTGGGTAGAAAAATGGGCAGGTTTCGCAGTTCGGCTACGCTGAGTTTGCGACTGCCCGGGTATTGAAGGCGAATGTTGACCAATTGTTGTTTTTCAAAAACCTGGCCGACCACATTGCCTTCAAGGGCCGTTTGCACCTGATACTGCAGATTGGCGGGCGTAATGCCAAACTGTGCCAGCCGGGTAAACTCAGGTTCTACATTGACCGAAGGCCCTGCGATCACGATCCCGTCGAAAACATCGGCGGTGCCTGGTACCTGTTCGATGAGTGCCGCGGCCCGGCGGGAGAGTCCCTGCAATTGCTCCCGGTCTTCGCCAAAGATCTTGACCTCGATGGGCTGCACCGAGGCCATCAGATCGCCGAGCATGTCGCCGATCACCTGTCCAAAGTCAATGGTCAGCGCGGGTTGAGTGGCCTCGACTCGCTCGCGAATATCAGCGATCACATCCTCTGTGCTGCGAACGTGGTCCTTTTTTAATTGGATCAGGTAATCGCCCCGGTTGGGCTCTGTGATGAAAAAGCCCATTTGCGTACCTGTTCTGCGGCTGTATGTTTCTACTTCCGGTACTTGCACGATGATCTTTTCTACCTCGCGTAGCATATGGTCGGTCTCCTCCAGTGAAGTGCCTGGTGGCGAATTGTAGTCCAGCACGATACTGCCTTCATCCATATCGGGCAAAAAACCTGTTGCTAATTTTGGAAAAACCCAAACGATCAGCCAGCACAACAACAGGGCGAACAAGGCGCTGAGCCATGGACGTTGAATAAAAAAAACGACCCAGCCGCGCGGAGTTTCTTCGACGGAGAGCATACCTTCAAATGGTGTCTCCCTTCGCTTTTTCATGCTGGAAAAAAGCAGGTATACAACGGGCAAAGCCAGCCAGGTAACAAAAAACGAGCATGCCAGGGTGATCATCATCGTATTGGTCATCACCTTAAAATAGGCACCGGCCACGCCGCTCATCAGCATAAAAGGCAGAAAAATGACCATCGTGCTGATCGAAGAGCCAACCATGGCTGGGAATAAATAACGCAGGGCTTTTTGTACCAGTACTGGCACTGGATCACCCAGGTGCTCCTCCTGGGTTCTGTGGATCTGCTCAACCACCACAATGGCATCGTCAATGATCAACCCGATGGCAGCAGCAATAGCGCCAAGGGTCATGATGTTGAAGGTCTCACCGATGGTATACAGCATGAGCAGCGTGCACGCAAGGGTGATGGGCACTACTACAAGTAAGGTGGCACTTGCTTTCAGGGAGCGCAGAAACAGCATGGCGACCACAATGGCCAGCAGCAACCCGATCCAAAGACTGTCGGTGACGCTTTTGACGGCATCTTTCACAAAATCGGCCTGGACATAGAAAGGCTCCAAGCGGACGTCTTTGGGGAGTATGCCGCGCAACTCAGCGATTTTGCTACGCATGCTGTCAGAGAGTGCCACGAGGTTGGATTTGGGCTGTTTCACGATGGCGAGCAGAATACCATCCCGGCCGTTGGCATTGATTTTTACGTATTCCCTGGCTTCCTGGATTTGAACATCGGCTATATCCCGTAAGCGTGTGATGCGTTTGCCGTCATTGCTGATCACGAGATCTTGCAATTCGTCCAACTGATCAACTACGGCATCTGTAAGCGTAAGGTACAGATATCGATAGTCTGAAAGATAGCCGTTGCTCTGCACGAAATTGGTCTGAGCGAGCGTAGTACTGATCTGTTCGGGGGTGATACCGAGTGCGCTCATTTTTGGCACATTGAGCAGGAGCCAGTATTCTTTGGTTTTTCCACCGATCACGCGCACCTCACTCACCCCTTCCACCTGAGAGAGGAAGGGCTTGATCGTAAATAAGGCGAGTTGTTTGAGTGCTACAGGACTGCGCTGATTGCTTTCCAGTGTGTACCCCATGACCGGTAAAATGGAGGGGTTCATTTTTTCCACCGTCAATTGCAGATCGGGTGGAAGGTTTGGTCGGGCCTGATTGAGTTTGCTTTCGATCTGTTGTTTTGCCAGATCAATATCGGCATTCCAGTCCATAAAAGCCGAAAGTTCGCAGCTTCCCCGGCTGGTGGTGCTGCGCAGGAGCTTAAGACCAGGTACTTGTTTAACTGCCTCTTCAATGGGCCTGGTCACGGAGATCATCATCTTGTCCACAGGCTGCTGGCCGGCATCAGCAATGATTTTGATCTTTGGGAAAGTGATCTCCGGGAACAGGGAAGTTTGGAGTCGGCTGTACGCAAAAAAGCCGCCGAGTACCAGTAATATGGTCAGCACCGCAATAGGGCTGCGGTAATTGAAGAAGAAGGGGCGTGGAGTGATGTTGGACATTAAGTTGTTGGCCTTTTTATTACTTCGGTGCTCCTATTTCCAGCACCACAAAAGTACCGGCTTTTACCTTGGGCCTTTCGTCGCCCACGGCTGGTTCGCGTTCGGCAGTAGGGAGGTAAAGGCAATGCGTTTTTGAATTGAGTGCAATGGTACGGGCGCCTTTTTGGGTTGGTACTGTGGCTAAAACGCGGTACTTATCTGGTGTTTTTTCTTCAATAACGGTCATAGTGCCTTCGCCATTGGAGCTGAAAATCTGCTGCATTCCCGGATCAAAAACCACCCCGTCGACCCCTTGGCCAATGGGCAGGGTCTGCACAACTTTGCCGGTTTTACTATCTAAAACGACCATTTTTTTGTTGCCACAAACGGAGAACAAACGGCTGTTTTTCACATCAAAAGCCAGCCCGGTAGGTTCTTTGCCCGGTGAAACAGGCCAGTTTTGTACGACTTTCATGGTTTTTGCGTCAATTACAGCGATCTCGCTTTTATCTTCCAGGTTTACAAAGATCATCCCCTGCCCGTCTGTCACGGCAAACTCTGGTTCGCCTCCCAACTCAATGGTCGAAACCACCTTATGTTTGACTCCATCAATGACGGTAGCGTTTTTACCGTTGTGATTGAAAGTATATACCCGTTTGCTAAAACCATCGTACAGAATGGCGTCCGGGTTAGCGCCGGTCACTTTGATCTTTCGGGTAGTGGTCATACTGGACAAACTAAAGACCGTCACTGAGGTGTCCCGGCCACAACTGATGAATCCATAATCCAGGTCCGGGGCAAGGGCAATGCCGTGTACGCCTTTTGTGTCAGGAATAGTAGCTACCAGTTTGCCCGTTTTCAAATACACGATCTGTACCTCTGTCCCATGGGAAACAAAGAGGCGCTGGGTGGCTTCATCTACTGTCAGGTAATCCCAGAAACCGTCGCCGTTCAGAGCGATTCGGTTGGTGATTTTGTAGGTGCTGGTATTAGGGCTCTTGGTGGCATTGCATGCGAGCAAGAAGAAGAGGGCAAACAGCCCGAAAATGGTATTTTTCATGGACGTTGATTTATTTAAAACGGGAACAGAAACGAGATATATTGTTTCTCGAAAGAATTTGCGAAACACCTTTTGACTCCACAGCGTTTAACGCACTGAAATCACCACATGCGCCGTATCCGGCAACCCAAAATTACCACTCAGCAAAATTCGATCCTTTGTCCCAAACCTGGGCGACAAAATTTCCACGCGATCCCCCGATTCAATGCCCTTGCGAATGGGCACTTTCACCGCAGTGCTGTCGTCGGTGAGTTGCATGACCCACCATTCGCTTTGCATTTCGTCCGTAAGGACGGCAGCTTTAGGTAATGACGCGGCTTTTGCCTTCACGGATTTGATCCATAAGACACGAGCGATCAGGTTTTCAGGAATGCTGCGCCCGCCGTCATAGGTCGGCACTTTTAACACGAATCGTTGGGTCTGCGAGATCGGGTCAACCGTTGGCATCGCAGCCTCAACGGTAGCGGTTATCTGGCTGCTGTCTGGCAAAATAAGTTCAACCCTTCGGTTTTGGGGCAGGTAACGGCGCAATTCGAAGGGCAGATCCAGTACGAAAGCAAAACTATGGGCATCACTGAGGACAGCCAGCTGCTCACCGTCCTGTACATAGTCGCCCGCTTGTCGGTCAAGTTGGGTGATAAAACCCGTTTGGTTGGCCCGAATGTCGATCAGGGTTTTAAGATGAAAGCTGGTGTCTACGGCCTCCACCAGGTTTCCGAGTGCACTGGCCTCCTTGTTTTGCAGGGTATAGAGCAATTGCCTCGTCCGAACAAATTGCCCCAGATGGATGTCCCCGCCACGCAAGTACCCATTGGCATTGGCTTTTACAACACTTTTTTGTAAAAAAGCAGCTGTGGCATTCAGTTCGGTGACCTCGCTCAGGAGCCCGATTTCAACCGACGTGACGGTAACAGGCGTTCCGGCCTGAATTGGCGGCGGCTCGGTGACTGGTGGGGTATTAGAATGACAGCCCAAAGTAGCCAGTAATAGTAGGAAGAGGGTTTTCTTGAACATAAGCAACTAAAAACTAATTCGGTGCATTGCGGAAATGAAGTTGATTCAAAATCTGGAGACGGTTGATTTGATTGAGCGTCAATTGATTCCGGGCATTCAATTGGTTGCCGATGGCCATCAGGTAATCCACCACGCGGGTATCGCCGGTGCGGAGCAGGCGGCCATTGGCCTCGATCAGGGCGCGGACGGTTTCGAGTTGGGTGTAAACCGAGGCATCCAATTGGTCGAGTGCAGCGAGTTGCTGACGGGTCTGAGCGATCTCCTGCTGGTATTGTTGGAGGAAAAAATCACGGTAACCCAGTCGGGTATTTTCGAGCAAGGCTGTTTTTTGATGACGCAGTCGACTTTGATCGCCATCATACAGCAGGATCGTGGCGCCGATTCCTACACTGAATCCAATATTTTTCCAGCCTTGACTTTGAAGGGAAGAATTGAAACCTGCATCGCCAAAAACGCTGACTGTGGGACGGTAAGGAATGTCAATGAGTTGGTCGTTTGCACGGATTTGAAGGCTGTCTAACGCATATTGGCGATAAAAGATCGTGTTTTCTGCGGTTAATAGCGGCGGCAATTGAAAATCTGGCGCCGGTAAAGTTACAGCTGTCGTGTCGGTCAGGCCGGAAAGGTAATTGAGGGTGGCAAATTCGTCCTGGTATTGGATCTCGAGTTTGCGAATCGTAGTTTCCTGTTGGTGAATCGTGGCAAGGAAGGTCAGATAATCTGTCTGTCGATAAATATTTTGCTCCGTTAGGCGCTTGAGGACCACATCTTCGCGGCGCAGCAGTTCCAGGGCTTCGCGGTTAAAGGCAAGTTGTTGTGTAGTTCCGTAAGCCGTGATGTATTGTGCTCCGATGCTTCGGCGAATGTCTTGTTCTGTGAGGCGGGCGTTATTTTGGAGGCTTTGGTTTTGCACTGCCAGGGCTTGATATTGGTCTGCAAGGTTTTGTTTTGGCACAAAAACGGGCTGATTTACGCTGACGAGCGCGTTAAAAAAACCGCCATTGCTAAGTGCAGGATCATATCCAAAACCCTTGTAAGTGGGTGCAAAATTGGCAGCACTTCCAGCGGTTACCTGCGGGCGCAAGCTGGCGCGGAGGAGCAAACTGTCTTGTCTGTTGAGGGCGGCCTGATTTCGGAGATCCCGGAAAGCAGGAGCCTTTTCCAGGGCGGCTCTGAGGTAAAAATCCAGATTGCGCTCCTGAGCTTGGAGCGAGGCAGAGAAGCAAAACAGCAGCAATGCCAGAAATCTCATAAACAGCAGGATGGGTTACAGGTTATTTTTAGACAAAGGTCGGATAAGATTACGGAGGAATTCTGTTCTATTTGTTTAGGACAAGCTGCGGGTAGACCGCTTAATGCGTTCTGGGTTTGTCACGCTCAATTCATACGGTATGCGACATCCATAGATGGATTGCAATCTTAGCTACATACTGAGCGTTAAGGTCAGCTATTCGGTATATTTGCCCAATCGAATGCCCAATAAGAGCCTTTGAGCGGGTATTTGACCGATTGAAGTGGAAAACATAAGCATGGTCGAATTTATTCCATTACCTTTTCGGCCTATCACACTAAAAAAAATCAAACAAATGAAATTGATAATGCTCCTCACCCTTTGCTTCGGCGCCAGTTTCGCGGCATCGGCCCAAAAGACGCCTCCTGCGACTGTTGTCACGGCTTTCAAACAGAAATTTCAGAACGTACAGAAAATCGAATGGGGAAAAGAAAAGAATGGCGAATGGGAGGCTGAATTCAAACAAGGCGGTGGAGAGATGAGCGCCAATTTTTCCGCGGAGGGCAAATGGCTCGAAACGGAAACAGAGATCAAAGTTGCGGATCTGCCTGCTTCGGTTCAGTCCGCTTTAAAAGGCAAAAAAGTAAAAGAAGCTTCCAAAATCCTCCGGGCTGACGGCTCGACAGTGTATGAGGCGGAGGTGAAGCACAAGGACCTTCTTTTCGATGCCAATGGCAAAATGGTGTCGGAGGGAAAGGGCTAAAACACTGGTTCAGGGGAAGGTTGCCGGCTATTGTAGCACCGTAACCTTCTCCTCGCACTTTCCATATAGTTCATAATCCCAACTCCTTTTGCCGAACCTCCCGGGTATGCCGGCAACGCTCTGCAGTACTCATCGCCGCCCCATGAGAAGGCACCATCTGCTTCAGTCTGCTTTTCCATTCCGGCGATCTCATTTCGCTCGGGAAGCATTTTTTTAGCACCTCGATCATGGCCGTTACGGCAGTGGAGGCTCCGGGCGAGGCACCCAGTAATGCTGCAAGGCTCCCGTCAGCGGCGCATACCAACTCTGTTCCAAATTCCAATACACCTACCTTTTTGTCGTCTTTTTTGATCACCTGCACCCGCTGCCCGGCAATGGCCAGATCCCAATCTTCCATTTGAGCTTCGGGAAAGTAGGCCTTTAAAGCATCGAAGCGGTCGTCTGGAGATTGAGCTACCTGTTGGATCAGGTATTTGGTAAGGGCCAGATTGTGCCAACCCGCAGCCAACATGGGTAAAAAGTTCTCAAATTCAATGGAGGCTGGCAAATCCCAAAACGAACCGTTTTTTAAAAATTTAGTGGAAAATCCTGCAAACGGGCCAAAAAGCAGTGCTTTTTTACCCTCGATCATCCGAGTATCCAGGTGCGGCACCGACATCGGCGGGGCGCCCACACTGGCTTTTCCATACACTTTTGCAGCGTGCCGTTCGATCACTTCTGGGTTGTTGCAAACCAGCCATTGTCCACTGATCGGGAATCCGCCGTATCCCTCAGCTTCTTCAATATTTGATTTTTCAAGCAAAGGCAAGGCGCCGCCGCCTGCACCGATAAAAACAAAATCAGCTTCCAGATTGATGTTTTTCTCCTGAACCAGATCCCGGACCACTACGTGCCAATCGCCGTTTTCCAGTTTTTCCAGATCCCGAACCTCACAATTCAAATGAAGCGAAACGCCCTCCAGTTTGACCAGATATCCGAACAAAGCCCGTGTCAGCTCACCAAAATTCACGTCCGTACCAATGTCCATTTTGGTAGCGGCTACCGGTTCGCTTCGATCGCGGCCATCCATGACCAGGGGCATCCATGCCTGTAATACTTCCCGATCTTCAGAAAAGTGCATGCCCTCAAAAAGCGTGTGCAAGCGCATGGCTTCGTAACGTTTGCGGAGGTATACGACGTTTTCTTCGCCCCACACGAAACTGATGTGTGGGAGGGTGTGAATAAATTTTTCAGGCGAGTTGATGCAGTTCCGGCGAAGCAGCCAGGCCCAGAATTCCTTGGATACCTCAAAGGCGGAAGCGATCTTGATGGCTTTGGAAATGTCTATAGAGCCATTGGGTTTTTCCGGGGTATAATTTAGTTCACAAAAAGCAGAGTGGCCGGTGCCAGCGTTGTTCATGGCTTCTGAACTCTCCGCAGCAACCTTGTCGAGCCGTTCAAAAATGCTGATCTCGATCTCTGGAAGTAGTTTTTTTAACAATACGCCCAAGGTAGCGCTCATGATCCCTGCCCCGATGAGCACTGCTTTTTTATTTGAACGCATGTGATAAAGTTGAAAAATTAGCCTGTAAAAGTAGCGGAAGCTCAGTGGTAAAAGGTGCAGATTCTACAATTCTTCTTTTTTTGGACAGGATTTACAGGATCGAGCAGTTTTTCAATGCTCGGCGAAGCCGAGCAAATATCCTGTTTATCTTGTTCATCCTGTCAAAAATAGTCTTCCACACTTGTATTCATTGATTATCAGTTCGATTTGTGTACATTCGGTAGGTCATGAGACCCCGTACTTTTAGCCTACCTTTGCCCGAATGGAATCAAATCAATTGCTTCGAACCACCCTCTCCAATCTGGACATCCCGGTGCTGAATGAAATGCAGGAACAGGCGTTTCACACCATTCAGGACGAAAAAGATACGATCATTCTCGCCCCCACCGGCTCCGGAAAGACACTTGCTTTTCTGCTGCCCATCTTATATCAGTTAAAAGCAGGCCAGCCAGGCGTACAATGTCTGATTCTTTCGCCCACAAGGGAGTTGGCGATCCAGATCGAACGGGTGTGGCAAAAAATGTCCACCGGCTTCAAAGTAAATACCTGTTACGGTGGCCACCCGATGCAGACCGAGATCAATAACCTGAGCCAGCCACCCGCTTTGTTGATCGGCACGCCCGGGCGTATCGTTGAACATATCAGCCGTAAATCCTTCGACGCCACTACGGTCAGGGTTCTGGTGCTGGATGAGTTTGACAAAGCCCTGGCCATGGGCTTTCAGGAACAAATGACAGAGATCTTAAAGGCACTTCCGGGCCTGGAAAAGCGTGTGCTGGCTTCAGCTACCAATAAACTCGTTATTCCAGACTTTGTTGGCGTTACCAAACCAGTAACCCTGAACTATAATGAAGCCGAGGGAAAATCCACCGATGGGTTGACCATCAAAAGCGTGGAGTCGCCCACCCACGACAAATTTGAGGCACTTGTACAGCTGCTCTGCTACTTTGGCGCTGAACCTACCCTCATTTTTTGCAATCAACGGGAATCCACCGAGATCACGCGGGAACGCCTGGCAGAAAGCGGTATTTCCAGCGCCAGTTTTCACGGTGGGATGGAACAAATAGAGCGTGAATCTACCCTCGTTCAATTTCGCAATGGCAGCATTGTATTCCTGGTCTCTTCAGATCTTGCCGCCAGGGGACTCGATATTCCGGAGGTAAAAAACGTGGTCCACTACGAACATCCGATGAAGCTCAATGAGTTCATCCACCGCAATGGACGAACAGCCCGGATGCACGCGCAAGGCGCCGCCTACCTGATCCTGTCTCCCGACGCTCCCGTTCCAGCATACCTCAGCGAAGCACCAGAAGTGCTTCATTTACCTTCCGACCTTCCATTGCCACCGTCCCCGCCCTGGGTGACGCTTTATATTAGTGGAGGTAAAAAGGACAAAATCAGCAAAATAGACATCGTCGGATTCCTATCTAAAAAAGGAGGCCTTAAACCCGATGACCTCGGCAAGATCGAAATGATGGACCACATGTCTTTTGTGGCCGTCAAAAAAGGCGTGTTAAAGCAATTGCTGACTGCAATTGCAAATGAAAAGATGAAGGGGAAGAAGTACAAGATCGCAGTGGCGAAGTAATACCGATCCCCGGACTTTTATGCGCTTATTATGTGCACCGTAACCTACCTTCCCAAGCCTTCCGGTTATATCCTCACCCACAACCGGGATGAAGCAGCATCCCGCTCGTCCTCCTCTATTGTTCGTGAAAAAACAACCCAAGGTATTACCCTCCTTTTCCCCCGGGATGCCCAGGCAGGAGGCACCTGGATCGCAACATCAGGAAAGGGCCAAACGGCCTGTCTGCTCAATGGAGCCTTTGTGCTGCATACCCGACAATTGCCCTATCGGCGTAGTCGTGGACTCCTTCTGCTTGACTTTTTTGATTGGGATGACCCCGATGCTTTTTTTAGCGACTATGACCTGGAACGAATAGAACCCTTTACCTTTCTTTATTTTGAAAAGTCAACCAACGAAATGCATGTTCAACGCGTCACAGAACTTCGTTGGGACGGGAAAAATCGTTTTATAAAAGAATTGTCGCCACAAGCACCTCATTTTTGGTGTTCCGCCACCCTGTACCCTCCGGCAATACAGATTCGCCGTGAACAGGTTTTTAGAGACTGGCTCAATCACCAATTACCAATCTCTACTACACCATCACCCCAGTCCATGATCACCCTTCACCAAACAGGAAGTATAGGTGATCCTGAAAATAATTTTGTGATGAATCGTGCCGGACGCGTACAAACCGTAAGCATCACGCAGGTTAAGGTAGATCAAAAAAACGCACAAATGCGCTACCTCGATTTACTGGGCGGAAATAAAAGCGAACGGCAGGTTACCCATAGCTAACGGGTGTCGTTTACGGTAAACTGGTAGTTATTTTTGCCAGATATTACATGCCGGACGTTAAATCTTTGTAAACTATACCTGAAAAATTTTGCCTGAGAGGTATAAACGCCTTATTTTGCAATCAAATTCTTAAACCAGATTGTTCAAACTTCCCATTTTATCGAGCCGATCTTTTATTTCTAATCCATACAGACGTTACAGAAGCGGCTTTTACTATAATCTAAATACATGAAACAAACCTTACTTTTAGTTACTTTGCTGCTTGCGGTCGTTGCGCTTCACGCCCAAAGTTCCACCCACCAAGAAATCTCTGTTTACCCAAATCCTGCAATAGAAAATATTGCCTTACATGACAATGCTGATGCTATCGGACAAGTTATAGTATTCAATATCTTAGGGAAAAAAGTGAAAGAATTTGAAGCTTCCAAAGGCGAACAATATTACATTGGGGACCTTGCCAAAGGTGTTTACCTCATACAGTTGGTCGGCCGAAACAAGCAGGTAGTAAAAACCCAGAAAATCGAAAAGCGATAAAAAATGAGGCCAATGTTGAAAAATTGGCCAACATGAAATGGCGGCGGCTCTTGGGAAACCCGGGAGTCGCCGCCTTTTTGTAAGGATAGCTCGAGGTTAAATACAACGGGTAATTCTACATTAACCCAGCCAATTTAACCTTGACAAAAATTATTTTTGCTGGACTAGGTGACTTTTTCAGTATGTTTACGTTTAAACTATAATTTTTAATCCAAAAAGTAAATTTTGTCCTGACCTTGTCGGGACTTCACCAAAACGATGACCAAGAAAAAAAAGAACAGCGGCAAAAAACTGACCGCTCAAGAACTCCAGATCGAAATCCTCAAATTCCTGCTCGGCCACCCCAAAAAGAGTTTCGCGCCGCGCCAAATCACCGACCAACTTCGTATTGAAAATAATCGGGACTCCGCCGAACATGCCCTACTCCAATTGGTGCAGGTGGGCTCGGTTGCGCAGTTTGCCGACAATAAATTCGGAATTGCACTCGGACGCCTGACCATAGAAGACAAACCACAAACCAACAGCGGCCACCGTGAACCGTCCACCGCACACCATGAACCGTCTACCGTGCACCGTGAACCGTCCACCGTGCACCGTGCACCATCCACCCGAAAAATCGTTGAAGGGAGGGTAGATATGACCCGGACGGGGGCAGCTTACATCGTGTCTGAACTACTGGATTCGGACGTTTACGTGGCGCCTAAGTACGTGAATGGGGCCTTAAACGGAGATATCGTACAAGTAATACTCTTTGCACCTGCTCCTTTTCGGGGTGGAGGTCGGCGGGGTACCCCACTAACACAACGAAAACCAGAAGGCGAGGTCTTAGAGGTACTCAAACGCGCCAATGAGTTTTTCATCGGTACGCTCCGGCTCAACCGAAAATACGCCCTCTTTATCCCGGACAATCAAAATGTGCCTACCGATATCTTTATCCCCATCGAGGCCATACATGAGGCCAAAGACGGCGATAAGGTCGTGGTGAAAGTCACGGACTGGCAGGAAGGAAAGGGCCGTGTTCCGGTCGGAAAAGTAACCCAGGTGCTGGGTAAGATCGGAGGCCATGAGCTGGAGATGAACAAGATCCTGATCAATGCCGGATTCCAGCTTTCCCACTCTGAAGAAGCCGAACTAGAAGCAGCACGTATCCCTGATACCATTTCTCCACAAGAGATCGAACGCCGCCGCGATTTTCGCGATATCCTTACGTTCACCATTGACCCGGAAGATGCCAAAGACTTTGACGATGCCCTGAGCATCCGGGAGCTCGAAAGTGGCAACCTGGAGATCGGCATCCATATCGCCGATGTAACACACTACCTGAAACCCGATTCTGCGCTCGACCGTGAGGCATTTGAACGCAGTACTTCCGTATATCTGGTAGATCGTTGCAACCCAATGTTGCCTGAAAAACTATCCAACAACCTTTGTTCTCTCGTGCCGGAGCAGGATCGATTGACTTTTTCGGCGGTGTTTGCTTTTGACCCGAAAGACAAGATCGTTTCCCGTTGGTTTGGCAAAACTGTGATCCACAGTGCAAAACGTTTTTCCTACGAAGAGGCCCAAACCATTTTGGACAAAAAGCCTTCGGAGGAATTGCAAAACCATCCACGTTTCGACGAACTGGAATGGGCACTTAAAAACCTCCAGCGCCTGGCCAGTAAAATGCGCAAGGAGCGCGAGAAAAACGGCGCTATCGGCTTTGAAACCGATGAGGTGCGTTTCCGCCTTGCTCCGGATGGAACACCATTAGAAGCCTTTGTGAAAGAGCGCAAAGAAGCGCACTTGCTGATAGAAGACTTCATGTTGCTGGCCAATAAAGAAGTGGCACTATACATGCAGCCACCACTTAAAAAAGGAAAAGAAGAGGACGGTTCCGGCGTGAAAAGCGGCGCTATTATTCCCTTTATTTTCCGGATACACGATCTGCCGGATATGTCCAAGATCGCCGACTTTGCACGCTTTGCCTTAGAATTGGGGGTTCAGATGAAAGTAGATACGCCCAAGCAGATCGCACAGTCCTTCAACGAATTGATGAAACGGGCCCGAACAGACGACCGCCTGAAAGTGCTCGAACCATTGGCGATCCGTACCATGGCCAAAGCGGTGTACAGTCCGAACAACATCGGTCACTACGGTCTGGGCTTCACGCATTATTCGCACTTTACCTCGCCGATCCGGCGCTATTCCGACGTGCTGGCACACCGTATCCTGGAGCGAAACCTTGATGGTAAAACTTACCGGGTAGATGCCGCCAAACTGGAAGAACAGTGCAAGCACATCAGCAACCAGGAACGCAAAGCCGCAGAGGCCGAACGCGAAAGCACCAAATACAAACAGGCTGAATTCATGTCCACCCGCATCGGAGAAACCTTCGATGGTGTGATCAGTGGCATCATCGAACGGGGCTTCTTTGTGGAACTGGCAGGCTCAAAAGCCGAAGGCCTGGTGGACTTTAAATATCTGGACGATACCTACACCCTGGAAGAAGGGAACCTTCGCGCCACAGGCCGCCGGTATAAGAAATCCTTTAAAATGGGAGATCGGATCAGGGTGAAGATTGCTGCGGTGGATTTGGCGAAACGGCAGGTTGAGATGGAGCTGGTGGAACAATGATGTATGATGTGGGGCAACAAAAAAGGCCACCCAAAGGTGGCCTAAAAAAATCATAACATATAATCGATCCAAAAATAACTACACCGCAAAACTCTCTCCGCACCCGCAAGTCCTCGTAGCATTCGGGTTGTTAAATGAAAAACCCTTCCCATCCAATCCACCCGAAAACTCCAGGGTAGTATTAAACAGGTACAGGAAACTCTTTAGATCAGTCACGACTTTAATCCCATTGTTTTCAAAAACCTGATCGTTGGGCTTCGATTCGTTGTCGAAATCTAATTTGTAGGATAAACCAGAACATCCCCCAGAAGTGACACTGACCCGGACGAAGTAGTTGTCATCCATCTTAGATGCCTGACGGACTTCCTGAATTTTTTGCTTGGCGCTTTCTGCTACGAAAATCATAACTTACGGTTTACGGTGCACGGTACACGGTTTACGGGGAATGTGGCTCAAAAACATTAAATGGTTTCAAGCGCAGGCTCGCCGTGTACCGTCTGCCGAGTACCGTCAGCCGTTATCCCGTTTTTCTGTTGGTAATCTGCGATGGCGGATTTGATCGCGTCTTCTGCAAGTACGGAGCAGTGGATCTTAACGGGCGGGAGGGCCAGTTCTTCCACGATGTCCATATTATCAATGCGCATGGCGTCTTCGAGGCTTTTGCCTTTGAGCCATTCTGTAGCCAAGGAAGAAGAGGCAATGGCCGATCCACAACCAAAGGTTTTGAATTTAGCATCGCTGATGAGACCAGTAGCTTCATCTACTTCAATCTGGAGACGCATTACATCTCCACATTCAGGAGCACCTACGAGGCCAGTGCCTACGTTTTTTGCATCTTTATTGAGCGTGCCTACATTTCGTGGGCTTTTGAAGTGGTCGAGTACTTTTTCTGAATATGCCATAGAGAATGAGTGATTGAGTGAATGAGTGAGGCTTATTTTTTTCGTTTAAATAACGAGTAATAAAATCCTTTTATCCCGTAGTAAATACGGTAAATCAGTTGGGTGAACGGATCTGGAGGACTTTGAATTGGACTCATGATAAATGTGGTAAATTAGTATAATGTGGTCAAATTGACCACATTAACTTAGTGTGCGCTCCATTCAATTTTAGTCAAATCCACCCCATCCTGGTACATCTCCCAAATAGGACTCAGATCGCGCATGTGGTTTACACCGTTTCGGACCAGCTCAATGGCTTGATCAACTTCTTCTTCTGTGGTGAATCGACCCAGCGAGAAACGGATGCTGGAGTGAGCCAGATCGTCGCCCAGGCCCATACCTACCAACACATACGACGGTTCCAGAGAGGCTGATGTACAGGCTGAGCCTGAAGAAACAGCAATATTCTGGTTGAAGGTCATCATAAGACCCTCTCCTTCTACGTGTTTAAAGGATATATTGGCCACATGTGGCATACGGCTTTCCTCGGTGCCGTTCACTTTAGTTTCTTCCATTTTGGTCAATTCCGCCTGTAAGTGATCACGGAGTTTGCTCAAACGGGCTGTGTCTTGCTGCATTTCTTCGCGTGCGATTTCGGCTGCTTTGCCGAAACCTACGATGCCGGGAACATTCAAAGTGCCGGAACGCATGCCACGCTCGTGGCCGCCGCCATCTATCTGTGCAGTTACTTTAACGCGTGGGTTTTTACGGCTTACATAAAGGGCACCTACGCCTTTGGGGCCGTACATTTTGTGTGCGGTGAAAGACATTAAGTGTACGCCTACTTCACGTGGATGTGTCGGGATCTTACCCACAGCCTGTGTTGCATCTGAGTGAAAAAGCACCCCGTGTTTTTCACAGATCTGTGCGATCTCATGCATGGGCTGAATCACGCCAGTCTCATTATTGGCCCACATAAGAGAGACCAGAATCGTGTTAGGCTTAATGGCAGCTTCCAGGTCAGCCAGATTGATCAGGCCGTCTTCCTGAACTTTCAGGTAGGTAATCTCCGCGCCTGCCTTTTCCAGGTGACCACAGGTATCGAGGATTGCCTTGTGTTCAGTCTCTGCCGTTATGATGTGGTTGCCTTTTTTGGCATACATTTCAAACACGCCTTTTAGGGCGAGGTTATTGCTTTCTGTAGCGCCAGAAGTAAAGATAACTTCCTTGTCCTCAACGTCTAAGAGTTTAGCAATCTGCTCACGGGCATAGTCTACGGCATCCTCTGCTTCCCAGCCATACTGGTGGCTTCGGCTGGCTGCATTGCCGTGTTTTTCGAAAAAATAGGGGATCATTGCATCTACCACACGCGGATCGCAGGGGGTGGTGGCATTGTTATCGAGGTATATTAGCTTGCGTTGAGTCATTTCTTATTTAGATTGATTCGCAAAGGTAAACAGGCTGCGTGAAAAATGGTTTTTCTTTTTTGGAAGAATTCTAAGCAAAAAGTTTTCAACTTGAAAAATGATGGACACCGGCACTTTGATTCTTTACTTTTGCGCCAATATCCGTGCACCGTCCACCGTAAACTGTCCACCGTCCACCGTCCACCGTCCATGAAAAATCTCTTCTCAGAATTCCCACAGGTAAGCAAGGCTGATTGGCTGCGACAGATCACCAAAGATTTGAAAGACAAGCCTTTGGAAGATCTGAGCTGGTCAATGTCAAATGGACTCGTGGTATCCCCCTTTGTACATGCGGATGATTTTGAAAGCCCTCCCAAGGCCTTGTCAGATCGGCCCAATACCTGGCAAATTTGTGAGGACGTAAAGGTAGGGGATTTGGCTGTAGCCAATCGTCATGCGCTCGATGCTTTGGAAGGTGGGGCAGAAGGTCTTTGCTTTTGGCTCGACCGTCCGCTTGAAATAGCTGATTTTGAGCATCTGATGCAGGACATTCATTTGGATTTCATCGGTATTCATTTCGCAGGCTCTGCCGTTTCAGACAACCCAGGGATGGTCCTGGGCCTTTTAGAATACCTGGCAAAACAAAGAGGGCTTTCCTGCAACCAACTTAGCGGATCTCTGGCTTATGATCCAGTACCGGTTTCAAAGATCGTGGACTGGCGCTATCTGGCTGATCTGCTGGAATATGCAAGAGATCGATTTCCGCAGTTTAAAATTATTAAAGTTGGTGTGGTCGAAGAGAAGGAACTTTCAGTGTTGATCCGAAATGCGAATACCTACCTTCAAAAACTCTCTGAACGCGGCATTCCGATCGAAGATATCGCAAAGGTTGTACAGTTTTCTGTACCGCTCGGAAAAAGCTATTTTGTGGAAATTGCCCGTTTGCGTGCGCTTAAACTGTTGTGGTTCAATTTATTGAATGCCTGGGAAGCGCCCATACAGTCTCCTTTTATTGCAGTGAATTTTCAACCAGATGCCTATTCAGACGATCTTTATACCAACATGATCCGCGCAACCACGATGGCCATGGCTGCCGTGCAAGGTGGTGCAGGACAACTCACTGTATTGCCTTATGATGCCGGACGGGAGGAAGTGGCCAGTTATCCGCAGGCTTTTGGCCGCAGAATTGCCCGAAATGTGCAGCATTTATTAAAAATGGAAAGTGCCCTGGATGAGGTGGCAGATCCAGCTGCCGGGAGTTACTATATTGAAACTTTGACCCGACAATTGGCGGAGAAGGCCTGGGGGGAGTTTTATTGATTTGCGAATGCCGATTACAGAATTTAAGATTTTTGAAGGAGCGCCAGCGCTGGGTATTACGCTCTGGCGCCAAAATCGCAAATCATGTAATCGGCATTCGCAGCTCCACCTGATCCATCGCCCGCTCACTGATCGCCGTAATAGACAGCGCCGGATTGACCCCCGGATTCGCAGAGATCATAGATCCATCACAAACCAGCATATTTTCATAGCCAAATACGCGATTGTTCTGGTCAATTACCCCATTTTCGGGCGTAGCGCCCATTACTGCGCCACCCAGTATATGCGCCGTGCCAGGAATGCCCATCAGGGGGGTAAGGCCAAACGCTACGGCTTTCCCTTTCAGGATCACTTCAAATTTTCGGGCTAATTCTATAGCTTGGGGGATAAATGCGGTGGGCTTTTCTTTGCCCACGACGGCTGTCTTCATACCGCCCCACCATGACCTGGTAAAAGTCACGGTACTGTCGAGCGTTTGCATGAACAGCATGACCGAAGAGCTTTTTGCCCAGTCTTTCACCCGAAAATACTTCCAGTATTGCCGGGGATGCGAGAGCACCTCCCAGATCATTTTAGTAAAACGCACCAGGGCATTTGGCCCCTCAACAAATGGCAAAAAAGTGAGTCGCCAGGCGCCGGAGCCTGCACCATAGCGGCACAATTCCAGGTGGCTGTGCTCGTCGGTATGCAGAATGGCGCCAATGGCAATGCCTTGTGATTGGTCGGAGGAGTTGTCTAGCTGTGTGACCGCGATTAGGCTTTCATTGTTGGTGCGCACTTCTTTACCGACCCTGTCAGACAAATTAGGTAAGGAAGTGTTTTTTAACTTTAGCAATAAGGCTACTGTTCCCAACACGCCTCCGGCAAATACGACTCCTTTGACTTTCAGGGTTCTCTTTTTTTTAATAAATCGGGTAGAATATTGATAATCAACCATGTATCCATCGGAACCGTCTTCCTTACCGATAGGGCGAACGTCCGTTACTTCTTGTTCGGCCAGAATTTCTGCCCCGAGTTGCTGGGCCAGGTACAGGTAATTTTTGTCCAACGTGTTTTTGGCATTGTGCTGGCAGCCAGTCATGCAACCTCCGCAGAAGGTACAGCCACTGCGTTCAGGGCCTTTGCCCCCGAAATAGGGATCCGATTGTATCATACCTGATTCGCCGAAATACACAGCTACATGGGTGGCATCAAGATGTTCTTTTTGCCCGATCTCTTCGGCGAGTTGTTCCAAGGCATGTTCGCCATCAAAAAAGCGCGGATTTTTGGTTGCCCCGAGCATTTTCAGCGCCCGGTCGTAGTAGGGTAGAAGTTCTTGTTGCCAGTCGGCCAGTTGGGCCCAGCTGCCGGAGTTAAAGAAGGCTGGCTTGGGAACGGGCAACGTGTTGGCATACACCAGCGAACCACCGCCCACTCCTGTGCCCGACACGATACCTACATGTCGGAAAATGGTAATCTTCATTATTCCGTACCAGCGCAGAGAGGGCAGCCAAAGCCATTTGGAGAAGGTCCAATTCGTTTTGGGGAAGTCTTCGGTACGGTACCATTTCCCTTTTTCGATGACCAGGACTTTATAGCCTTTTTCTGAGAGTCGGAGGGCACTTACGGAGCCCCCGAAGCCGCTTCCTATGATGATGTAGTCGTAGTCCATTTACAGGGTGCTTTGATGAGACAAATGTATTTGGTTGAATTAGGTTTAGTGCAGGTTTAGCGCAGGTTTACTTCACAGATTTTACACAGATTGTTTTGAGCGAAGGTTCTGTATAAAATCTGTGAATTAAATCTGTGTGAAATAGAATCAGCGAGCAATCTCTAGACAAGCCGCCCGCAGCATCTGCATATACTTCAAGCCCTTCTCCTGTGCAAAAGCTATATTCCGTTCCGGAATACCCTCCGGATCAATAAAATGATCCAACGCCTTGGTAATACTATCCTCCCGTAATAAGTGCAGCATAGGGTAAGGGGATCGATTGGTATAATTTGCCGGATCATTAGCTTCGGCTTCGGCAAAGCAATAGTCTGGATGGAAACTGGCAATCTGGTACACCCCTTCATAATCCTGTTCCACAGAAAGATCCTCTGCCAGTTCCGCCAGATCGAGATATTCCTCAAAATCTGCAAAGTGGTTGGGGAAAATGATCAGGGTCGTTTCGATATCCTCGGCTCGGTCGAGGTAGCGTAACTCTTCCATGACGGCTTCTAAACTGCTTTCCAGCGTTACCTCCGGCAATACTACATAGCGAATGCTTTTTCGAAGCACCGCTTTTGCGGCAAAAGGGCAAAAATTGCAGCCAATGACCACGGAGTTGATCCATTGGGTAGTTTGGGCGATAATGGAGGAGTCTGTCAAAGCTGTTATTATTTGGCCTGAATACTTAGAATTTGCTCAGTTTTGGCTCAAAACAAATTCCCGAACAAGCGCTTAAAATGCGGATAACTATTTTTGGTTTCACTAAAGATTACCGGATGATTACTGCTTCCATATTCCACCAACACCCAACTCAAACAATTTTTTATTCAGGGATGGAATATCATTTTCAAGTATTTCAGTCGCTTTCGCCTTGAGGCCAACCCATTGCGCATCTAATTCTTGTTTTCTATCTAAGGACGGCTTATTCACAGAAGGCTTGTCGCTTTCGGTTGCGTTGATCAGAAAGACATATTCGGCGGTAAATTTATTCGGAAAATTTTCCACATCATCATAGGCTTTAGATTTTCGTTGAACCATATCTTCGTCCCAGGTCTTCATTTTTTTGATCAGGTTCTCTCCTTCTATACGGATGGACTTGAATTGGGTATTTGCAGGTATGTTGGCAATTAATTGGGTCAATTGTTCCCTTTTTGCAAAAATAGTATTCACCAGTTGATGCATTTGGCTGAATTCATTTTCCATTTGCAACATCACCAGGTGGTAGGCGGTATAGGTGGCTAAATCGGTATCATACAAGGGGTTGGCTAATATTTCTGCCGAGGTGGTAACCTTCTGTTCGCCCAAACTAAGACTGAGGGTGTATTTCCCGGGGATTGCTTTGTGGCCCTTATAACTGCATTCATAATAAGCATCCGGAACACCAGTCATGGTTGGATAACGCATATCCCAAACGATGCGATTGAGCCCCTTATGGGTTGTAAGCGTAGGGTCTTCCGGAGGCCCGCCATCCCATTTTTTATACAAGCTGTCTTTTTTAGAACTGAATTTACGCACCAAATTGCCAGCGGCGTCTTTGACTTCCAGGAAAATAATGGTGTCTTTGATTGCTTGAGGCAAATAATAATAAAGGACGATCCCATTCGCCGGATTAACGCCTTCCGTGGATGTCGTACCCGTAAATGTATCATCTGTTTTATCCAGTTCACTTCTGCCATTGGCGAGATAGGCATTTTCAGGTTCAAAAATTGCCAGGGCTTTTAGCTCCTTTTGATATTGCCGGATCAAACTCAGATCATCCAGGATCCAAAAGGACCGGCCGGAGGTGGCCGCGATAAGATCGCCTTTGTGTATTTTCAAATCAGTAATGGGCGCCAGGGGTAGATTTAATTGAAAAGGTGACCAGTCTTTTCCGCCATTCCAGGAAATAAATACGCCCAATTCTGTCCCTGCAAAAAGCAAATCCTTCTGTTGTTCATCTTCTCTTATCACCCGGGTAAAGGCATTGTTCGGAATGCCCGTTACAATTTTTGTCCAGGTCTTCCCATAATCCGTGGTCTTATACAGGCCTGGGGTATGGTCGTTAAATTTATACCGAGTTGTTGCGATATAAGCCGTTGCTTTATTGTGAGGTGACACCTCTATGGAATTGATCAGGCATTCCTGCAAACCATTTGGCGTCACATTTTTCCAGCTTTTGCCCCCATCCATGGTCAAATGGACCAATCCATCATCACTGCCGGTCCAGATAACCCCTTTCTCGAGGGGTGATTCCAGGATATAGGCGAGGGTTCCATAATTTTCGGCGCCCACGGCCTCATTTGTATAAGGTCCGCCTCCTTTGCCTTGTTTTTCTTTTTCATTGCGGGTCAGATCGGGCGAAATTTCAGTCCAGGTTTTGCCCATATCGCTGGTGCGCAATACATACTGGGAGCCATGGTAATAGGTACCGGGTTCGTGCTTTGACCAGATGATCGGTGCATTCCAGTTGAATCGGTACTTGATATCTTTCGCATCGCGCCCCAGGTACTGAATGGGCGCAGCCATAATATTCGTGCTTGCAGACGCTTTGGTATCGAGCACCTCAATGGTTCCCTGATAACTTCCGCCGAATACATACCTCGGATTGTTCGGATCAAAGGCTAAAAAAGCGCTTTCTCCTCCTGCTGAATAGGTCCAGCTGGAGGTGCTGATATGGCTGCTTCCAAGTTCCCGGTTTGCGATCGAAACGGATGAATTATCTTGTTGCCCACCATAAATTCTATAGGGAAATTGATTGTCCACATTGATCCGGTAGAACTGTGCGGTCGGCATATTGTCTTGTGAACTCCATGACTTGCCGTAGTTGAAGGTAATCGCAGCACCACCATCGTCGGAGATAATCATGTTTTTGGAATCCTTTGGATTGATCCAAAGGTTGTGGTAGTCGCCGTGCGTACTGGAAACATCTTCCCAGGTTTTGCCACCATCTGTAGAGCGCAGGGCGGGTGCACTCATAACGTACAGGGTGTTTTCATTTAAGGGGTCTGTAAATAGTTTGATATAGTACCAGGCACGTTGAATTAAGCGGTGGTCATTGGTTACCAAAGACCAGCTTTTCCCTGCATCTGTGGAGACAAATAAGCCCCCCGTTTCTTTTTCAGAATCACTTTCTATTAAGGCATACACCTTTTCGGAATTGGAACGACAGACCGCAATTGCCATTTTACCCATTTCTTTTGGGAGTCCTTCTTCCATTTTGACCCAATGTTCACCTTCATCGGTTGATTTGTAAAGGCCGCTACCGGGGCCACCACTGGTTACTTTCCAGGGCTGCCGGCCGTGCTCCCACATCGCGGCATAAAGGATCCTTGGATTATTCATGTCCATGGATAATTCAGCACAGCCGGTTTTATCATCTATGTACAGTACGTTTTTCCAGGTATTGCCACCGTCTGTGGACTTATAAATTCCCCGTTGCTGTGATTTGCTGTATAAGGCACCTTGTGCAGCAACAAAAACGGTGTTCGCATCGGTAGGGTGAATGACGATCCGGGCAATATGTTGTGTCAGTTCCAGTCCTATATTTTTCCAGGTTTTGCCTGCATCGGTAGATTTATAAACTCCATCACCATGGTGGGTCATTACTCCTCTGACTGCATGTTCTCCCATACCAACATAAATGACATTGGGATCATTTTCAGCCACAGCTACTGCCCCTACAGATCCTGTTTTGAAGAATCCGTCAGAAATGTTGGCCCAGTTAATGCCCATATCTTCTGTTTTCCAAAGTCCCCCACCCGTAGTACCCATATAATAGGTATGACTGTCGTTCAAGACACCTGTGGCTGCAACGGAACGTCCGCCCCTGAAAGGGCCAATATTGCGCCATTTAACGGGTTTGAACCTGGCATTCAGGTCATTTGTCGTTGAATCCTTTTTTGTTTGAGCGGCAACTGTAAAGAATGCCAGCATCAATCCGGTTGCCAATAGTAAGTTCTTAGTCATAAGTTTGAATGGTATAAGAAAGTTCCTGTGGGGCACAAACCCCAAAGGTATTTAAATGGTGTTTATTTGACTTGCTTAAGTCAATTGAAAAGAATTACATTACACCTGCTGAAAATACGTGACGAATTGCCACTTTTGCGCAAACAAGTTTATAAACATGCGTTTCTCTCCTTTTCTGCTACATTGTTTCCGGATATTGCCTTGGATTGCCTTGGCTCACCTCGCTCCCGCGCAAGATACCCTCCAACTTACCGACCTTTCTTTTTGGAAAAAAGCGAATGCTGCAAACTGGCAAATAGCCGGAAATGCACATGCCGCCCTGGATCAGGACGACAAAATGACGCTCAGCAAAGGGACTGGCGTACTTGTCAATTTGCCTACCAAAAAAGATAGGGCAAATCTACAATCCACCCGTGCATTCGGCGACGTGGATGTTTCCTTTGACTTTATGATGGCCAGTCACTCCAACTCTGGATTTTATTTGCAGGGAAGGTATGAAGTTCAACTACTCGACTCCTGGGGTATACAAACCCCAACCTTCGGCGATTGTGGCGGTATTTATGCCCGGCGGCGCTGGAATCCACAGGAAGAACTTTTTGACGGCGTTGCACCACGCAAAAACGCCTGTTTGGCCCCTGGGTTATGGCAGCACCTGGAAATCAGTTTTCAGGCGCCGCGTTTCGATGCTGCAGGAAAAAAAACAGCTAATGCCCGCTTGCTCAGGGTGGTGCTGAACGGAACCATTATTCATGAAAATCTCGAACTCACGGGTCCCACCGGCGGTCCAATAGATGAACATGAAGTACCAACTGGTCCGTTTATGATCCAGGGGGATCATGGCCCGGTTGCCTTTCGGAACTTTAGTATCAAAGACCGGCAGGGCAAACCCGTAACCTTCCAGCCATTCGCATACAAGGTCGTTTATGGCCAGTTTCGTGCACCGGAGGATTTGGAAGGACAAAAAACCGCGTTGGAAGGCACGACCGAAAAACTGAGTTGGGAAGTGGCCAAACGTGACAATGAATATGCGATTACTTTTACAGGCCAAATTCAGGTCGAACAGGCTGGAAAGCATCATTTTATCCTTGAAAACAGTGGTCATTCGTCTTTAAAAATAAATGGAAAAGAATTGTTGCCGGATGCGTGGACACACTGGAATAACCAACGTACAGCAGCGGTAGATCTTCCCACAGGCAATAATACGCTCAGCCTGACTATCTATAAAATGGATAATTGGCTCGAGCCATACCTGGGTTTATGGATCGAAGGTCCCAATGCACCGGCAAGTGCCTTGCACAGCAGCAGTTCAATTCTGGGCGTAGCTGCTTCAGACCCGATTTTAATGGATGCAGCTGAGCCTAAAGTATTCCGCTCCTTCATGGATATCAAACCTCCGCGGGGAGCTAAAAAGCGCATCGTTCATGCCATACAGGTCGGTGACCCTGCTCGTTTACATTACACCTATGACCTTGATAACGGCGCCGTGGCCCAGATTTGGAAAGGCGATTTCCTGGATGTATCTCCCATGTGGGACGATCGGGGCGATGGTTCTTCGCGCCCGCGTGGCTCCCTGTTAAGCTTCGATGATGTACCGGTAGTAGTCTTAAAAACAGACCTATTTAACCTGAAAGCCTCTGAATACGAACCAGTGGCCCATTTTCATCCTCAAGGCTATGACCTGGACCTGGACGGACGCCCGACGTTTCGATACAAAATGGACGATCTGGAAGTAGAAGACCAATTGCGGGTGGTAGACCAAAAATACTTCAGCAGGGCTTTGATGTTCCATAATGTTCCCGTGAATACTGCCTACGTATGCCGCCTGGCCTTGGGGAAAAGCATCGAAAAACTGGACAAGCAGACCTACGCCATAGATGGCCAGCACTACTACCTTAAACTTCCTGCCGGTTTAAAACCTGTGATTGAACAATCGGGTGGATTGTCGGCCTTGTATGTCCCAGTGACCGGCCGGGTAGAATATTTCATGATGTGGTAAAGACGTTTATAACCACATAACACAAATAGTTCACATAGTATTGATGGTAAACACATTATATGCGCTAAGTGAACTAAGTGGTTAAAGAAAACAATATCGTGTTTCTGTATAAGAACACATAGCATTGACTTCTTCGAAGGCGGCACATAATATGCCGTTATTTAAAAATAAGAAAAAATATGAGATCCTTCATTCAATTCACATTTACTATTTCAGGTCTACTAGCGGCTTCTTTACTTTCGGCTCAGGATACCCTGGCTGTACAGCCTACAGAGGATGCTTACTACCGTATTATAAAAATACCTGTTCCGGAAGGTGTGGTCCTCGAAGTAGGCGGCCTTTGCAATCTACCCAACGGCAACATTGCCGCCAGTACCCGTCGAGGCGACGTATGGGTCATTGAAAACCCCGCCTCCGGGCAACCCAATTACCGTCATTTTGCAAGCGGCCTGCATGAGATACTTGGTCTGGCGTATAAGGATGGGAGCCTGTATTGTGCGCAGCGTGGTGAACTCACCAAATTGACCGACCGCAATGGCGACGGTATTGCAGACCGCTATGAAACAGTATATGCCTGGCCTATTTCCGGCCACTACCATGAATACAGCTTTGGACCCAAAATTCTGCCGGACGGGTCCTTTATGGTTACGGCCAATGTCAGTTTTGGCGCCAGCGACTGGTGGTCAGGCAAATCAGTTGTGCCATGGCGTGGATGGACCATGCATATCACCCCCGATGGCAAAATGGAGCCATGGGCAGCCGGAATGCGTTCTCCTTGTGGCATCGGTATGGTAAACGGCGAGTTTTTTTACGGAGACAACCAGGGCGACTGGATGGGTTCTGGTTTTGTGACGCAGGTTTCAAAAGGTGACTTTACGGGGCACCCAGCTTCTCTGAACTGGGCCGATCGGCCAGAATCGCCGGTAAAAATGCGCAAAGAGTTGGTATTTAAACAGGTTGATCCACGCGATGATCCTAAGAAAAAGCCCGAATATTTGGCTAACGAGCCGATGACCACGATCTATGAAATGGCGCACACAACGTATACGGATCGGCAGATCAAAAGTCCGGCAGTGTGGCTGCCGCATGGCGTGCTTGGGGTATCTACCTCTGAGATTATTACAGATGATAGTGAAGGCGCATTTGGGCCATTCGCTGGCCAATTACTGGTAGGAGATCAGGGCATGTCAAAAATCGCAAGGGTTTTTTTGGAAAAAGTGAACGGTGAATATCAGGGTGCATCCTTTGATTTTCACAGTGGGTTTCGTTCGGGTGTTTTACGCATGTGCTGGGGAGCGGACCAAACCATGTACATCGGCGGCACCAACCGCGGCTGGGGAAGCACAGGCAAGGAACCTTATGGGTTGGAGCGCCTCATCTGGACCGGCCAAATGCCTTTTGAAATGAAGGCAGTGCGAGCAATGCCTGACGGCTTTGAGATCGAATTTACCCAGCCGGTTAATATCACTACGGCTGAAAATGTGGACAATTACACCGTGGTTAGTAACAACTATAAATACCATCCGGTCTACGGAAGCCCAATCGTCGGCTACAAAGAAAACGCAGTGCGTGGCGCCAAAGCCAGCAGCGACGGTCTCCGGGTACGTATTGTAGTGGACAGCCTTCGACTCGGGTATATTCACTCCATAAAACCTGAAGGAGTTCGTTCTGCTTCAGGCGACTTGTCGCTCCTACATGGTATCGGCTACTATACTTTGAACCAGATCCCAAGCGGACCTAAAGCCGACTTCCCACTGGTAGCGGTCAAGCGCAAAAAAAATGATGTCCCTACAGTGGATGCAGGGACAGCTGCCAATACCCCGGATAATCAAATGAAAGAAGCGCGCCCCACTGCGGCTGGGATGGCCGTTAAAGCGCCAGCTCCAGCCCCTGTAAAACCAAAACAGGTACTGACAAATAACGAAGCCCAGACACTCCTACTGAAGCATACTTGCAGCGCTTGTCACAAAGCCAATGAGCGCTCTGTTGGGCCAGCATATTCCGAGGTAGCCAAACGAAAATATTCTACAGCCCAGATCGTAGAACTGGTGTACAATCCCAAGCCAGAACACTGGCCTGGATACACACCCATGGCCCCCATGGCACAAGTACCTAAAAAGGACATTGAAAAAATTGCAGGTTGGATAAACTCTTTAAGGTAGAAATATGAATCGCATACTATTAATACTGCTGTTAACAGCCCTTACAATACCCGGTGTTTTTGCGCAGATTACGGATCCAAAAGCTACCGAAGTGTGGTCCCCTGAACCTCGGGTGGTTACCCCTGGCATAGGCTCCCAACCAGCCTCTGATGCTATTGTGCTCTTCGATGGTACGCATTGGAAGGAATGGGTGAGTAGCAAAGACAATAAGGAGGTTTCTTGGGCCCTGGCTGAAGGGGCCTGTACCGTTAAGCCAGGAGCAGGGGATATCATTACCCGCAGAAGTTTTGGTGACATTCAATTACATATTGAATTCAGTACGCCGGTCGTAGCCAGCGGTGAAGGCCAGAACAGAGGCAATAGTGGCATTTTTTTGCAAAACCTATATGAAGTACAGGTGTTAGACAGCTATCAGAACCGGACCTATTCCAATGGCCAGGCAGCAGGTATCTACAAGCAAGCAATTCCTTTGGTGAATGCCTGCCGAAAACCTGGGGAATGGCAGGCCTATGATATATTATATACCGCGCCGCGATTTAATCAGGACAGTCTTCTGGTTGCACCTGCACGCGTTACCGTACTTCAAAATGGGATCGTGGTTCAATTGAACACAGAAATTAAAGGCCCTACAGAATATATTGGTCTGCCACAATATAAGGCTCATGGGAAAGCCCCGATTAGGCTTCAGGATCATAACTGCCTGGTACGTTACCGGAATATTTGGGTTAGGGAGTTGTAAATGCTTGTTGAACAGGCGATTATTTCAGGATATACTTGATCGGTAGCGGATATTTTACCCAAATCGCCGAACAGCTTTGCTTTCCTAAACGTAGGCTATACTTCAGGACCGGGCGAATAATAATTTGTGCCTTTCAGGTATATATCCTTTTTTCAGGGTAACTATCTTTTTATGCGAATAGGGGTCTCTTTAATCAAGAAGAACCTCCGTTGACACAGGCACAGAGAAACCCATTGGTGCAATTAGCCTTTGACCTGCATTCATGTCAAGTATACGCTTGACATTGTCTTTACGTTTCTACTACCTTAATCCGCCTGAACTTCCTGAACCCGTTCCGAGTCTTTACTGTTCCAGGCGTCTTCTGCCAGCTGGATCTTTTGTCGGGCAGTCTCTTCGGTGAAAGGGGGAAAGGGTGGGCGTTGATTTTCCATCTTATATAGGTGGTTTTGCGCTTGCTCGTCGCAACCAAAATAGTGAAATTACCGGCGTATTCGGTGCAAAAACGGCTTTTTCGAACAAGTTTTTAGATAGCAAATTTCCGAGGGTGTTTAGGAGAAAAATCCCAAACATGGCCCATGAAGCAACTTTTAATATCCCTGGTTGGGAATACAATTCAACCCTTAACTCCGGATCACCTTAATGAAATGCTGCTTTTATTATCTCCAGCGCTAAAGCTGCAAATAAGGGAATGTTGCTCGGAAATTTGATTTTCTCTTCAATGACAACATTTTTGTTGAATGGTGCCATAAATTTATAGACGGACTGTAGTTTTGCCAAATTACCACCACTTGCTACTTTGAACTTGGTACTTTCTATGGAATCTATCGCCAACTATTTCGCCAATATCCCTTCCTCGCACCGCAGTGCGATTTTACTGGGAGGCCTTACTTTTTTCCTGCTCCTGGAAAGCAGTCTACCTTATTATCGAACCAAATATAAAAAAGCAGCCCACCTGGGCATCAATCTATTTTTCACCTTTACTACTGTACTGGTCAATTTTATGATGGCCTTTATTCTCCTGCGTACGGCAGATTGGGTGGCTACGGAAAAAATTGGTCTGCTTCAGTGGATGCCAGCGATGCCGCTCTGGCTGTTTTTCATTATCGGATTGCTTTTAATGGATCTGGTGGGCGCCTACTTTATCCATTGGCTGGAACACAGGGTAAAATGGATGTGGCGATTTCATCTGGTGCACCACACGGACCCGAATGTGGATACTACCACCGCCAACCGACACCATCCAGGCGAGAGTATATTTCGGTTTGTTTTTACGACCCTGGGCATCATCATTTGCGGTGCTCCGATCGGTCTGGTTTTTATGTATCAATCCCTTTCCCTGGTATTCACGCAATTCAACCACGCCAATATCCTATTCCCCAAATGGCTTGATGATGCATTGAGTTGGTTTTTTGTAACCCCCGGGGTACACCGGGTACACCATCATTATGTGTTGCCTTACACCGATACTAACTTCGGCAATATCTTTTCGATTTGGGACCGCTTGTTCGGCACCTTTGCCAAAATGGACAATAATAAGCTGGTGTTCGGCATTGACACACACCCTGACCCAAAAGAACATTCCAATATCTTGGAACTGCTCAAACTGCCTTTTTTAAAATATCGCGCGCCATCCGGCGGTAAGTTTGAACCATGATTCGGGCTGCGACTTGAAGTCGCAGCCCGGATATTTCAAGCACAAATAATATTTTCCACAAATTAATGCTACCTTCGCGCCCGCTTTTGAAAAAGCGAGGGGACAACGACTTCGTCCCGAAGTGTAGTCGACACAAGGTTCACACCAGAAAAACTCCCCGTTCCGCCCACCAAGCGGTTGAAAACCAAACATTTTACTATGTTAGAAGAAGAAAAAGATCCAATCCAAGAATCCACTGAAACGCCGGAGACTCCTGAAATGGAAGCTGCTGCTGAGGTAGTTGCTGAAACAGAACCAGTTGTTGAAGCTGTTGTTGAAGAAGCTGCGCCAGTGGTAGAAGAAGCTGCTGAAGAAATCGCTCCAGTGGCTGAAGTAGTAACCGAAGAAGCTGCGCCAGTGGTAGAAGAAGCTGCTGAAGAAATCGCTCCAGTGGCTGAAGTAGTAACCGAAGAAGCTGCGCCAGTAGTAGTGGCGGTTGTTGAAGATGCCCCTGCCCCTAAAAGAACCCGCAGCACTAAAGTAAGTGCTTCCGAGGACGAAGGGATGCCAACTCCAGGCGCATATGGCAAAAGTGTTGCTGCCAATGCTGAAGAGGAGGACGAAGAGGATGTAACGCCGCTGCTTGAAACACTTGCTGCGACTGCATTCGACGATTTTAACTGGAACCTGGACAAGCGTGGTGCAATTGTGTACACCCAGGAAGAAAGAATCACAATGCTAAAGTCTTATGACGCAGCATTGCACCAGATTGAGGAAAATCAGGTCATCAAAGGTCGCGTAAGCTCTATCAGCGGAGGCGATGTGGTACTTGACATTAATTACAAAAGTGACGGTCTTATCGCGTTAAGCGAATTCCGCGACACACCTGGTCTCGCTCCTGGCGACGAAGTAGAAGTGTTCGTAGAAAGCCAAGAAGACAGCCAAGGCCAACTCGGTCTTTCCCGTCGCAAAGCAAAGATCCTGCGCGCCTGGGAAAGCATCGTGGATTCGTTCAAAAACGGCACGATCATCCGTGGTTCTGTGATCAGCAAGACCAAAGGTGGTCTTATTGTGGACTGCAACGGTCTCGAAACCTTCCTTCCTGGTTCGCAGATCGACATCAAACCTGTATTGGACTATGACCAGTACGTAGGCAAAATGATGGAGTTCAAAGTAGTGAAAGTCAACGAACAGATCAAAAATGCCGTGGTAAGCCACAAGGCGTTGATCGAAAGCGATCTGGCTGAACAACGCGAACAAATCCTCGGCAGCCTCGAAAAAGGTCAGGTACTCGAAGGTATCGTTAAGAACATCACCGATTTCGGTGCGTTTCTCGACCTTGGCGGCGTAGACGGTTTGCTTTACATCACCGATATCTCCTGGGGCCGTATCAATCACCCAACCGACGTGCTTGCGCTCAACCAGCGTATCAACGTGGTGGTACTTGATTTTGACGAACTCAAAAAACGTATCAGCCTCGGTCTTAAGCAACTCACCCCACATCCATGGGAAGTATTGTCGGCCGAAGTGGGCGAAGGCTCTATCGTTACCGGTAAAGTGGTCAATATTGAAGATTACGGCGCTTTTGTGGAGATCCAGCCTGGTGTTGAAGGCTTGATCCACGTTAGCGAGATCACTTGGGGCAACCAGACGGTTCACGCCAAGGAATTCTTCAAAATGGGTCAGGAAGTGGAAGCCAAAGTGGTCAGCATTGACCGTGGCGACCGCAAAATGTCACTCTCTGTGAAGCAATTGACAGAGGATCCATGGAGCGATATCGAAAGCCGCTTCCCAGTGGGTAGCCGTCATGACGGTATCGTGAAAAACATCACCAACTACGGCATCTTCGTTGAATTCGGCGACGGCGTAGGCGGCATGGTGCACATCAGCGACCTTTCCTGGACCAAGCGTTATGCGCACCCAAGTGAGTTTACGAAGCCTGGCAGCCCACTCGAAGTCGTTGTACTGAACATCGACAATGAGAAGCGTCAGATCAGCCTTGGCCACAAGCAGATCATGGAAAACCCTTGGGATGCTTTCGATAGCATTTTCCCGGTTGGTTCTTACCACGAGGCTACCGTGCTGAAGCGCGACGACAAAGGTGCTACCTTCCAAATGCCACAAGGCATCGAAGCATTCGCTCCTGCAAAGCACATCCGCAAAGACGACGGCAATCTGCTGGACGCTGGCGAAACAGTAACCGTGAAGGTCATCGAATTCAACAAAGACGACCGTCGCTTACTCGTATCGCACACACGCTACCTCGAGGATCTGAAGCACAAAGCTGAAGTAGCCGTGAGAGCCGAGCGCGTCAAAGAAGAAGGCGAAAACCAAGCCGCTATCGTAGACGTTCAAAAGAAAGTCGAGAAAGAAACCCTCGGTGATCTTTCGATCCTGGCTCAATTGCGCGAGCAGCTGGAGAACAAGTAATGCTGACGGTGGACGGTTCACGGTGGACGGTTCACGGCCAGACTGGAATAGAAATCCCCCGCTCCCAGATTTTGGGAAGCGGGGGATTTTCATTTTTGGTAGCCTTATTTCAAAATCAGCGCTTATCGAAACGAATAATTCTGTCTGACCCCGTTTTCTGAACACTCCCTTTATTGCTTTACAATTTTCCTTACCCCCCAGCCCTCGCTCGTCCGCACCTGCACCAAATACACCCCCGCAGGCTCCCCGCCTAAGTCCACCACACATTCCCGCCAGCCAGCACCCCGCAAAAACTGCATATCCGAGACCACCCGCCCCTGCACATCCAGCACCCGCACCCCAAGCAGCACCGCGCCCTCATGCGCGAGCGTGAGCCGGGCTTGGCCGCTGGTGGGGTTGGGAGAGAGGGTGATGCCAATGTCTTGCTTTGGAGTGGGCGGGTCTTCTATGGCGCTGTTGAGTTGACAGCCTGGTTCTAGGCAGCCAAAGGAGTCTACTCGGATGACCCAGCCGTTTTGGTTGGTGCTGTCCTCTAATGGCCCGAAAGCTCGGCCGCAAATAATAAATCCTTTGTCGGGCATTTCAACAGCATCATCAAATTTGTCATGCAATTGGGATTCAGGTGGGCTAACTCTATATTCCTTTTTCCAAATCACATTAAGCGATGAAGCTATTTTAATTATTACCCCAGTTGGGCCGACTAAGTTAAATGTCGAATCTTTTTCTTGACCAGTTATCAAGTAATTTTTATCAGCTAATTTTATTGCCCTTGTTGGGTAAGCACCAGCATACCCTCCGAATGATACTGAGTCCAAAACATTTCCGTTCAAATCAAATTTCATCAATATATATCGAGAGAAATAACTAAACGATGAATTTAATAGCGTATATTGTTTATGACCTACAACCATTAATGTAGTATCTGAAACCAATTTGATGTCATAACCAGCTAAACCACTTTGCTTGAATTCCCAAGGAGAGTATACTTTTGACCACAGTAAGTTTCCATCAAAATCTGTTTTTAATAAGATCATTTCTGCCATACCCGTCTCAGTTGAGCAACCATTACAATTGCCCCAATAATTATCTGAACCCAATATGAAAAACCCTCCATCTGGAGAACCAACAATATCCCATGCTGAGTGATTTCTCGTGATATTAACTACAAATTCTTTTCTGACCAGTTGGTTTCCGAGGCTATCAATTTTTATAAAAAGAATCTTTTGGGGAGGATTATTATTCATTTGTATAGTTTGGCCAATCATTACTAAACTGCCGTCGCTATTTTTTATCATTCTCCAAGGGTACTCCATCCAATCAGGTTTGCCGTATTCTTTTGTCCAAATAACATCACCAGAATCCATATCAAATTTAACCAAAACCATTTGCATATCTGTCGTTCCATTAGCACTTGGCAAATATGCGTTACCCAATACCAACCCGTAATGTTGATCAATTTGATAAACTTGACCACCTTTCCCAAGTTTATCCGGAAAAGGACGACTAGATTTTGCCCAAATAGTTTCACCATTTTCACTGATTCGAGATAAGTAGATATTTTCATCAGTTGGGTTTAACTGCAACATTCCTCCAGCAACGATTATACTTTGGAAAGCATCAACGGCAACTATGCTGGAAAGATACTCAAAATTGTGCTGCCAGTCTATCTGTTTGTTCCAGTAGACTTGGGCACTGCCCACCCAAACTTGAGCGAGCAGTGCCATTGTCAATAATAAGCGCATGGCCTACTTTTTTGATTGGTGGATAATCTTTCCGCGAAGTGTCTTGCCGTCGGAAAGTTGACATTGGTAGAACAGTAGCCCTTGCGGCATGGAAGCCGTGTTCAACAACAGCATCGATGATCCGTCTCCCAGTTTTTGGCTATAAATTGTTTTGCCAGATACATCAACAATGCTCAAGGTTTTGATCACTGTTCCTTCGGGGGCAATGAAGCGTACTTCGCTCTCAAAAGGATTGGGTAGCACACCCAGTCTTTCATTAGTTAAGTCATCAACGGTTTCATCGGAGCGATCTCCGCTAGGTCTGCCGCCTATACCCGATTCTGCCACAAGCGGATGGTACACGCCGTTAAGAATGTGATCAAGCACTTTTATCTGCTCGACTACTGTTGATGTGTGTGTCATCAACGGGGCTAATTGAGCAAACTCTGCCGCCGTTAGATGGTAGGCATCTCGTCCCGCTAAGCCCGCGTTGATCAGGACTGTATAATAGAAAATGAAGTCCTGTATCTCAGTAGTTGCTCCCGTGACTTGTTGCAGGTATTGTTGAGCAGTGGAATAGTTCCCCAAAGAAGCGTAGGTGGCAGCAAGTATGCGTTTGTCCTCTTGTTGGTTACGGTTAGCCAGCAATGCTATTGCACGGGTAGTGCCTGGCAAGTAAAGCGAATCGGCTACTGCATCCGGGGACATTCGCACATAAGCATTGAGCAGGTCGTTGCGGTAGGGCAGCGAGTACCCTGAACTTGCATAAAGCCCCATAAGCTGGTTGCAGTACGGAGGATTGGGGCAAGGATCTTCGATAACACATTGAGCTTCGCCAGTACTTGAAAAGTCTATCACGACCGAGATGTTTTCCCAACAGTTTAATATGGTATTTAAGTTAGCCTGTGATACTTGACGCTCCACGTACGCGAAAGCTGTAGTATTAGAATTCCGTATATCCAGCAATATATTTGGTATACAGTCCCAAATAAATTTATTGTCAGGCTTCGGGCCAGCCGGGAAAAATGGGTCACCCTGATCAGCCAACGATCCCTTCACTCTCCAAGAGGCCTCGCCGACTGCGCCCTGATAAATATTGCAATGCGTCTTTAAGGACGCGTTGTCCTTTTCGAAAAGGTTGGCGACGTTCATGTCGGTGAACTGGTTGAATTCAACCTTTGCGCCGCCAGTACCAAGCGAGTTGTCTATGCGGGAAGCATAGTTGTCGTAACCAGCCTGCGAATCGAACTGGTTGGCAGAGAGCAGGATGCCCTGCGT
>CANJPT010000027.1 GCA_947476195.1 Lewinellaceae bacterium | reverse complement strand
TCTGGCAGGGATAAGCGCTGAAAGCATCTAAGCGCGAAGCCCACCTCAAGATGAATTATCTTTTAAGGGCCGCAGGAGACTACTGCGTTGATAGGAGGTCGGTGAAAGCGCAGCAATGTGTGCAGCCTAGCCTTACTAATTGCCCGTTAGCTTTCTTTTTTTTTAAGTATTCAATAGTGTCGAATAGAAATCCTGTCAATGGATTCCGATTCAGTGCTACAATCCGGATACTCTGACTCAAAACAACTACTTTTAGTTAGTATACCCTGTTCCTTCTCAGTTTTTGTCAAAAGAAATTTGTCTCGCATTCGTCGAGAATATTCGCCTTTGTTTAGGCTATGGCGAATAAAAAAAACGTTGGTGCCTTTGGCGATGGGGTTCTACCTCTTCCCATTCCGAACAGAGCAGTCAAGCCCGTCAGCGCCGATGGTACTGGGTCAGATGTCCCGGGAGAGTAGGTCGGTGCCAACTCAAATTACCACTTCGCCTCATTGTCTTTGACAATGGGGCGTTTGTGTTTTAACCGCTTCACATTCTGAATCCTGGACATAGGCTGTCGTAGACCATCACTCAGAAAAAACGCTTCCATTGGGCTTTAATCAAATTTTAACTCCTGCCAGGAACCCAACTTGGCGTAATTTTTGCAGCATCTTTTCTTCTTGGAAAGAATAGGTTTTGATACGTACATGTTATGTTATTTAAATTGTACATTTCATCTGACGGTACTTTCTTTTTAATCCACTTTATTTATCTCTCGGGCATTAACTTAATGTTAGGTTACTAATCGGCTCGGTTTCGTCCTCCCTATCGGTTTTCTTTTTGAATTCTGCAAAAACCAACCGAAATATTTTCTCACAAATTAAGGACGACAGTATGTTTCCATTTGAAAAAATCTTCAGCCAATCGGACCCCAACATCAAGGCTTTTCGCTTTTTCTTCCTTGCTTTTGCTTTTGTCACTTTGCTTAATTCTGTCAGCAATGCGACAACCTACACTTTTAATTCTAAAATCATTGCCTCGAACGACCCGATAGGGAAACTTTGCCCCATGGGTACGGACATAATTATCATTAAAGACACCTTTTTGATTGACGTACCCTATTACCCATTTATTAATGGTATTCCGTTTGATGGTAAACTGGTCGTGGACGGCGGTGTTCTGGTGTGGTCTTCCAATGTTCGCTTTACCTTGGGTATTAATGCTCGAATTTTATTGTTTAATGGTGGCCGCATTTCTCCCGGATTAACAAATGATCTGGGATGTAATAACTTAAAAACCATCTATTTTGATACCGATAAGCTGGCCAGTTGCAGTGGGATAGGTGCGCCTCATACTTTTTCCGATATCAATCTTGCCGGGTGTTTTGACGGTACAGGGATCTGCTGCGAAACGGCCTTAACCGTAGTGGATCATTCCGGGAATCCTTTTGATCGGACTTTGTGTCAGGCTGGTGATTCTGTTACACTTTCTGTAATTGGTAGCGGTATTCTTAGTTATGAATATATTTGGTCGCCAAACATTGGGTCTGGTAGTGGTCCGTACACGGTAGCTCAATTCGCAAAGACCACCTACAGTATCGATTTAAGAGCTTTATTTGATCCAGTTGGGCCTGTTGATCCATATGTGCTGACCTGTTACTCTTCTGCAACCGTTACGATCAATTCGAAAATTAACCTGGCTACCACCATTACGCCTGTACCTTGCGCTAGTTCTGCCGTTGGTGTAATTAACCTGACCACTAATGGTGGTACCGCTCCCTATAAATACCTGTGGTCTAACGGAAAGACTACCGAAGACATCAATGACCTTGTTGCAGGAATCTATACCGTAACGGTTACGGATGCGATTGACTGCACAGAATCGAAAACGGCTACAGTTACAACATTTGACAATACACCGCCTACGCTGTCATGCCCGGCCAGCACCAATGGCGTTGCATTCCTCAACCGCTGTACCAATACAGTACCTGATATTGATGCTACATTTACAGATAACTGTCCTTCAGCTCAACTCTCCTATAAAATTATGGGTGCAGGTGTAGCAAGTGGAACTGGCCAGTTATCGAACGTTTTTCCGTTCCAGGTAGGATTGAACAATGTAGAGTACCAGGTTAGCGATGGCTTTAATGTCGTTTCCTGTTTTTTTACGGTTGCGATAGTAGATGATCAGTTCCCTACAGCTTCAAACCCTGCAACCCTGACTGGAATTCAATGCTACAGCAATCTTCCGGCACCCGATCCAGCAGTGGTAATCAATGAAGCCGACAATTGTGGGCCTCCAGCGGTTACTTTTACAAGTCAGAGTATTCTTGGTGGAAATTCGTGCCCTGGAGATCCACTTATTGTATCAAGAAGATATCGCGTAACAGATGCCTCCGGAAATGGTATTAATGTCACACAATTAATAGAAGTGGCCGATACCGAATCTCCCATGTTTATACAAGTTCCGAGTAATACCACCGTGAATTGCCAGTCAATTCCGGTAGTCGGCTCTGCTTCTGCCGTGGATAACTGCACCGCAAATGTTTTAGTAGTCTATCTTGGTGAAACCCGAACAAATGGTACTTGTCCTGATACTTATACTTTGACCCGAACCTGGGAAGCGCAAGACGATTGTGGCAATACAAAGACTGCTGCGCAGGTAATTAGTGTCCAAGATATAATCATCCCCGTTTTCTCCTCTGTACCAGCCAATGTTACGGTGGATTGCCAATCAATTCCCGCCGTTGGTACTGCCACAGCAACCGACAATTGTGATGCCTTTGTCACAATTACTTATCTGGGTCAAACCCGTACGGATGGATCCTGCACAGATTCTTATACGTTGACCCGAACATGGGAAGCAACGGACAACTGTGGAAACACCGTTACAGCAGAACAAGTGATTATGGTTCATGATATCACGAACCCAACATTTACTTCATTCCCTAATGACCTAACGGTATCCTGCGAATCTATCCCGATCTTGGGTATTCCGGTCGCTTCTGATAATTGCGCCGCATCCGTTTCTATTACCTATCTGGGAGAGACCCCAACTAATGGCTACTGCCTGGATACCTATACGTTGACCCGGACCTGGAAAGCAGAAGACAATTGTGGAAATACCGTTACTGCTAACCAATTGATCACGGTACGGGATATTACAGCACCTACTTTCACGTCCGTTCCTGGAAATACAACGGTATCCTGTGAATCCATACCCGCTATTGGAAGCCCTGAAGCCATTGACAATTGTGCCGTAAGCGTCACCATTACCTATAATGGAGAAACCAGAACCGATGGACCCTGTCCATTTACGTACACGTTGGAACGACAATGGACGGCTTTGGATAATTGTGGAAATACCCAAACAGTTGCGCAGACGATCACCGTGCAAGATCTGGTTAAGCCTGTTTATACTTTTGTCCCACCAGATATTTCGGTATCCTGCGAGAGTATACCCAGTGTGGGAACACCGATAGCTTCTGATAACTGTGACCCAACGGTCACCATCAACTATATTGGCGAAATACGCCAGGACGGCAGCTGTCTAAACACCTATCTTCTCCTGCGTCATTGGTCAGCAGGTGACCAATGTGGCAATATTGCTACGGCCGAACAGGTTATTACCGTTCAGGATCTAACCCCACCTGTATACACTTATGTGCCTGAACCAGTAACCATAAGTTGTGATGCTATTCCTTCAGTTGGAATACCTTCTGCTATTGATAATTGTGATGTATCGGTCGTAATCATTTACGACGGAGAAACCCGAGTAAATGGCAGCTGCCCGGAGTCATATATTTTGAACCGCAAATGGACAGCTACGGATCACTGCGGCAATATTTCCATTGCCAAACAGGTCATTACTGTTCAGGATATTACGCCTCCATTCTTTACCTTATTACCCGATGCGGCCACAGCCAGTTGCGATGCCTTGCCAGTCGTTGGAACACCCCTTGCCTCTGATAATTGCGCACAAAACGTTAATATAACTTATCTGGGTGAGTTTATTCCCGGAGCTGGTGGCTGTCTTGGTAATTATCAAATTATCCGGACCTGGTCAGCACAAGACGCCTGTGGCAACACTGCCACGGCAACCCAAAGCATTACCGTTCAAGATATTACGGCACCCGTGGTGATATCCGTTCCTGCAGATATTTTGGTAAGTTGTGATGATATTCCTGCCGTAGGAACACCTACTGCAATAGATAACTGTGATGCAATCCCAACCATCACCTATGACGGGTCTACACGCATCGATGGTACCTGTGCAAATAGTTACACCATTAAACGCAATTGGACGATTTCTGATGATTGTGGAAACACAAGCACGGCCGTTCAAATAATTAAGGTACAAGATGTTACGCCACCCACGTTTACGTCAGTACCAGATGCCGTTACGGTAACTTGTGAGGATATTCCGTCTGTGGGTTCTCCAACGGCAACGGATAATTGCGCGGCTAGTGTCAATATAACCTACAATGGAGCAACCAGAATTGATGGACTTTGCCCCAATTCTTATACGTTACAGCGCACATGGACAGCATTGGATAGCTGTGGCAATACTGCTACAGCCTTACAAATCATTACGGTACAAGATCTTACAGCCCCTACATTCTCCTTTACGCCAGGACAGGTAACCGTGAATTGCGAGGCGATTCCTCCTGTTGGAACACCCATTGCGATTGACAACTGTGATGCCGCAGTAAGCATCCAATACATTGGAGAACTGCGCATAGACGATAATTGTCCAAATAACTACAACCTCCAAAGAACCTGGATTGCAACAGACAATTGTGGGAATACAACACTGACCACTCAGACTATCACCGTTAGAGATATAACAGCACCGGTTTTTTCAACGGTGCCTGCGCCTATAACGGTGAGCTGTGATGCTATCCCGGCGGTAGGAACTCCTATAGCAATCGACAATTGTTCTGCCAACGTAACCATTGCCTATCTGGGACAAACACGGATCGATGGCGCATGCTCAGGTAATTATACCCTGACTCGTGTTTGGTCCGCTCAGGATGAATGCAGCAATAACGCCATTACCTCCCAGGTGATCACGGTACAGGATATTACAAGTCCAGTAGTGACCGTTGTGCCTGCTAATGTCACGGTAAGTTGCTCAGAGATTCCGCCAGTTGGCACACCTAATGCTACAGACAACTGCGACCCAAACCTGACCATCACCTACAATGGCGCGACCCGAACCAATGGCAACTGCCCCAATAGCTATAGCTTATCCCGAAAATGGACGATTTTCGATGATTGTGGCAATACAGCCACTGCGGTACAGATCTTACAGGTAGAGGATACTACTCCACCGGCATTTACGTCCATTCCTGCTGCATTAACTACTACTTGTGAATTTATCCCACCCGTTGAAATTCCTGTCGCTGTTGATAATTGTGCTGCAAATACTACCATCACTTATGATGGAGAAGTTCGGACCAATGGAGCCTGCCCGGATTCATATACCCTAATACGCAGTTGGACTGCTAGGGATAGTTGTGGAAATGTTTCCTCGGCCGAACAGATCATCACGGTTCAGGACCTTACTCCGCCTAACTTTACCTTTGTGCCTTCCGATGTCACGGTGAACTGTGATGCTATCCCAATGGTAGCATTCCCGGTTGCAAGCGACAATTGTGCTGCGTTTGTGAACATCGTATATTCCGGTCAAGTCCAGATCGATGGCAATTGTACTCATAGTTATTTGCTGCGCAGAGAATGGATTGCTACCGATAATTGTGGCAACACGTCGAAAGCTACCCAGGTAATTACCGTTCAGGACATCACAGCACCGCTGTTCACTACGGTCCCAGCTAATATTACGGTAAGTTGTGAATCGGTACCTCAGGTAGACACACCAAGCGCTACAGACAATTGTGATGCGAATGTGACCATCACCTATGCCGGTGAAACACGCACGGACGGCAACTGTCCTAATAATTACATCCTCAAACGAACCTGGTCTGCTGAGGACGATTGTGGAAATATCAATACGGCATTCCAGATTATTACAGTACAAGACCTAACCAATCCGGTATTCACCTTTGTCCCTTCCGGAATTACGGTGAATTGCGATGCTGTTCCATTGCCCGAAACACCCATTGCTACGGATAACTGCAGTCCAGATCCAAGCATCGTTTATGTTGGCGAAACCGTCATGAACAGTAACAGCCCAGACAGTTACATTTTACAACGGAAGTGGACGGCTACCGACCAATGCAATAACATCTCTACAGCTTTTCAGATCCTAACGGTACAAGACACCATATCACCAACGATCCAGTGTCCCGCCAATATCACGACGAACGCAAATACAGCAACCTGCACGGCAAACGTCCCCTTTGGCACACCCGTTACGTCTGACAACTGCAGTGCTACCTTGACAACCACATCTGATTTTATCTCCGGACAGGCTTTTCCGGTGGGTACTACCCTAGTCACCATGTACGTGAGTGATCCAACGGGCAATGAGTCTAGCTGTACTTTTAAGATCCTTGTGCTTGATAAGACTAGTCCAGTGCTGGTAGATTGTCCGGTTAACCTGACCGTTACAACCGATTCCAGCAGTTGCGAGGCTATGGTCAATTGGGCGGAGCCAACGGTAACTGATCCATGCGGTCAATTACCCATTGTTCCAACAGCCACCTTAGCCTCTGGTTCTGTACTTACAACAGGAATCTATCTAGTTACCTATACCGCGATAGACACTTCTGGAAACAGTACCCAGTGTAGTTTTACAGTGACCGTTCGGGAGGATGTGCCACCGGTGTTGATCGATTGCCCAACAGACATTACTACTACAACGACTATTTGTACTGCGGTGGTCAATTGGACCGCTCCTACCGCCACTGATAACTGTTCCAATTCTACCAGCATAACGGTAAGTACTCCATCTGGCTCCGTATTTCCAGAGACAAGTACTGTGGTGATATATACCGCCACAGATACTTGGGCTAACACCGCGACTTGTTCGTTTACCGTTACTGTGGTTGACCTGGTTCCACCCCAATTTAGTGGATGCCCGGACGACATCGTTGTAGAGGCCAAAGTCTGCGACTTTCCAGTAAGCTGGGTTCAACCGTTGGCAACCGACAACTGTGATCCAAACCCAACGGTATTTTCAATTCCGGCTTCTGGCAGCCTGTTTCATGCTGGATTTACTACAGTTAATGTATTTGTGGTGGATCCAAGTGGCAACCAGGATACCTGCACTTTTGTGGTGGAGGTGGTCGGCCCGTTAATAGGATTGACTGATCAACCGATTGACCAATCCTTTAATGGATGTTTTGCGGTGGCATCCTGGACTCCGCCTACGCCAACGGGCTTATGTGGTCCATATACCTTAACCTCAAACTATGCACCGGGTGATACTTTTCCTATTGGGGTGACACAAGTCATTTATACGCTGAAGGATACCTTAAATCATGAGGTCAGCAACTCATTTGCGATCTTAGTGACGGAATCGACTCCACCACAGTTCAGCTGCCCGGTGTCAACGATCAAAGTTAATGTTGGTGGGCTGCTGTTGTATGACCCCTCCAATTTTATCTTCTCAACCAACACAGTCGACTCCTGTAATGGGGTAGAGTTGCGATTCCAATTTCCAGAGGCAACAGACAACTGCTTCCAGCCTGTGGTGACGCAAGTGAGTGGGCAGATATCTGCTAGTGTATTTGCCTTGGGTCAGCATACCGTGACGTTCCAGGCCACGGACGATGCCGGCAACACAGCACTGTGTTCTGTTCAGATAGAAGTTTTACCCTTACTGCCCCTAAACCCTCAGGTGAGTGATGCGATCGGTTGCAAAGGCGATGAAATTACCTTGTCGGCCACGCCAATTACGGGTGCTCATTACCTGTGGACCGGCCCGAACCCGCCTTATCTGGACAATAACAATATCGTCATATTTGACTTGGATGTCGCCTTAACCGGCTATTACACCGTAGTGGCAGATGTCAATGGTTGTATTACGCCCCTTGATTCAGCCCGGGTTCGAATGGGTGTGACGCCGAATGCTGTGGATGACTTGAAATATGAAGTAGCTACGAATGAAGTTTTAGTTGACTTTAATATGTTGCTCAATGATAAATATGAGCTGGATGATTACGAAATGACCGTGATCAACCCACCACCAGGTTTGATCGACCATGGGAATGGCCTGTATTCTTTTCAGGCCGGCAATGAAAATACGGTCGTTTATTTTATTTATAAGCTCTGTTCAAAAGCCTGCCCGGAGCTTTGCGACGAGGGTATCGTGGCCATTTCGGTTCGGGAACGGATTTGTAGCATTGTACCTAACATCATTACGCCCAATGGTGATGATTTAAACGATTACCTGATGATCCCATGTCTGGATATCGACCCTTATCCACAAAACCATCTGGTCATTTACAATCAATGGGGCGATAAAGTATATGAGGCCATGCCTTACAGCAATGATCCCGACAAAGCCTGGAGAGGAGAGCTTTTTGGAGAGGCCGGAAAAGGACTGCCGGATGCTACTTATTTCTTTATCTTTAAAGCTACGCCGCAAGACAAAGGTTTGAATGGGTTTATTGAGATTTTTCGGTAGTAAATCCTTTTAGCTCTTTGAAGTATATTTAAAAGATCCCGCATTTTTCAATTTGAAAAATGCGGGATCTTTTTAGTGGTGGACAACCAGACCGTCATATTCAATGTGGAGTTGTCGTTTTTCCTACTGCCCATTACAAGGCCCAGGTGTTTCTGGGCCAGTATCCTACGCAATGATTTGTGCAAACTTTTTTTAGGTGTCTTTTTTCTGAAAAACCTTGTCCAGAGTCCGTGACGGAGACTTTTAAAAAATGCATTTTCCGGCAATAATAATGGTCAACAGCCCCATACTACTAGACATTTTTGTTTTGCCCACAGACCTATAAGGTTTCCAAAAACCTTATAGGTCTCGATTTTAGAAAATGTCCAGTAGTTTTCAACAACCCTCTTACAGAACGATCCTCCAAGTCATGTAAGTGCATTTTTAACTAAATGCTGTAACAAGAAATTTTATTCAAAGCGTATGAATGCGCCACTACGAATCTGGAAGAAGTATCTCAATCCTGAAGATCACCGAAACGAGTAATTGAAACGGGAGACGATATTGCCTAGAGTGTGTAGGAAATTGCCTTTCATATTGCTGGCCGGATGCCAAAGGATTTCTTCAAGAGGGGGGATGGGCAGCCGTTTGCGTAGTTTTTAGAAAAAAACAGCTTTTGCAGGACATTTGTATGCAAGACGTGTGCAAAAAAACGAGTTACACGGAATAAACCGCATAACTCGCTGATAATGATTGTGATCTCGATGGGATTCGAACCCATGACTCCTTGATTAAAAGTCAAGTGCTCTACCGGCTGAGCTACGAGATCATCGTTCCTAAAAAAGGTTCTTTTTCAAAAACGGATGCAAAGATAAGTCCGTACTTGGCAAAAAAACAAACCTACCTTAAAATTTTTACCAATGAATATTTGGAAACACCCCATCAAACACGCTCTTCACCAAAAATCATACGGTTTTCCGATCAACAATACCGCTCTTCCAACTAGATACATGCTACTTTAAATTTGCTCATTTCGTCTTTAAAAGCGTTACTTCTGCTGTTTACCATCCATTCAGCGCAGATATATTCATAATGCCGGAGAAATTTCTGCTACCCATAATGCAGATTCGCGGCACAAGAGCCCTGCTGAAAAAAAGTGATCATTGGGGTAAAAAAAGCTGTGGTGGCAGGCCTCCCAAAAGTGCAGGGTTACTCATATTTTCAAAAAAAGGCGATGTGAACTGCACTAGCTACGTTCCAAGATCTCTTTGAGCGCGTTTTTTCGGCATATTGATAGGGAATAGACGATGTAATCAACCTGCACTATGTAGGTGTAGCAAAAACAATATTGTTTCAGTGAAAGAACAAATTGACTTCTTCGAAGTCGGTATACGACAAGTGGATAGTCAAATAATATTATCTATTAGCCGTATATCACCAGCAAAAACAGCGGTACAGGCTACGATTGATCCGCTGTTTCCAGTGTTTTCGTTAAAAAGAAAGTCATCTTTGGACTGGATGGTCTCCAGGGTAACGCCGTTCACAAGCTCAAAATATTCAGGTTGAAGTCCTGCATTTGAAAGCCTTCTAAGGGCCTCAGCCTTGATTTCAGCGGCTGAATGATTTTTTTTCAGGGCGGTTTTTGCCCATTGCAGCGTTTCATGAATGATTGGTGCAGCTGCCCGCATCTCAGGACTTAGCCGCACATTTCGGCTGCTCATGGCCAGGCCGTCGGGCTCTCGCACCGTCGGGCACATGACAAGTTCAACAGGTAGGGCGAGTTGCCTGATCATGTCACGCACAATACTAAGTTGCTGAAAATCTTTTTGCCCCATATACAGCTTGTCTGGCTGTACGATTTCCAATAAGCGATTCACCACCGTAGCCATCCCTTTAAAGTGCCCCGGACGAAATTCCCCTTCCATCACCTTATCCAATTGTTTGAAATCCAGTTCGATCGTCAGATTTAGCCCGGGCGGGTAAACCTCCTCCACGGCTGGCATAAAAAGAGCGTCGCAATGTGTGGTCAGCAGTAATTCAATGTCTTTTTCTGCGGTACGCGGGTATTTTTCAAGATCACGGATATCATTGAACTGGGTGGGGTTGACAAAGATGCTGGCCACCGCAATACAGCCATCGCGTTTAGCCATGCGGATTAGTTCTAGGTGCCCCTCATGAAGGGCTCCCATGGTAGGTGCAAAGCCAATTGGCTTGGTTTGAGTGGTAAGCCATTGGCGCAGATCGGCTACTTTTTTGAAAATGAGCATCAGGTGTATAAATGAGTTTCTAATGGCAAATGTAGCCGTGTCCCACATTCTATCTATTTTTGCTGACTAAAATCATTTACCGAAACATGATTCGAATTCTACGCCTTGTCCTTTTCCTCGTTATAGCCCTTGTTTTTACTTTTTGTGGTAAAAATAAATCGGATTCCTCGACCCATAAAACTACCGGTCCGGCACTCTTTGAACAAATAGACCCGGGAGTCTCCGGAGTTTCTTTTACCAATACCTTTACAGAGACCAAAGAGGTAAACTACATGACCTTTAACTACCTCTACATGAGCGGAGGCGCTGCAACGGGTGATTTTAACAACGATGGACTTACAGACTTATATTTTGCTGCCACCATGGGTTCCAACAAGTTGTACCTAAACAAGGGTAATTTTCAATTTGAGGATATTTCAGAAAAGTCGGGCATCGCAAAGTTCACTCAAGGTATTAAAACCGGTGTAGCACTGGTTGATATCAATGGGGATGGTTGGCTCGATATTTATCAATGCCGTACTGGGGCAAAACCCGAAGACAGGGGCAATTATTTATTTATCAACAACAAGGACCTCACCTTTACTGAGTCATCTGCCCAATATGGCCTGGATGCTAAATGCCCTTCCTCGCAAGCCAACTTTTTTGACTACGATTTAGATGGCGACCTGGATATGTATCTGCTGAATCACCCAGACGACTTTGCCTTTACCGCTAATGTGCGGATGAAGGAAGCCGGCGATAAACAGGTACGCGATACCGAACCAGAGGATGAATACACCTCCGATCGCTTATATAACAATAATGGAAACGGTACCTTCACAGACATCAGCAAGCAGGCAGGCATTCAGAATTTTGCATTCGGTCTGAGCGTGACCACAATGGATGCCAACCTCGACGGATACCCTGACCTCTACATCGCCAACGACTATATTGAACCAGATATACTATATATCAACAATAAGAACGGAACTTTTACCGACCTGGTGAACGACTATGTACGGCATACTTCCGCAGCATCTATGGGTTCAGATTGGGCAGATATGAACAATGACGGGCTGCTCGACCTTTTTGTGCTGGATATGGCGCCACCCAATAATCAGAAAGACAAATCTACTGCTACCACCATGGTAAATGAGCGGTATTATACGCTCGCACAATATGGATATGGCCAGCAAATGATGCGCAATATGCTCCAGCTCAACAACGGCAACGGCACTTTCAGCGAGATTGGATGCCTTGCCGGAGTGTCGGCCACCGATTGGAGCTGGGGGCCTCTCCTGATGGATTTTGACAATGATGGCTGGCGTGACATTTTTATTTCCAATGGGTTCAGGCGTGAAGTGACCAACCTCGATTATATCCACTTTACCTATGATTCTTTACTCAACGCTAACAATGGAATATTACCCGACTCTATGGGCCATATAAAAATAGTTCCAAGGGTGCCAATCTCCAATTACATGTACCGAAATCGGGGAGATCTAAGCTTCGAAGACGTTTCTGAACCATGGGGCTTTGGCGAAAAAACATACTCAAACGGATCCATTTATGCCGACTTCGACAATGATGGGGATCAGGATATTGTAGTCGTTCGCGCCGAAAGTCCTGCTGCTATTTTTCGAAATAAAAGTGTCGAAAACCACAGCGGAAATTTCCTGCAAATCAAACTGGAAGGCGTGCCTAAAAACGCTGAGGGTACCGGCTCAACTGTTATTGTACAATCAGGTGGAATGTCCCAAACTACTTATGCCAATCCTATCCGAGGCTTTCTATCCACCAATACAGCCATTCTTCAATTTGGGTTAGGAAAAAATACTACTGTAGACCATGTTCAGGTACAATGGCCCGATGGCAAAGTTCAAACCCTGGACAATGTGCCCGGCAATCAACGTATTACCCTCAAGCAAAGCGAAGCTATCAAAGGCCCTTCTATCTTAAAACAACCGCCCGCAACAAGCATGGTCTTTAAAGATATAAGCGCTCAAACCGGCATTACATTCACCCACAAGGAGAACCCATTTTTTGATTTTAACCGTGAAAGATTGTTGCCGAGGGAATATTCCAACCTCGGACCTGCCCTCGCTACCGGCGATGTAAACGGCGATGGTTTGGATGATTTTTTTGTTGGCGGAAGCTTTCAGGGTTCCAGAGCCTTGTTTATCCAAAATCCCAATGGGAAATTCAGCACCCTGACCGCTCCTTTTATTGTGGATAGCCTGCGCGAAGACGTGGGTGCCACCTTTTTTGATGCTGATGGAGACAATGACCTTGATCTCTACATCGTAAGCGGGGGCAATGAACCTCCCATAAATGCCCCGCTCTATCAAGACCGGCTGTATCTGAATGACGGAAAAGGAAAGATGACCCCTGCCCCAACCAATAATGTCGCGGTGGAGGCGGTCAGTGGAAGTTGTGTGGCACCTTTCGACTATGACAAGGATGGTGACCTGGACCTTTTTGTAGGTGGAAGAACGGTACCTGGAAACTATCCTAAAACACCGTTCTCTTTTGTTTTCAAAAATACTGGGGGCAGTTTTAGCAAGGTGACGGCCCAGGTCGCTCCTGAATTGGAAGAAATTGGTATGGTAACGTCCATCCTGTTTGCCGATCTGGATAATGACAAGCAAGCCGAAATGCTGGTAACCGGAGAGTGGATGCCGATCCAGATTTTTAAATTCAAGGATGGGAAATTCACCTTGGCTACCAAAGATTTTAACCTTGATAAAGTCTATGGTTGGTGGAATTGCCTTACTGCCGCCGATTTTGACGGCGATGGCGACCTCGATCTGGTAGCGGGCAATGAAGGACTTAACACGCGATATCGCGCTTCGGCCGAAGCACCTATGGAACTTTTTGCCCATGACTTTGATGGAAACGGAAGTATGGATCCACTAATGACTTGGTATGAAAACGGAACTCGGTACCCGGTAGCACTCCGGGACCCAATGATAAAACAGATCCCCTCGCTGAAAAAGAAGTTTGTCACCTATGGCGCTTATGCCAAGGCCAGTATCGAAGACCTGTATCCATTAGAAACCTTAAAAAAAGGCATTAATCTGAAAGCCACTGAATTGCGGACTTGTTACTTTGAAAATTCTGGTGGAAAATTTACGGCGCGTCCATTACCCAACGAAGCCCAAACGGCCCCGGTAAAAACTATGCTTTTCCAGGATTTTAATGGTGATGGCACCCTCGATTTGCTCCTCGCCGGCAATGACTATGGACAAGCGGTCGAGATCAACCGATATGACGCAGGAAATGGTGTGCTATTGTATGGTGATGGCAAAGGCTCGTTCCGTTTCGAGCCCAATCGATCAAGTGGATTTTGGGCGATGCGTGAAGTGCGCAATATGGCCTTCCTGAAAATGGCTGGCGGTAAAGAGGCCGTTGTAGTGGCGAATAACAATAGCGGCATTCAGCTATTTGAAAAAACAAGGCCCAATGCTTCCACAAAAGAAAAAAGCCTCCCTGTTCCCCGCTGATGGTTTGATTGCCTGGCATTTCATATCTTGGTTGGTGGTTTTTTATGGCAGCTTTTTTCTTAGCCCTGCATGTCTCGATTGATCCAAAGTAGGATGAAGGAAAGTTCAACCACTCTTTTGTCTGTTTTAAATTGCTTGATTATCTGTATTCAGAGGAATTGCTAAACACTGCAGATATTATCGCCGGGAAAACATGCGACCTTGAAGCGGCTGAACGTATTCAGCATGGTTTTACGAGAAAACAAAAACTCCGGAGCTCATGCTAAATCTTCGCAATTTTGTTGGCTCAAATTCATTCAAAACTTATGCGTTTTACTTCTTTCATCACTTTACTTATTGCGTTTCTCCTGGGAGGGTGGCTGAGTTGGCGTTATTTTACAAGCGGCCCCAAGTCAGTTGAAGACTCGTCGGTCTTGCTTGAAAAAATACAGGCAGTAGCCAAACTTAGTACAGTGGAAGGAACCTTTTCAGAGATCTATAACTACTCTGAGTATCAAGGTTATTTTACGTTTTTTTGGGAAAAAAAGATTTTGGTACGTGTACGGGCTACGGTATCAGCAGGCTATAACCTGGAGCGTTTACAAATGGTGGCCGATCCGGTCACTAAAACCATCCATATAAGTGGTTTGCCCAAACCTGAGATCCTTAGCATTGATCATACACTTGATTATTACGACATCTCCGAAGGGCTTTTTTCCTCTTTTTCGCCCGAAGATTACACCCGTATCAACCAACGCGCCAAAGACCTCATTCGTGATAGTGCGCTAAAAAGCAATCTTTTATCAGAAGCAAGTCAGCAAGGCGCCAAAATGCTCGACCTTATGCGGTTCATGGTGGAAGGTGCCGGTTGGAAACTCCAGATTGGCAGTACAGAAGAAGAAATTAAAGAACTACGCGAGTAGACTTGTCCCTAAATTCAATCACCCACCTTGGAACTTGCGAAGTTTATCTACTTTTGAACCCATTTTCTCAGCGCTATAATTTGATACTTACCATGAAAAAACTACTCTTTTTTCTGTTGATTTTCCTTCAGGGCGGTTTTGCAGTAAATGCCCAACAAACAGTAACTGCAGCGCCTGTACCTGGCACAAATAATCAGGAGATCCGAAAAGCCACGGAAGTACTTTCTGCCAAGTACAGCCTGAATGCTGACCAGGCCAAGCAGATGTACACCATCCAGGTGCGCAAAGCAAAAAATCTCGCAGAGATCGCTGACTACCAAAACTCAGATCCAGCCCTATTCCGTGCAAAAACTCAAAATGTGCAAAAAAGCACTTTGGGCAATATCCGCCGCATCTTAAATACCAAAATTCAGGTGGATTTATATCAGAAAACGCAGGCAGAAATACGGGAATTACGCAACAAAAAGCAGAAAGAATTAGTCAGCAATAAGGCCTCTAAAGCAGAAATTGAAACGGCTTTATTGGGGATATATGCAGAATAACCGCGCCTTTATGGATTCTGATTTTTTTTAAAACCCTTGAAACTTTAACCCGGTTATGCTCATCTTCGCCGTGCGGCTTATTCTTGAAGAAAATGGTAAGCTGCTCTTTCTCCGTCAAACCAAGCGGAATGGTGGCCGGTATACACTTATTGGAGGCAATGTGGAGGAGCATGAATTTGCCCGGGAGGCTCTTGCCCGGGAAGCTAAAGAGGAGGCTTCTATTCATGTGGAGCCAAATGATCTTGCATTGGTGCACACGTTGCACCGCCACAAACTCCAAAAAAATGAAACCCTGCTCGTCCTTTACTTCAAAGCCTCCCGTTTTGCTGGCGAACCAGAGTCCTTGGAGACTAAAAAATTCAAAGATGTAACCTGGTTTTCTCCGGTCGAGTTGCCGGAAGAAGTTTCTAAACCCACCCGGCATGTGCTTGAATGTATCAAAACGGGTGTAATCTATTCCGAATTTCCAACCCGAAGTAAAGTGGAGGCCTATTGGGAGGAGTTTGGAAGAAACTGGGGGGAATTTTACACCCGTTAATCGAGTACAATATACGCAACCTAATCAACCGATGCGTTGCTTTATCTGTCTTCGCCTGGCGTGTTAGGCGCCTACCTTGCACCAATCCGGGCATTCTTTACAAATGTAGGGTTTTACTCTGTCCGTATGCTGCTTCTGGCGTTCTTCATCGCCTCAGGTACCAATATATTAACGCTTAAAATCCAATAATATCCGTTTAACTTCTTCTTGAAATGCGTTTTCGTCAGAATCACAGAATTCAACTTCCACGGGTAGCACGAAAATCGGGAGTTCATTTTTCCAGAAAAAATCCTGATGCATTTCAAGCCGCATCGAATCTTTTTCGGTGGTAAGGATGATTTTTTTGCGCCCGGTCATCCGCTCAAATCGGCGAATCATATCCCGGAGTTCATCTTCCTTGAAAAAGTGATGATCTTCAAACTCCATGGTTTGCGCCGATTTAACGGAAGATGCCATATAGTTCAACAAGTAGTCGGTATTGGCAATAGCGCTCACAAGCAATACATCAGTGTCCAGATCGAGTGGCTGGAGCAGGTCGGGGCGAAGCAGGGCATAGGGTGTTCCGTAGCGATATCGGGAGAAATAAACGCGTTGTCGTGGGAATGGATCAATCTCCGCCACAAGTTTTAGCCGGTGCAGCTCGGAAAGTTCCGGGGGGCATTTGGTTACTAAGATGATATCTGCGCGACGATAATTGTAACGAGCTTCCCGCAATCGGCCGGAGGGCAACAGCCAATCCCGGGTGAAAGGGTGGGCAAATTCTGTGAGCAGGATATTCAGTCCCGGTGTGACGGCCAGGTGCTGAAATGCATCATCGAGCAGAACGCATTGCGTTTCAGGGTTTCGCTTTACCAACTCAGGCACTCCCAAGGCGCGGCTTTCACTCACGCAGATTGGAACTGTTGGGAATTTGCGTTTGAATTGCAGGGGTTCATCACCAACCATTTCCGCAGTGTCAAGGGTAGTTACGGGACGATAACCTGTGCTGCTTCTGCCATATCCACGGCTTAACACCGACACCTCAATGAATTGATCTAGCCATCGGATCAGGTATTCAATATGGGGCGATTTGCCTGCACCACCCACGGAAAGGTTGCCCACAGAAATTACAGGAAGATCAAAACGAACACTGCGCAATATCCCGATTCGGTACAATAGATTGCGAAGCCCCACGCCCAACCCGTAAAGCAGTGCCAGGGGAAAAAGCAAAATTCGGATGACAATATCTTCTGACATGGAGATTGGATGTTGAACTTTCAGACATTAGACAATTGAAAGTTGGATATTGTTTTTGCTTAAGGAGTCTCTGTTCCAAGACCCAATGCCTTTAAGGCTAAAAAATAAAATCCCGGGATCTTGCGATCTCCGGGATTTCTGGTGGTGCCTCCCGGAATCGAACCGGGGACACATGGATTTTCAGTCCATTGCTCTACCATCTGAGCTAAGGCACCAAGCCTTAATTGAAAAGCGGACGCAAAGATAAGCGCGATTTTATCAAACAGGGAAGTCAGCTTAGAATTTTTTTTCAAAAATCATTCGCGTAACTTTGCGGCATGTTTCGAACGACCTTTTTTTCGCTGATATTCTTGGGCTTTTGTACCCTGTTGCAAAGTCAGAATGCAGCCAATCCTTTCGAACTTTTACACCGCTTGCCCAAAGAGGTACTTGCTGCGGAAGGCATCTCCCTTCCACTGGCCAATCCTTTTGATGTGGTGTCTCATCAGGCGCCTCTTTCAGCAGAAACCTTCGCTGAGTACAAGCCAATAGCCTTTAACCCTTTTTCGGTGCTTCCCCGAGGGGGGGGGCTTTCAGGAGGAGTAATGGCTCTTTTGTTGTTGGCGGCGTTTGCTTTCCTGACATTTTCAGTGGCCTCGAACCGAACGGCGGTGGGTAAAGCCTGGGGAGGTTTCCTCAACGACAACGGCTTTGCTGTAGCCCAACGTGAAGCAGCTGGCTTTGTAGGGAACACACCTTATTTTCTTCTTTACGGCAATTTTTTATTCAACGCAGGGATTTTTACATTCTTAGTGACCCGTGTTTTTCAACAAGAGGCTTTCAATAACCTCCCATTCTTGCTTATTTGTTTGATTGGTGCTGCTGTTGTTTTTCTTTTCAAACACCTGTTGCTTAGGATAATTGGGACCCTTTTCCCCTTTGAGGTCGAAGTGCGCAAGTATAATTTTCTAATTGTAATCTTCAATTGCGTTTTGGGACTCTTCCTCGTGCCTTTCAATTTATTTATCGCGTTTTCTGCGAAGGCGGGCAGTCAACAGCTGCTACTGGTATCATGGATGCTGGGTTTAGTGGCTATTTTTTATGCTTACCGAAGTTTGAGGGCAAGTTCAATTGGAGCTAAATTTTTAACGCAGAGTCCAATTCACTTTTTGTTGTACTTTTGCACGGTCGAAATTGCCCCTGTATTGCTGCTTGTAAAACTTGCGCTAATGCAGATAACCTAAAAGGTTTGGTTTTTGCTAAACTTTTTCTTTTCAGAATGCATTAATGCAAGGCTTTTCAATCTTGCAAACCATTCAAATTTACACAAATTTCACAAAAAAAACACTCCCGAATGTCTGCAACTGCTAGTGCTGCACTTGTTCAGGAATCCTCCCCACACAAAGTCCAGAACATCCTTGTCTCACAGGGCCAACCGGCTGTGAGAACTGCTTACGACGAAATTGAAAAGCGGTTTGGTGTTCACATCGACTTTGTTCCCTTTGTGGCCGTGGAGGGTCTCACAGAAAAGGAGTATCGCAAGAACCGCGTGTACCCCAACGATTACTCTGCAATTCTTTTCACCAGTAAAAACGCTGTCGATCACTTCTTCCGGCTATGTGCTGAAATGCGCATCAAAATGTCGGATGAAACCAAGTACTTCTGCGCAACAGAGGCTATTGCCAACTACCTGCAGAAGTTTATCAATTTCCGTAAACGCAAAGTTTTTAATGGTACCAAGTCAGTACTTGACTTGAAATCATACATTCTTCGCAACAAAGAGGAAAAGTTTTACCTCCCTTGCGGCGATCAGGGGAATCCGGAGGTAACACGCTTTTTTAAGGAAATGAAAGTACCCCTTCAAGAAGCTGTAATGTACCGTACGGTAAACAACGACCTTACAAGTCTGAAAGACATCAAGTACGACATCATTGCATTCTTTTCGGCCAACGAGATCAAGTCTATGTTCGAGCAATTTCCGGAGTTCAAACAGGAAGATCGCCGGATCTGTGTTTTTGGAACTGCGGCCTTGAAAGCTGTGACAGATCGCGGAATGAACGTGAATATTCAGGCCGGAACGCCTGAGGCTCCTTCGATTGCAGTGGCTTTGGAGACCTATCTGAAGGTAGCCAATAAGAATTAAGTCTTTTTAAAAAAGCGGAGAGGCCGATCCTGCAGTTGTGGGTTCGGCCTCTTCTATACCATCCACCCACTACTTCCATGTCATGCCAGACCAATTTCAACTTAATACCATAGAGGAGGCCATTGCTGAGATCCGCGCCGGAAGGGTTATCATTGTCGTAGATGATGAAGACCGGGAGAATGAGGGCGATTTTATTTGCGCAGCGGAGACCATCACTCCAGAAGTGATCAATTTCATGGCAACCTACGGACGGGGACTCATTTGTACCCCGCTTGAAGAAAAACGCGCCGACGAGCTGGGTCTCGACCTAATGGTGAACAGCAATACTGCGCTCCATGAAACAGCCTTTACGGTCTCAATTGATCTGATCGGACAGGGTTGTAGCACCGGGATCTCTACGTACGACCGCGCAACCGGAAACCGTTGGCTCACAAACGTGGACGCAAAACCAAGTGATTATGCCCGCCCGGGTCATATTTTTCCACTACGAGCCAAAACCGGCGGAGTCCTGCGCCGTACCGGACACACAGAAGCTGCGGTAGACCTGGCACGCCTGGCTGGGCTTGCACCGATTGGGGTATTGGTCGAAATACTGAACGCAGATGGTTCTATGGCGCGCCTCCCGCAATTGGTGGAGGTAGCGAAAGAACATGGGTTGAAAATCATTTCAATTGATGACCTCGTGGCCTACCGGATGCGCACTGAACGCCTGGTGCGCAAAGAAATGGAGATTCCAATGAAAACGATCTATGGTGACTTTCAAGCCATAGTCTTTACGGATATCGCAAGCAACGATACACACCTGGTGCTAAAAAAAGGAAGCTGGAAGGAGGACGAACCCGTACTGGTGCGTGTCCACTCCTGGTCAGAGACCGGTGGTATACTTGGCTCACTCCTGTCTGATTACGGTACTCAGATCTCTTCTGCGCTTAAAATCATTCAAGAAGCCGAAAAGGGGGCTTTTTTGTACCTTCGCCAAGGTGATAAGGCTAATTTATTGGCCAAGCTTCAGCACTATAAACAATTGGTAGACGAGGGGAATACGGATCGTTTTGAACTCCACACGGCTATTGGGAAAAAAGATTTTGGCGTAGGCGCTCAGATTCTGCGCGAACTTGACATTCATAAAATACGCTTACTTACCAATCATCCAAAACCCCGAACGGGTTTTATTGGTTACGGACTGGAGATTGTAGAGAACATCAAGTTGTAGTATCAACTACCCTGCAATCCAACCCAGATCGTTACTTTTGCACCTAATCTTTTTATGAAAGAAGAAATTATCGTCACGCCCTATGGCTCCAATGCAGGCAAAAAAGCTGAAGTGGAGCAAATGTTCGACCGCATTGCGCCCCGGTACGATCTGCTCAACCGAATGCTTTCGCTGGGTGTTGACGTATCGTGGCGAAAACGCGCCATCAGCCATCTGAAACCCACTCAACCCGCTGAAATTCTGGATGTGGCAACCGGCACCGCAGATGTGGCAATTCTGATGGCGAAAAATTTGAAACCTCAGCGGGTAGTCGGCATAGATATTGCCAATCAAATGTTGGAACTCGGAAGGGGGAAAATTGCAGAACAGGGCCTTTCCAATATTGTCAGCCTTGAAACAGGCGACTGTGAGCAGCTCCGATTTGACGATTGTTCTTTCGACGCTGTAACCGTGGCTTTTGGAGTGCGCAATTTTGAAAACCTGGAAAAAGGCCTTTCCGAAATGTACCGCGTCTTACGCCCTGGCGGCAGAATCGTGGTGTTAGAATTTTCCAAACCATATGTTTTTCCAATTAAACAGCTCTATAATACCTACTTCAAATACGTTTTGCCCCTTATTGGGCGTTTGACAAGTCGTGATATGCGTGCCTACACTTATCTTTTTGAGAGTGTACAGGTTTTTCCCGAAGGCAAACAATTCACAGATATACTCACGAAGACCAGTTTTCAAAATCCTATATGCGAACGACTAACGCTTGGAATATGTTCTATCTACACTGCCACGAAATAATCGCTAATTTGCAAAATACTAGAAGCAAGAAGCAAAATGCAACAGACAAGGAACAAGCGGCTCTTTTTGGCCTCTTGTCCATTACCACTTGCAAGCGGCCTCTTGTAAATTGCATTTTGCTTCTTGCATTTTGCTTCTTGCATTTTGATGCTTGCGCTCAATTTAATCAGGGAAAAAACCTGAATTATCTTGATTTTCAGCAAAAAAACTACTATTTCGGTATCACACTCGGTTATAATGCGAGTGATTACCGCATTTATCATTCTAAGGATTTTATCCGAAACGACTCCTTTGCGAGTTCTGAATCGGTGACAGGGCCTGGTTTCAACCTGGGTATCGTTTCCAACCTTAAAGTAGGAGAATACTTTGACCTCCGCTTTCTGCCAACCTTGTCGTTCACAGAACATACAATCAAATATGCTCCGGCCAACCAAAATGGACGTATTGTCAGCCGGCCTATTGAGGCAGTTTTAGTAGAATTACCCTTCCACGTGCGCTATAAATCTGCACCATACCACGATTTTCGCCTATTTGTCATTGGCGGTGTTAAATATTCATTCGACGTAGCCAGTGATTCCCGAACGCGACAGGCAGCAGGCCTGGTTAAAATTGCGCCCACTGATTTTCAAGTGGAATACGGTGCTGGCATCCAGTTATTCTTCCCTTATTTCATCTTCTCGCCTGAACTCAAAGTTTCTCAGGGACTAAATAATGCACTGATTTACGACGACCGCCTGGAGCAGAGTACTGTGTTGGAAAAAGTATTGAGTCGCACCTTTACGATCTCACTGCACTTCGAAGGGTAGGCTATTAAAATGCTCAGGAGATGATCAAATTTCGACCAGTCATTTCACGGCCTTTTGAAACGTCCATTAATGCCAGCAATGTTGGTGCAATATCGGCCAAACGGCCATCTGATAAGTGTTCATTGCCTTTCAGATAGGGGCTGACCAGTATGCAGGGCACCGGGTTTTTAGTATGGGCCGTATTGGGTGTACCATCTTCATTGATCAGGTAATCTGAGTTGCCATGATCTGCAATTATGATGCAGGCATAGCCTTTCTCAAGGGCAAGTGGCACAATACGACTAAGGCATTTGTCAACAGCTTCAGCTGCTTTCATGGCAGCACTGAATACACCTGTGTGGCCTACCATATCTGTATTTGCAAAATTAAGGCAGATAAAATCTGGCGTATTTTCCTGTATGTCACTCAGGATAGCCTGCGTTATCCCTTCCGCACTCATTTCAGGTTGAAGATCGTAGGTGGCTACTTTCGCTGAAGGGATCATGATTCGACGCTCTCCAATAAAAGGTTCTTCTCGCCCGCCGGAAAAGAAAAACGTGACATGCGGGTACTTTTCCGTTTCAGCAATGCGTACCTGGGTCTTTCCAGCACGTTCCAATACTTCACCCAGGGTCATCTGAACATCGTCTTTCTCGAACATTACCCGCACATTTTTAAAATCATGATCATAACGGGTCATGGTGACAAAGTAAAGTTCCAGCTTTTTCATCTCAAAGTCCGGCACATCCTGTTGTGTCAGCACTTCCGTGATCTCGCGGCAACGGTCAGTGCGAAAATTAAAGCAAATCACTACATCGTCCTTACTGATCCTTGAACTTTGGCCTTTCATGATCATAGGTTTCAAAAACTCATCACTTACACCCGCCTCATAACTTTTGCGAATGGCATCGGGGAAATCCGCTACTTCCTCGCCTACACCATTTATCAACAGATCATAGGCAAGTTTGACGCGTTCCCAACGCTTATCCCGATCCATAGCGTAATACCGTCCAATAACAGTAGCCAGTTCAATATACCGTCCTTTAATGTGTTGAAGCAAGTCTTCAATGAATGCAGCGCCACTTTTTGGATCACAGTCCCGCCCATCCGTAAATGCGTGGACCAGGACCTTAGGGCAACCCTGTTCGGTAGCGATATCGCAGAGTGCCTTCAGGTGCTCGATGTGTGAGTGTACTCCGCCATCGCTGACAAGCCCCATGAAGTGGACAGTTTTACCCTGGACTTTGGCATGCGCAAGTGCATCCAGCAAAGTTTTATTTTCGTGCAATTCCCCCTCGCGTACGGCTTTGTTGATCCGGGCAAGTTCTTGCCATACGATTCGCCCGGCACCAATATTGAGGTGACCTACTTCTGAATTGCCCATTTGCCCGTCAGGCAATCCCACGTCCTCCCCGTGTGTGACGAGTGTGTTGTGCGGATACTTTGCCCAAAGGCTATCGAAATACGGAGTATTGGCCTGAAAAATAGCATCAGCATTATGTTTTTGGCCGATACCCCAGCCATCGAGTATGAGTAGGAATGCTTTTTTTGTCATTGTTTGTTTTTTGAATCCATCAAGATCGTTACCGGTCCATCATTCAGCAAAGATACTTTCATGTCGGCTCCAAATTCACCTGTTTGTACGGATTGGGAAGATTCCTGTCGGAGTATTTCTACAAATTTCTCGTATAGTGGAATGGCTGTTTCTGGCCGTGCTGAACGGATGAAGGAAGGTCTGTTGCCTTTTTTAGTGCTTGCAAAGAGCGTAAATTGGCTCACCACGATTATTTCACCCTTGATATCCTGTACCGAAAGGTTCATCAGTCCGGCCTCGTCGGAGAAGATACGAAGTGCTACAATTTTTTTGCAAAGCCAGTCGATATCCACTTCGGTGTCTTCGGCCTCAATACCAAGTAAAATGAGCAGACCCTGGCCAATGCGTGCTTTTTCAATGCCATTAATGGTGACAGATGCCTGAGAAACTCGTTGAATAACGGTACGCATATGGAATGGACTGGGATTTTTTGCTGCAAAAATATCAAGTCTTCGCACCTTTGGCCGCAACGAAAGATAAATCAATCATTAGACCTAAAAATTTTAGCAGATACCCGTGGCTAGAAAGAACAAACTACGCAAATTCGCAGAAGTACTCTCCTTTCCTAATGTTTATGAGTGCTACGATGTCCAGCAGCCCCAACTCGTAAGGGCTGATATGGTCCCTATTGACCTTAAGGGGAGATGGGCTGTAGAACATTTCAAAAACGAAAACCCTATCACACTTGAATTGGCCTGTGGCGGCGGAGAGTATGCCGTCGGTTTGGCACAGAAATTTCCCAACCGTAACTTTATTGGCGTGGATGTAAAGGGGAACCGTCTTTGGAAGGGCGCCAAAACTGCACTGGATCAAGGATTGACCAATGTTGCTTTTTTGCGCACGCGCATTGAGATTATTGATCATTTTTTTGCGCCTGGTGAGATCGCCGAGATCTGGATCACATTTCCCGATCCTTTTCCCCGTGCCAGCAAAGAGAACCGCCGACTTACGTCAGCTTACTTCCTTGAAAAATATCGCATGCTCCTTCAAACGGGAGGGCTTGTGCATCTGAAGCACGATGACCCTGACTTCTACCAATTTACACTTGATACCATCGCACAGGACGATCGGAATACCTTGATTGCCCAAAATTCGGACATCTACGCTGCTACACTACCTATTCCTGAACTTGCCATTCAGACGCTTTATGAGTCTTTCCACCTTGCTGCCGGCAGAACCATTAAGTATGTGCGGTTTCAGATTTCATAAAAAAGAAAAGCCTCAAAAGAATCACTCCTTTTGAGGCTTTATAAACGAATAACCAAGAGATTACTTCTTAGCAACCAGTGAAACTTGGAGATCAAACTCGTCGTAAATGGTTTTGTCGCCCAAACCATCGAAGAAAGAGCCTGAACCGTATTTAATATTGAAATCAGAACGGTCAATCGTAATTTTGCCGGAAGCATTCAGGGTACCATTGGCTTCAGCAGCGTTTGCGAAGAACTTAGCTTCTTTCGTAATTCCTTTGATGGTAAGGTTACCGAGGATCTTATAGTTGCCTTTCGTATCCTGTGGGATTGCTTTCGTAATAACAAAGGATGCTGTTGGGTAAGCCGTTACACCGAAAAAATCGTCACCTTTTAAGTGTCCGACAAGTTTGGCAGCATATTCGCCCTCCTGATCAGTGCACTTAAGACTGTTCATGTCAATTTCGAAGGAACCGCCGGTAATCATACCCGCATCCACGGAGAGCATACCGTTTTTGATTTTCACGGTACCGGTGTGTTTGCCGGTTACTTTGTAGCCAGTCCAAGCAACTACACTGCTATTGGTATCTACTTTGTACGTAGATGGGATTTTGGCAGCCATGATCAAAAGAGCCAAGAGGGGTAGAAAAAAGAGTTTTTTCATGTAAGTAAAAAATTTAGGAATGATGAAAATTATGAATCCAGCAATACAGAACGTAAATAGAGAAAAGATGTTTAAATTGCAGATGTTAAAACACTTAATTTAGCACTTGGGTAACAGCCGAAGAACGTTAAAAAACAACCTGAATGATCTCTAATTTTTTTTTCTGTGTTGACATTTGGAAATTTTCGAAACTTTATTTTTTTATTCGCTAAGGAATTTTACCTTTGCGCCTCTAAATTTTGAGCGTATACAAATTTCGATATAATGAAAGAGTTGGAAGCCATACAGTTCGTACATCAGCAAATGCTGACAGCGCCGAAATTCGCTGAATTCAAAACAGGCGATACCGTTATCGTTACTTATAAGATTGTAGAGGGTGACAAAACCCGTGAACAGGATTATCGCGGAGACGTGATTCAAATCAGCGGTCACGGACTTACCAAAACCTTTACTGTTCGTAAAATCTCTCACGGTGTAGGTGTTGAGCGTATTTTTTCGTACTCAAACCCTAATGTCGCTGATGTTCAAGTGGTTAAGCGTGGTCGTGTTCGTCGCGCACGCCTGTTCTATCTGCGTGGATTGGTCGGCAAAAAAGCCCGTATCAAAGAATTGAAGAAAAGCGCTACGCGTTAAATTTCGATTTATTCCTCCTCTTCGTACCAAGCGGGGCTGTTACAACATGTAACAGCCCCGCTTAGTGTTTGCTATAATTTCCTACTATGCGGTTTTTCCGGCATATACGGTCCATTTGTACAGCATCAGATTGACGCTTACCTTTTATTATTGAAGGTCTTTTCGTATGATTCCCAGGGTGTCTTTTTGTGGCTATCGGATCCGAAATAGTTAATGATCGCTTCCATTTTAATGGCATCCTGATATCCTGGCACTGGCTGTATGAGTTGTTGGTTTTCATCCAAGAACACCACTGTAGGGAATGAAAGGCGGTTATTAAGCCACAAAGAAGCCAACTCGTGGTACCCACGAGTTCCGTTTTTCTTAAATTTATAGGTTTTACCCTGGAAAACAATGTCGTTTTCCTGCTCGGCATTAAACTTAACCGGATAGTAGTGCTCGTTCAGGTAGTTTGCAATTGGAACGCTTACAAAAGTTGTAGAGTCCATGTGCTTGCACCAACCACACCAATCCGTGTACATATCCACGAAAATCTTCCGTTTTCCGGTCTTACTTTTTTCTAAGGCCTGTTCCAGGGTCATCCAGTTTACGATGCCACGTTCAGCCTGTTTAAGTGGGACTACTTTTTGTGCTGTTCCATTGGCGCTACCTTTTTTAGCCGTTCCATTGGTTGGGGGTGCATAGGTGGCCGGTCGGGTTGCCCTTGATTCAGAGGGCCGTGGGGCTCTGTCCTGGGAAGTTTGCTCGGGCGTTGTGTTTCCATAGCCAGTGACCGAAGTAGGCGTGCGGTTTTGCGAAACCTGTGGTGTGATGCCGTGACCCTGATTTTGGGTAGATGAAGCGGGGGTGGTTTTAGTGCTTTTAGAGGTGGGTGTCTTGGGAGCAAGGGATATTTGTGGAAGCGCTGCGCTTCCAGTACGCACCTTTACTTCCTGGGCAAAGAGCACCACGGAGGAAAAGTTAATCAGTACTAAAACAAAAAGGAGTCTGCTCATTAGACGATTGGTAGGTTTTGGGTCAGACAATTCTTGAACAAAAGTAATGTCTCTGAAACTGAAAAACCTACACTGTGCACCCTCCGAAGCAGCACTTTAAAAGAACTTTAAGACATTGAGCGCCAAATCATTAAAGTGGTGGTCTGGGAAGGCTTAGTTTTAACTGTTCAATCCGGCGTTTATCAGCAATGGTAACGGAAAGCAAAAAGCCATTCCATGCGATTTCTGTACCAATCATCGGGATATCTCCGCGTAGTTCCAACGCCAGGCCAGCCAGGGTATCAGAAGTGCCGCGTACAGGATCAAAAGTGCCTTGTATTAGGCCGGAAAGCCGACACACATCATTTAGCAGTGTTTGGCCCTCAAATAGATAGTTGTAATCATCGATCTTTCGGTATCGGATCTCACTTTCCTCGTCAAACTCGTCGCGGATATCACCGGTCACTTCTTCTAAAATATCTTCCATAGTCACAATACCTGCAATACCCCCATATTCATCCACTACAATGGCCATGTGCATCCGTTGTTGTTTGAATTCCTGCAGCAATTCGGTTCCACGCTTTGCTTCCGGTACCATCAAAACATTGGTGCGGATAAGTGGCTGCCATTCGAAGGCTACTCCCTCGTCTAAATGTGGAACCAGATCCTTTACATAAAGAATGCCTGTAATGTTTTCCAGCTCTTCGTCGTATACGGGCATGCGGGAAAATTCTGACAGCCGTACCACATCAAGTAATTCGTGAAAGCCAGTTTTAAAATCTACCGACACCACTTTAGAGCGAGGTTGCATTACTTGTTTAACCGTTACATCTCCAAACTGGACAATGCTTTTTAGTAGTTCAAGTTCACGTTTTTCACTGGCAGCATTGGTAGCAGCCGTACTGTTAGGTTCTTCTTCCTGACTGAGGTCTGCCCTTTCAGCAATTTTTTCTTTTCGGGTAAACACCCTGAAAAAAAGGTTCCAAAAAAAAGCAAACCACCACAAGCGCTTTAACAAAACAACGGCACGGCCAGATTTTTTTTCGTAAATATCAATCTTTTGCAAACCCCAAAAGACAATGGCAAGCCCCAATGCGAGAATCACTCCTGCAGTTGCCCAAACCAATTCAGGCGAAATGATTCCAGAGGCAGAAAGGTTGAAAAGCCAGGTTTTGAGGTCTTGTGATCCCAAGATAAAAACAGAAAGCAAGACTCCTGCCAGCGATATCAGTAAGATCCTTGCTAACAATAGGGCGGCCAGGTTTGGACGAATTTCGATATTTAAAGCCAATGCCTGCCGGGCACTCTGACTCTTCTCTGCCCGAAGCAGATCGAGATCATGTGCTGAAATACCTACCAGTGACCGCTCGGTCACTAGACAAAGAAAATACACCAGAAAAATTAAAAGTAGCCAGTCCATAGAATTGATTGGAGGCGGTCTCATGAGTCTAATCAACCCAATGAGACCGCCTGCCTAAGTTTTAGAACGGCAAGTCATCACCGTTCGTAGCCGGGACATCTACTGTAGGTATGGGGTCTACGGTACGGCCCTGCTCGCTAGTCGGGATACGGCTTTCAAAGCCGTTGCCTCCGCCTTCGCGTTTGTCGAGCATTCGGAATGAGTTTGCCACGATGTCGGTCAAACTCTTTTCAACACCGTCTTTATCCGTGTACTTCCGATAGGAGATCTTTCCTTCTACATAGACGGTGCTTCCTTTTTTCAGGCTTTTAGCCCGTTCTGCGAGGTCGCGCCATACCACTACATTGTGCCATTCTGTTTGGCTTTGCCAGACGCCTTCTTTGTCTTTGTAGTTTTCATTGGTGGCAACGGAAAAACGACCCACCGGAGTGCCGTTTTCCAAGGTGCGGATTTCTGGGTCACCACCGAGGTGCCCAATGAGGGTTACTTTGTTAATCATAACTTTGTGATTTTGTTTAAACGTGATTTAATTGAAAAGTTCAATCCAAAGTTAAAACAATATTTTGTAAATAACAATCAATCACCTTCGGAAATGCAATATTTTTTTTCAATTCTTTTCGGGCAATACGCATACAACCTTCAAAAAGCGGATTTTTAAAAATTTCCACTGGAATATTGTCTGGCAGATATATTTCAAAAAACAAAGCGGTCACCGCCTGATGTGTGAGCAATTGGTGAAAGGGCTTGGAAACACTAAGTTCCCCTAATCCTAATGGCGAAGCCAAAACAGGACCATCTGTTTGTGGGAATTCCCATAGCCCGCGCCAAATGTCCTTTTTCGTACGCTTTCGTACAAATACGTGGCCTTGATGATTGAATACAAGGTAATGAAATAGTCGCTTTTTTTTGACCAATGCTTTTGATCTCAAAGGCAGTTCAGCCACTTTGTCCATCATAAAGGCTCTACACTCCGCCCGAAGGGGGCATTCGGTACAACGTGGCTGCTGCGGCATACACCAAATCGCTCCAAAGTCCATTATGGCCTGATTGTGTGCAGCTGGTTTGACCGGATCAAGCATGGCCTGCGCCAAGGCTGCAAATTGCTTTTGTGCAGCTGGGATGTTGGTTAGTGTTTCTATTCCTAAAAAACGAGCCAATACGCGGTATACATTCCCGTCCAGCACTGCATAAGGTAGACCAAACCCAAAAGAAGCAATCGCTGCTGCGGTATAATTTCCTACTCCTTTCAAACTACGAATGTCTGTATAAGTATTGGGAAAGGTTCCCCCCAGTTCATCCGAGATATATTTAGCTGCTGCGTGAAGGTTTCGGGCGCGGGAGTAATAGCCTAGGCCTTCCCAAAGTTTCATTAATTCGTCTTCAGGGGCATCTGCCAGTAGACCCACTTCAGGATACTTCGCTACAAATTTTTGGTAATAAGGCAGACCTTGTTCCACGCGGGTCTGTTGTAAAATGATCTCAGATAACCAGATTTTATAAGGGTCGCGCTCTCCTTTCCAAGGCATTGGGCGAGGGTTCTGAGCAGACCATTCCAGTAAATTTTTTCGAAAAAAAGCGATCAACCTTTTGTCCGGGAATACGGTCGCGTTAGGCATAAGTTGCTACAAGGTCCTGTAAATCTTCAAGATATCCCTGCTTAACAGGCTCGCGTAAAATCTTATTGGTATTCGTGTGGTAGCGGTGCGCCGTCAGAAAACTGACTTGAAGGCGATTCCAGGTTTGCTCGTCGCTGATGAGCTGATAGTCCTTTAGCTCTTCAAAAAGTGATTCGCCAATGGTAAAAAAATCTGCTCGCCCAAGGTAATCCAGATCGGCATCGCAAAGAATTTGCTCGAGGAGCGTATTGGGTGATTGAGGTATTTTGGTTGCCATGATCATTCCACAGATAGACTCAATGTCTTCAGGCTTATAACCAAAGTCTGCTAAGTTTTCCTGTACCAGCATACATCCCTCGGCCTCATGGCCTGCGTGCTTATTTTTTACAAAACCGGCATCATGAAAAAGGGCAGCCGTCTTTACCAGCACCTGATCGTGCTCATTTACGCCTTCACTAATACAGAGTTCCGCAGCCATATCAAGTACATCGAGCGTATGGTGCAGCCCATGGTACTTCAAACGGTCGGAGAGCTCGGCGCGAAGTTTTGTAAGAATAAATTGTTTGGCAGCGCGATAATCCATGTGTGATGATCAGTCTTCAATCGGTATTTAAAGCGTTTTCGGGAGTTTTTTGCCCTGTCCGATTACGCTTTTAGAAAGGACAAAACGCAGCCTTCTAAAAATTGTTGGTCAGAATGCAGGCCAAAAATGCGGGTTTTCTCAAAACTTGTGGGATTCCCGGAAAAATATTTTCCAAGTACAGCCAATTTTGTGCCGAATTCGACTTCTACGGGATACTTTTGAGGACCTTTGCTTCATAATTTGACCTCCGCAAGGGAAGACAATATCCAAGCGCAGGCAAACAAGTTGAAACTTAGTTCCGATTTACTTTACAAAACAATATAAGTTTTTGATTATGAACTTAATGGACATCCTCCAAGGCCAACTTTCCGAAGAAATGGTAGGCCAGCTCTCCGAGCACATCGGTGCAGAGCCTCAACAAACAGCTCAGGCAGCCACCGACATCTTTGCAACCCTCCTGGGCGGCCTTGCCAACAATACCGTTACGGAAGGCGGACTTTCCTCGCTTGGCGCTGCACTCGACCGCGACCATGATGGCTCCATACTTGACGATCTGGCTGGTATGGTCGGTGGGATGCTGCAGGGAGCTGGTCAAACTTCGCCGGCTAACAATGGCATGGGAATGCTCAGCCACATTTTGGGCGGACAGCAGGAGGTTGCAGCAGAGCAAATTGGGCAGTCTTCCGGACTTAGTGCTGGTCAGGTTATGAAACTTCTCCCAATTCTTGCGCCGATTGTCATGGGCGTACTGGGTAAAGCCAAAAACTCCGGCGGCTTGGATCTCGGAAGCCTTGCCAGCATCATCATGGGTGGCGCGCAACAAGGCCAACAACAATCTGGCATGGGGGATCTGTTGGGCAATATCCTCGGATCCGTGATGGGTGGCGGACAGCAGCAGCAAACACAACAAGGTGGCGGTTTGCTGGGAAGCTTGCTGGGTGGACTTTTTGGAAAATGATAAGCGGATCTGACTTTTCAGAAAGAAGGATCAAAGGCGCGGGCCTCGTGTTGTCCGGGGCTCGCGTTTGTTTTAGCCTTGCTTGGTGTTCACAATGATTCCAAAACCTGCAATGTGTGGTGTTTTCACCGTGCACCAAAGGCGTAGTGAGCAAAAAAGGATGACCGCTGTATTAAAAGGCGTATGCCAATTGCTTTACATTGTTCAATACTCGATTCATAATGTGTCACTTTGGGCATTAAGCCGTAACCTGTATGAACTTTTGAAACGTCACCTTCTTGCTTCCTGAAGGTGTGTAGCAAAGTGCCACTAATGGCATGAAGGGTGCCACTTGGTAATTCAAAGCTAATCGATGTTGTTAAGTTGGGTTAAGAAATCTTTGGTTCAGTAACTTTCTCCTGAGAACATGAGGATGTGGGCATCGTTTAATGCTGGAGAAATTCAGGAACATACGATTTGGCTGTCCGCCGTGTTTTTACCTATAGCAATTTATCAAAATCTATTTTCGGAATTACGCCTTTTGCAATGCGGGTAAACTTCGTGTTGAGGACTGTATTCGCGTCAAAAAAACCGCCATTCTTAAGAAAAAAGTGGTCTGCTTCCACACCGCCGTCGAAATCGACCCGACACCTTTTTTTCGCATTAATATCTCCGGTGAGCTTCGCATTGGACAGCGATATCCAATGTCCGTTGGTATCGCAGGCCCATTGGTTATTCAAGCATAATTTTCTGGATATATACCCATTGGCGGGTTCAAAAATTTCCAGAAAAGAATGCGCATGTTGGTACCAGGTATTGGTTTGGGGGCGTAAAAAAGAAGCAATCAGGAGCCATTGGCCGGTTTTTGTATCCATGAAATAAGCCGTGTAAATGGTATTTCCCTTCCCATCCGGCTCCACTGAATTGAGGAATTTACACACCGTGCCCGGCTTCCAGGGATAAACCAAATAGCTCTGTCCGCCAGACCCCTCATCTCCAAATTCTCCAGCATGAACGCCCTTGCCTTTTTTCAGCAAGCGAATTTTTTGTTCCTCGGGAATGGCCGTTGGATCATCCGTTTCAAAAGGACTCCAAACGGAAAACAAAATCCTTCTTTCTGTGGACGAATTGCGTTGCATCCCAAAATAGCCTTCTCCAAAGCCATTGGCCATGTAAAAGGAACCGATCGGGTCATCGCCTGCCGGAACCGTCAGTTCATTGTAAAACCATTTGATATCGGTATTTTCCGGAAATTCGTAATTCAAATGAACCGAAGGACCTCTTCTTCCGAAGTAGAAGTTATTGTCCTGATTATCAGGCACATAATATACCAGGATAAGATCCTTATGTCGAATGTACAATTCCTGGATGCGGGCAAAATCTGAACCGCTTTTTCGGATACCCTGGAGCTTTATCACATTATAGCCCACGAGGAGGATTTTCCCCAGGGCAATTTCCCTATCGCCAGCTTTCAGATGGTACTCCTTCACAGCACCATTCACCGAAATCGACAGGGTGCTGTTGCCCGACTGTTCGACCAAAGGAAGCACCAACTGCACGGAATGCGCAGTATGAAGCGAAAAGTAGATGGCATACACTGTGTTTTTACTTTTCCATTTTTCAATGCCATGGTCTGTAATCTCCTCCCTGGATTTTGGGGATACCTGGAAAGCATTGCCGCCCAAAGGGATGCTCACTTGTTGTGCAAGGGCAAGCGGATGGTTGGTCAGGCAGCAGGCAGCCAGGAGCAGCAGCGGTAAATGATAGGGAGGGATGATGGATAATTTCATAGAGATAAATTTTTGCGCTCCATATTAATCCTTAGAGTGTATCTGAAAAACTCAGCCGGAACGGTTTCAACGAAGGTCAATAAAATTTCAGGTTTGGGCAGAAGTTATCCCAATTTTCACCTGAGCGCTGCAACCACTTATCGCTGCTACCCAATCGAAACCCTGAATCTGAATCTTCAAAAAAAAGAATTATTATCTGTACAAAAGGGCACACATATTCTTTGGAAAACGTTAATTGAAGAACACTTGAATTATGAGTGCAAAATCAACGGAATACCAGTCAGCGTGTCAGGTGACCTTAGAAAAATCTCCATTTTGACGCCTCGGTGTCGGATGAAGCAAAAAACTGTTTGAGCCTAAACAATCAAGCGGGCCGTAGGCCTCAACAGATGCCGAGGCGAGTTTTTTTTGCGCCGTCGTAGAGGCCGTCAAAGTGGTTAGATTTTTCTACAGCCAAAGCCTTTTTGGGCACAAAAAGTGACAAAACCCCAGCCAAAGCACTTTTTTTGCTTCTACACATTTTTTTCCAATGAAGTCTATGACAGAATTTATAAAGCCCAAAAAATGTGTGCCCTTTCAAATTATCTGAAGTTTCGCAGTTTCAAGGTTGTAAATTATTTGACAAATAAATCGTTCCTTGCGAGCAAAATATCGGCTACCCAATGGAAAGATTTCAAATCAAGGAATCACCCGTTACGTACGACGTCATCGTCATCGGCTCCGGAGCCGGCGGAGGAATGGCCGTGCACGAACTGACCAAAGCCGGCGCCAAGGTGTGCCTCCTGGAAGCAGGACAGCACTATGACCCCGCCGACCCCAAATACATCACGCAGTTGAAATGGCCCTATGAATCGCCCCGACGCGGCGCAGGCACCCGGTACCGACCTTTCGGCGATTTTGATGCTGCCTACGGAGGCTGGGACATTGAAGGCGAACCCTACACCACCAAAGACGATACGAAATTCAGGTGGTTTCGGTCCCGTATGTTGGGCGGACGAACCAATCACTGGGGGCGTATCAGTTTGCGCTTCGGTCCGCAGGATTTCAAGCGAAAAAGCATCGATAGTCTGGGAGAGGACTGGCCCATTGGCTATGAAGATGTAGCGCCTTATTACGATGAGGTGGATCGGCTGATCGGCGTGTTCGGATCGGTGGAAAATTTACCTAACGACCCGGACTCCATTTTTTTGCCACCGCCCAAGCCGCGTTTGCACGAACACATGCTGCTTAAAGGCAACAAAAACCTGGGGATCAAAACGATTCCCTCGCGCCTGAGCATTCTGACGCAACCCATCAACGACGATCGGGGCGTGTGTTTTTATTGCAACCAGTGCAACCGGTCCTGCATGGCGTACGCCGATTTTTCCTCCTCCTCCTGCCTGTGTAAGCCGGCAATGAAAACCCTGAACCTCGACGTCATCTATTACGCCATGGCCCGGGAAGTACTCACCGATGCACAAACAGGCCTGGCTACTGGCGTTTCTTATGTAGACACCCAAACCATGGAGGAAAAAACCGTCCGTGGTCGTATCGTGATACTGGCTGCCAGCGCCTGCGAATCCGCACGACTACTGCTCAACTCCAAATCCGCGCGATTCCCGGAAGGATTGGCCAATTCCTCAGGGGTGATCGGGAAATACCTGCACGATTCTACCGGGGCCTCCAGAAGCGCCGTCATTCCCACGCTGTTCGACCGCAAACGCTATAACGAAGATGGCGTGGGTGGTATGCACGTGTATTCGCCCTGGTGGCTCGACAATAAGAAACTCGATTTCCCGCGTGGTTATCACATCGAATACTGGGGAGGTATGGGCATGCCGGCTTATGGTTTTGGTTGGGGAATTGAAAATGTCAATGGTATGTTCCCGGACCGCAACGGCAACAAACGGGAAGCCGGCGGGTATGGCGCCTCGCTGAAGGATGATTACCGGCGTTTCTATGGCGCCTACATCGGTATGGGCGGACGGGGAGAAGCAATCGCCCGCGAAGACAATTATTGCGAGATTGACCCGGAAAAAGTGGATAAATTCGGGATACCGGTACTGCGATTCCACTACAAATGGTCGGATTACGAGCGACTGCAAGCCAAACACATGCATGAGACCTTTGAACAGATCATTCATGAAATGGGCGGCATTCCACTCGGCCCAAAACCCACTACGGAACAGGATTATGGCCTGAACCTGCCCGGCGAAATCATTCACGAGGTGGGCACCGTCCGCATGGGGGATGACTCCAATAAATCAGCGCTGAACAAATGGCAGCAAGCGCACGATGTAAAAAACCTGTTCGTGGTGGATGGTGCGCCGTTTGTTTCGCAGGGCGACAAAAACTGCACCTGGACGATTCTGGCCCTTTCCATGCGTGCTTCCCGGTATATTGTGGATCAGCGTAAAGCGGGCAGGCTTTGACGGTTTACGGTACACGATTGGCGGCGGAGGGTATACGGTGGTCTCGATTACTATGGTTGGACGATTAAAAAATTAATACAATGAAAAGACGCGACGTACTTAAAGGCATCAGCCTGAGCGCTCTGGGACTTGCCGGATTGAACCCTCAGGTGAAAGCCGCGGAGTTGGCGGATGATGCCGACGAGAAGGATCCGGAATTCAAGCAGTTTGGCAGAACGGAATACGAGCAAATGCGGGATGCAAAGCTGTCTGCGGAGCAATTTTTCAGCCTCCATGAAATGAAAACCATCAGCGTTTTGGTGGATATCATTATTCCGCGCGACGGTCGCTCAGGCAGCGCCACAGAGGCGGGTGTACCGGAATTCATCGAATTCATGGTGAAAGACAAACCGGACTTCCAAACACCCCTTCGCGGCGGATTGGGCTGGATTGACCATGAAGCGCAAAAGCGTTTTGGCAAGACGTTTATTGATATCACCCCGGCACAACGCATTGAAATTGTGGAAGACATTGCCTATCCGGAGCTCAAAAAACCAGGTATGCGCCATGGCATTGCATTCTTCAGTCTGATGCGCAATCTGACGGCTTCCGGCTTTTGGTCGAGTAAGATCGGGATTGCGGATGTTGGTTATCAGGGCAATACACCGAATTCCTGGGGTGGTGTTCCGGAGGACGTGTTGAGGCAGTATGGGCTGGAGTAGGGTTTTATTTAGCACAGATTATACACAGATTGTTTGCACAGATTATACACAGATTTATCTGACGATTCTTTGGAGGCTCACTTTATCTTCAAGGCTTCTGACATTGAAATTGATTAATAGACCAATTTGTTTTTCAGAAAGCCTCAGATAGGTCATAACCTGTTTAAAATGCACCGGGGATAGGGTTTCAACGGATTTTATTTCAACAATAATTTGTTGTTCAACCAATAAATCAAGGCGAAACCCAAAATCAAATTTGATTTCTTTGTAAGCCATAGGTATGCCTACCTGACTTTGCACGAGTAAACCGGCATTTTGCAACTCATAATACATTGCCGCCTCATAAACGCTTTCTAATAGACCCGGCCCTAGTTCAGCATGAACCCTGAAAGCCGCGCCTCTGATTTGGTATGTGATGTCGTTTGTTGTCATCATTTGAAAAATTATTGGGTTAAATTAAAATTGTTTAAAAAATCTGTGCGAAATCTGTGCAAAAAATCTGTGTAAAATCTGTGCGAAATATCTATATGAAACACCCCCTCACCCCGCCCATCCCTCCCGATCCAAACTCCGATAATGAATCGCCTCCGCCAAATCCTCGATCCGAATATCCACACTCCCCGCCAGATCCGCAGCCGTCCGCGCCACTTTCAAAATCCGGTCATACGCCCGCGCAGAAAGCTGCAAGCGTTCCATGGCCGTTTTTAAAAGCGTCAGTCCGGCAGGCGTTAGTTGACATACCTCCCGCACCATTCGGCTCGGCATTTGCGCATTGCTGTACACATCTTTTAAATCTTTGAATCGCTCGGCCTGTACGACACGCGCCAAAAGCACCCGTTCTCTGATGGCGGCACTGTCGAGTTTGGCGCGTTCGGTGTTCGTGAGCTCATCGTAGCTCACGGGCGTCACTTCTACGTGCAGGTCAATACGATCCAGCAGCGGCCCGGATATTTTGGAAACATAGCGTTTTACCACGCCGGGGCCGCAGACGCATTCTTTTTCTGGGTGGTTGTAGTAGCCACAAGGGCAGGGGTTCATACTCGCCACCAGCATAAACCCCGCAGGGTACTCCACCGTAGATTTCGCCCGGCTGATAGTGACCCGGCGCTCCTCCATCGGCTGGCGCATCACCTCCAGGGCCGTTCGTTTGAATTCCGGCAATTCGTCCAGAAACAGTACCCCGTTGTGCGCCAGACTGATCTCTCCAGGCATCGGGTCGGAGCCGCCGCCCACCAGGGCCACGTCGCTGATGGTATGGTGCGGGGCACGGAAGGGCCGGGTGGTGATCAGTGCGGCGTTGTCCGGAAGGATGCCCGAAACTGAGTGGATCTTGGTGGTTTCCAAAGCCTCGTATAAAGTAAGCGGCGGCAGGATGGTGGGCAGGCGTCGCGCCAGCATGGTCTTGCCAGCGCCCGGCGGACCGATGAGGATGACATTGTGTCCACCCGCAGCGGCGAGTTCCAGGGATCTTTTGATGTTTTCCTGGCCTTTTACGTCAGAAAAATCTACATCATAGATGCCCGTGGCGTTGGCGAACTCATCCCGGGTATTGACAATTAATGGTTGGAGCTCTGAGGTGCCGCCCAGTATATCAATGGCTTCGAGCAGGTTTTCTACGCCATATACCGCGATATCATTCACGATGGCCGCCTCCCGGGCATTTGCCTTGGGCAAAATAAAGCCCTTGAAATTTTCCTTTCGCGCCTTGATGGAGATCGGCAAAGCGCCTTTGATCGGCCGCAAGGAACCATCCAGTGAGAGCTCGCCCATGATGATATAATCCTCAAAGCCATCGGGAGGGATCAGACAGGCAGCAGCGAGCATCCCCAGGGCAATGGGCAGGTCGAATGCGGAACCTTCTTTACGGATGTCAGCAGGCGCGAGATTGATGATGGTTTTGAGCCGGGGTTGTCGGAAGCCGGAATTTTTCACAGCTGCTTCGATGCGCGGGAGGCTTTCGCGCACGGCACTGTCGGGCAGGCCTACGATGTAAATTCCGAGTTTGTCGGTGTTGCCCAGGGCGCCGCCGCAGTTGGTTTCGACGGTAATCAATTGTGCATCGACTCCATGGACGGAGCCGGCGAATGTTTTCACTAGCATTTGGTTGAAGCGAGTTTGATGAATAAAGTAGAATGGGGGGTCTACTTTAAAGGTACAAAAAATCAATTACACGCCCAAAAATATTCTTGTGTTAAACTCCCAGCCCCTCCACCTTTTTGTAAATGTCCTTCATGGCTAGTGAGATACCAAGCGATTCAAGTCGAAGATCAACAGCAAGGTCCGTTGCTCTGTTTTCGCGCCACAGGTTTTGTTCTACACGAAAACGCGTTTCTACACTGACTTTATTTTGTTCTACCAGAACATACTCGCGGAATGAAGGAAGGGTCTTATACAGGTCAAATTTTCCTGAGAGGTCATAGTTCCGCGTGCTTTTGGAAAGCACTTCTACAATCAAAACCGGATTTGTGAGCAGCAGTTGACCATCATCATAAAATTCAGGTTTTTCGAATACCACCAGCGCATCGGGGTACAAGCCAATGTTTAATTCGGGGAGATAAACCAATTGATCACTTCCGACCACCAGGAAATTTTTGCCGGTTTTTTCAAGTGCTATCGTAATGGCAACCAGAAAGTTGGTACTGATTATATTGTGCGGAAGTCGTGAATAGGGCATAGCAACAATTTTTCCATTGTGGTATTCGTGTTTACGCAGCGATTTTTCCTCTTTGCGGAGATATTCCGAAAGGGTATAAAGCCGGGGAGGCTTCGCGGGCATCAACACAGCCAGTGGATTGCTTGGTGCAATCGCAGTTTTAGGGTCGACCCGGATGGCAGAGGATGTTTCGCTCATCGTTCAACGTTTTCTTACAAAGTTATGCCTATTGGTTCAAAATCTTCCACAACATTTCCTTCAATTCCTGCAAATTCAGATTGGTCATTGCAGAAAGGAAGATCACCGGAATATCCGGTGGCAAGGTGGCGCGCAGCATTTTTTCCAGATCATTGTCGATCAGGTCACATTTGCTGATGGCGAGAATACGCGGCTTGTCGAGCAGATCAGGATTGTATTCCTGGAGTTCGTTGTAAAGGATATTGTACTCTTCCTGAATGTTTCGGTTGGTATCCGCCGGGATCATGAACAGCAGCACGCTATTGCGCTCGATGTGCCGCAGGAACCGGTGTCCAAGCCCTTTGCCTTCGTGGGCGCCTTCGATGATGCCGGGAATGTCGGCCATGATGAAGGTTTGTCCTTCGCGCACTTTCACAATGCCGAGCTGTGGCACAAGCGTTGTAAAGGCGTACTCAGCGATCTTCGGCTTAGCGGCGGTGACGGCACTCAGCAGCGTGCTTTTACCTGCATTCGGGAATCCCACCAGGCCTACATCTGCCAGAACCTTCAGCTCCAGGATGATCCAGCGCTCATCTGCGGGTTCGCCGGGCTGTGCATATTGGGGTGACTGGTGTGTTGAGGTCTTGAAAAAGGTGTTTCCCTTTCCGCCTCTTCCACCCGGTAAAAGGATTTTTTCCTCATCCCGTTCTGTGATTTCAAGCAAGACCTCGCCAGTTTCGGCATCGCGTGCAACCGTACCCAAGGGTACTTTTACAACAATATCCTGGCCATCTCGGCCTGTTTTGAGCTGACCGCGCCCAATGTCGCCGTGTTCAGCGAGGATGTGCTTTTTATATTTAAGTGAAAGGAGGGTCCATTCCTGAGGTTCGGCCTTCAGGATGATGTGGCCTCCGCGACCACCGTCGCCACCATCTGGGCCTCCCATTGGGGTGCCTGGGCCGCGATAAAAGTGAACGCTACCAGCTCCGCCCTTACCGGAGCGAAAGCGAATTCTTACGTAATCAACAAAATTCTCCATAATTATAAGGACAAAGGTACGTCAAGTAAACCCTATTTAGCAGAAAGCTTAGAAAGACCGTATTTTGGCCCATAAATTTTAAACGGCCGATCATAATTTCAAATATGGCAAACCAACTTATAGACACCAAAGAATCTGTTTTTCTGGATGGCCCAGGAAGGCGACAATTTGAATTATTCTTTGCTGTGCGTGTATTCTGGGAGTTTATTCGTGGCTTTCGGGCGCTCCATTTTGTAGGGCCCTGCGTCACGGTATTTGGCTCTGCACGATTTAAAGAAGGGCATACTTATTATGAAGCGGCGCGGGAAGTAGGCAAACGAATTGCCATAGATCTGGGTATGACTGTAATGACCGGCGGTGGCCCGGGCGTCATGGAAGCCGCTAATCGCGGCGCCCAGGAAGCAGGCGGACCCTCTGTAGGCTGTAATATCATACTCCCCATTGAGCAGTCAGAAAACCCGTATCTCGATAAGTTCGTGACCATCCGGTATTTTTTTGTCCGCAAAGTGTTGTTGGTTAAATACTCCTATGCTTTTGTGATTATGCCTGGGGGATTGGGTACCATGGATGAGTTTTTTGAGACACTGACCTTAGTGCAGACCAAAAAAATATCAGGATTCCCCATTGTGATCATGGGCACGAAGTTTTACAAACCCTTGCAGGAGTTCCTGAAATTTATGGCCGATCAGGGCACCGTTTCCCTGGAAGATCTCGATCTGGTCTTGTTCACCGATGATCCTGCTGAAGCCACGGCGCATATTGGTCGGTACATTTCCACTAATTTCAAAGTCAAAAAACGCAGTCGGTACATTCCGAAATGGTGGCTTTTTGAAAGATCATAGGTTGAATTACATTTCAAACACCACTTCCCCATCATCCGTCACCCACATTTTTACGGTTGGGAATCGGAACATGATGTTCGAGAAAAGAATGTGAAAATCCTTTGCATGGATGTTTTCTGCATCAGCAGGGTTGCGGTAAAGGCCCATCAACCGATGAAAAATAGACTCGGGGATGTCCGTATCGTACGCCAAACCTTTCAGACGCAGCTCCAGGGGAGATTCCTGTAAAGTAGTAATGTATAGTTCCAGCAGCCTCGAGAGGTAAAACTTATCCTGGATCTTATAAGGAATTAGGTGTTTCATAGAAGATGGACGCGAATCATCGGGAAGCAATGGCCATGGTTGCACAACTCAGTTTTGTACCGGCAACATCCAGGAGCGTCTGTCCGCAAACCTCCAGCGTAGCACCGGTCGTCAGCACATCATCCACCAGCAGCAAGTGTTTTCCTGAGATAGTTTCTGGTTTCCGGACTTCGAACACAGCATCCACATTTTGAAACCGCTCCATTCGTTTCTTTCTCGTTTGCGTTTGCGTAAAGGCGCTCCTTAAGAGCACCTTGTCCAGCATTGGCACCTCCATAGCTTCCGAAAGTCCCTTTGCAAACATGGTACTTTGATTGTACCCCCTCAAACGCTCCTTTCGCGGATGCAGGGGCACAGGGATAATCCCATCAATTGTCTTGAAAAAATCTGATCCTCGGAGTTTTCTTCCGAACTCCCGTCCGATCATTAGCCCGATGTCGGGCTTGTTTTTATATTTTAGATGGTGGATCGCCATTCGGATTGGGCTTTGCCGCGAGAAATAATAGGCTGCAGCGCCACTTTCGAGCGGTACCCGGCCCCAGAGCCGATCTACAAATTCGTTTTCTTGCACCAGGTGCATATCGGAGGGAGCCAGCCTTGCTCTACAGCGGAGACAAAAGCAAGTTGCGGATGAAGGGAGGTCGCCATTACAGGCAACACAGAGCTCAGGATAGAGTAAATGAGTGAAACCGGACCAAATCTGGAGGAGGGAAGGGATGGTTTTCATTGGAAGTGCGTTTTTTATTTAAAAATTTCAATTCTTCAAAAATGGTAAAATGCTTTCAAAAATAGGTGATATTATTGAGAAATGCAAGCGTTAAATTGTCCATTGTGGTCAGTGATGGATTTCGCTGAAAAAAAATACTATCGTCTCAAAAAAACAATTGGAAGTTCTTTGACAAAAGCGAAAAACAGTATTACCTTTGCGTCCCCAATTTTAAGGATCAGAAAGAAAAGAAAGAAAATTTTTAAGCCGAAGGGCTTTTAGCAAGAGTTCATTGACGTACTGACAGTAGAAGGAAAAGAGATGGTAGGAAAGTTCATATACAGGTAAGGAAAGCTGTTGAAAAATGGTTGAGGAATAATGTTACCCGTTATGATTTATCATAACGGTGGCGAAGAATACACAATGGAGAGTTT
>CANJPT010000026.1 GCA_947476195.1 Lewinellaceae bacterium | reverse complement strand
TTACAGACGCCTCGGGATGTGATCTTGTACTAAATTTTGTGGTAAGTTTTGGCGTAGGTGCTATTGAACAAAAGGCTCCGGGGCAATGCTCCCTAGTGCCTAACCCGGCTGAGAATACTGTAACCTTAAAGTCTATGCTACCTGCTTCCGTTTTAGAAATTTATGATGCATTGGGAAGCCTGGTCAAGCGGCAAGAATTTGGCATTGGAACCAGCAATAATGACTGGCAGACTAATATTAGTTTGGATGGTTTAGTGAATGGTCAATATCTTATAGTACTGCGTAGAGCCGATGGTCAATTGCTGTCAAGAGAAAAATTGATAAAGCAGGAATAACTAAAATTGCCTTATTGGCGCGCAACGGTTATTGTTTGGTGTCGTTCCACAAAAAAAGCCCCTAAGATTAAATCTCAGGGACTTTTATATTTGTCTAATGTCCAACGTCCAATACTAAACTGCTTCCTCTGCAACCCCTTCGGTCTGCTCCTTGAACGGACGACCAGAGCCAGTGACTTGCAGTGTATTGTACTGACGCATACCCGTACCTGCAGGGATCTTCTTGCCTACGATAACGTTCTCTTTCAGACCCATCAGGTGGTCTTTCTTGGCAGCGATGGCTGCGGTAGAAAGCACCTTGGTGGTCTCCTGGAACGATGCCGCAGAGATCCATGACTCTGTTCCAAGCGATGCCTTGGTGATACCCAGAAGCATCGAGACAGCGGTGGAAGAAGTAGCGTCGCGATATTCTACGAGCTTTTTGTCATTGCGCTTCAGGAATGAGTTCTCTTCCCGTACCTGACGCAGGGTAACCAACGCACCTGGCTTCAGTTTCGTGCTATCGCCGCTATCAAGTATAAACTTTTTGTCGTAGATCCAATCATTGTAATCCACGAACTCATTGCGCTCCACCGGTTCGCCGGTCAGGAAGTGGGTGTCGCCCGGATCTACAATTTCAAGACGACGCAGCATTTGGCGAACGATCACCTCTAAGTGCTTGTCATTGATATTGATGCCCTGGGCACGGTAAACTTCCTGTACGCCGTTCACGAGGTATTGCGATGCCGCAAATGGTCCGCGAATGGCTAGAATGTCTTTCACTGAAATAGTACCCTCTGTGATCGCAGTACCAGAGCGCACGAAATCTTCGTGCTGCACCAGAACGTGCTTCGTGAGTGGAACCATGTATTTGCGCTCCTGACCGTCTTTGGCTTTGATGAAGGCCTCGCGGTTACCACGTTTGATGCCACCAAAGGTGATCACACCATCAATCTCAGCCACTACAGCCGGGTTAGAAGGGGTACGTGCCTCGAAAAGCTCGGTAACACGTGGCAGACCACCTGTGATGTCGGAGATCTTACCCAGTTTACGCGGGATCTTCACGATCTGCTGACCGGATTTAACCTCATCGTTGTCTTCAACCGTGATGTATGCACCTACCGGGAGCGAGAAGCTTTTCAATTCCTCCCCTGTTTTAGGATTCAAAACAGTGAGTGAAGGGATCTTCTTCTTGTTCTTACTTTCAATTACGATCTTCTCGGCAAAGCCTGTCTGATCGTCACGGTCCATACGGTAGTTCGTGCCTTCTTCCAGACTGTTGTATCGAATCACACCGGTAAAGTCACTCACGATCACGGCGTTGAATGGATCCCATTCGCACATCTTGTCACCCCGTTGTACTTCCTGGCCTTCTTTCACAAAAAGGAAGGAGCCGTACGGAATGTAGTTGTTGGCCAGAACACGATTGGACTTGGTGTCGACCATACGAATTTCACCGGTACGAGACACGACCACCTGTACTGGTTTGCCTTCTGAGTCCGTGCCATCTACAGTACGGATTGAGTCAAACTCCAACCGACCCGTTGCACGGGCTGTAAGTGTGTTTTCTGTTTGAGAAAGCATCGCCGTACCACCTGTGTGGAAGGTACGAAGGGTCAACTGTGTACCCGGCTCACCAATAGATTGTGCCGCGATGATACCAACTGCGTCGCCCATTTCGGCGATACGACCTGTAGCGAGATTTTTTCCGTAACACTTACCGCAAACACCATGACGGCTTTCGCAAGTCAACACAGAACGGATATTTACAGACTCAATCTCAGCCGCTTCGATCGCTGTTGCGATATCATCAGTGATGTATTCGCCTGCAGAAACCATCAGCACTTCTGTATCCGGGTGATAAATATCGTGCAGGCTGTAACGGCCCTTGATCCTATCTTTCAGGTTTACGATTACTTTTTCACCTTCTTTGAAGGCTGTGGTATCCAGGCCACGCAGGGTGTTGCAGTCCACTTCGCGGATAACCACGTCCTGGGCCACGTCTACCAAACGACGGGTGAGGTAACCAGCATCAGCTGTTTTCAAAGCTGTATCAGCCAAACCTTTACGCGCACCGTGGGTAGAGATAAAAAACTCTTGAACTGAAAGGCCTTCCAGGAAGTTCGAAAGGATCGGATTCTCGATGATCGCACCGCCGGTATCGCCCGATTTACGGGGTTTTGCCATCAGTCCACGAAGACCGCAGAGCTGTTTGATCTGTTGTTTCGAACCACGCGCACCAGAGTCAAGCATCATATATACAGAGTTGAAACCCTGCTTGCTGGTGGTCAATTCTTTCATCAACTGGTCGGTGATGCGGTTGTCCGCAAACGTCCACTTGTCAATGATCTGGTTGTAGCGCTCGTTGTAGGTGATAAGACCCATGTTGTAGTTGTCCCATACCTCGTCTACCTCTACTTGTGCCGCGGCAAGGGCAGTTTTCTTCAACTCTGGAATAACCAGGTCACCCAGGTTAAACGATAGGCCAGCCTTGAAGGCCATACCGAAGCCCAGCTCCTTGATGGCATCGAGGAATTCAGCCGTTTGCTTGAAGCTTGTACGGTTCAAAATCCCGCTGATGATACCTTTCAGGTTACGCTTGGTCAACAATTCGTTGATGTAAGGCACACCCTTTGGTACTGCCTGATTGAATAGGACACGTCCAGCAGTGGTTGCAATACGGCGGTAAACGATCTCGGCATTTTCTTCCACAGGTACGCGACATTCGATCGAAGCATGAAGGTCCAATTGACCTTCGTTGTAAGCAATGCCCACTTCTTCTGCAGAATAAAAGCGACGTCCTTCCCCTTTTACGGGTGCTTCCGGAATGCTTTTTCTTTCTTTAGTCAGGTAGTACAGACCCAATACCATGTCCTGAGAAGGAAGGGTAATTGGTGAACCGTCCTGCGGGTTAAGCATGTTGTGGCTAGAAAGCATCAACACCTGTGCTTCCAGAATAGCTGCTTGACTCAAAGGCACGTGTACCGCCATTTGGTCACCGTCAAAGTCCGCGTTGAACGAGGTACAAACGAGCGGGTGCAATTGTATGGCCTTGCCTTCGATGATCCGAGGCTGGAACGCCTGAATAGACAGACGGTGAAGCGTTGGAGCACGGTTGAGCATGACCGGGTGACCGCGCAGGATATTCTCCAGGATTTCCCAGATTACCTGATCTTTGCGATCTACCAATTTTTTAGCAGACTTAACCGTTTTTACGATACCGCGCTCAATGAGTTTGCGGATAATAAACGGCTTGAACAATTCCGCAGCCATGGCCTTTGGAATACCACATTCGTGCAGTTTAAGGGTTGGGCCTACCACGATGACCGAACGGCCAGAGTAGTCCACACGCTTACCAAGCAGGTTCTGACGGAAACGACCTTGTTTACCTTTCAGGATATCAGACAAGGACTTCAACGCACGTCCACCTTCCGCTTTTACGGCGTTGGATTTACGGGAATTATCGAACAGAGAGTCAACAGCTTCCTGCAACATACGCTTTTCGTTCCGCAGTATCACCTCAGGCGCTTTAATCTCCAAAAGGCGCTTCAGACGGTTGTTGCGGATAATCACACGACGATAAAGATCGTTCAAGTCAGAAGACGCAAAACGACCACCATCCAACGGCACCAATGGGCGCAGTTCTGGCGGCACTACCGGCAGGTATTGAATAATGGTCCATTCCGGACGTTGGCCTGAACTCTCCAGGCCATCACGGAATGCTTCCACTACGCGAAGGCGTTTGTTGGCCTCCGTTTTCTTGGCCATGCTCGTCTCTGCATGTGCATCGTGACGCAACTTCGCCGAAAGATCGTCGAGGTTGAGGATGCTCAACAGCGTAAATACTGCCTCAGCGCCCATCATAGCGATGAACTTGTCAGGGTGCGAGTTGTCGAGGGTATGATTTTCCTTTGGCAATGCATCCAGGATCTCCAGATATTCCTCCTCGGTAAGCAGATGCATCTTAGGGATACCTTCAACTTCTTTAATACCAGGTTGAATAACTACGTAACGTTCGTAGTAAATGATGCTCTCCAATTTCTTGGAAGAGAGGCCAAGGATATAGCCAATCTTATTGGGTAGGCTCTTGAAGAACCAAATGTGTACCACAGGCACCACAAGGCGTATATGCCCCATGCGCTCACGACGCACCTTCTTTTCGGTTACTTCTACGCCGCAGCGGTCGCACACGATGCCTTTGTAGCGTATGCGTTTGTATTTACCGCAATAGCATTCATAGTCCTTTACAGGGCCGAAAATGCGTTCACAGAAGAGGCCATCCCGTTCAGGTTTGTAGGAACGGTAGTTGATGGTCTCCGGCTTGAGCACTTCGCCGTAGCTACGCTCAAGGATTTCGTCTGGGCTTGCGAGTGCAATGATAATGGACTCAAAACCCTGATCGGTCTTATTACTCTTCTTTTTGAAAGGCATATTGTGCGATTGAAGAATTTTAAAAGTAGTTTCTGAGGTTAACTTTCCTTACTTATTGTTTGGTATACAGTGAAAAAGCTATGGCTTCATTACCATTGAGTTTTCAAGAAAAAGTTATTAGAAGTTGACTACCCTCAGAATTTCCATTAGGATTTGGAGCGTAGGTTCCTGTACCTACCGCGTAAAAATCGACTTCTAAATTAACTGGAGTAAAAGTAAGTTCAATCAATTGTTGTGGTGCATTAAGAGAAATTGAAGATCCTGAGCCGTATGTCAATTTAAACTGATATTTTTTTGTTTGCAGTTGATACCCACCCAAAAAATGGTAATCAGTTAAATATTCAACTTCCACTTCATCAGCGCTGATAGGAGTCACCTTCAAATCAATATTTCCGGTTGTCGAGATCCCGTTAAAGCCCGAGTATTCTCCTTCTAAATCGTAGGCTATGCCACTTTTTTTGTCTTTAGAACAGCTTGAAAAAGCAACTAAAACTGATACCATAAAAATGGCAACAAAAAATGCCGGTGTTTTAAAACCCAGATTTAATTTACTTGTAGCATTCAAAAACATTTACTTGTAGCGTTTAAAGGTTAAATCCTTGTCTCTAATCTAGGGTGTTTTGAACATTTAATATTTTCGTTTGGATGGATTTTGGCGTAAATCAAAAATATCAAGCATTCTTAGTGTATCATTGGTTTCATCAAACTCGTAAAATACCCGACGGTTTGAATCAATGTGTCTGGAACGAACCCCATCAATAGAAGGAGAAGGCATTCCAGCACTCGGCATTTTGGCAATTTTGTTAACTGTTTTGATCAACGCAAGTCGAAAATTGTCGGCGGCCTGAATAAAACCCTCTGATTCGTAGTAAGCGATGATTTCATTCGCCCGTTGAATCACTTCATCCGACCATTCGATCTGCATATTGTCCAAGGTTTAGTCGTTGTTTGGCTTCTTTATGCGACACCACATTCTTATGTTGGCGCATTTCATCCCGAATCTTGAGCAAACGCTTTTGGGCATCCAAGGATAATTCGTCCCACCAATCTACCTCTCCTTCTCCCATAACTAAAGAAGCTATGTACGCTCGAATTTGCTCCAAATGCTCAAGATTTTTCTCCTTTGACAAAAGCACAAGGATTTCATCTTTAACTTCAAATGCAGTTTCTAAGGTAGTCATGACAAAAGTTTTTTTCAAAGTTACCCACTTTTCATCCACCTATACAACTTCGTATGTTTTAAAAAATGTTTCAGGTTCAAATAGCGCGTTCGTTTGGGTATTCCTAAATAGCCCCCCATTTCTTTGACAAGTTCCGGATCTGGCTTTTCAAAAAACCCTCCCGACAAGATCTTCTTCAGCAATAGCGCGATTCCTTCTTTCTTTTCTGCAGGTACGTGCCAAATATGCAAGTTAAAATCACTCGGTTCCACATTTGAATATTTGACTGAAGTCCAGATACGTTTGATAAAGCGGTCCGCGATGCCAAATTTCCCGATTCGGTAGTACAGATAACTAAGGGTCGGGCCTTCGTAGTGAAACTTCTTTTTCCCTGCTCTAAATCGTTCCATCATCGATTCCCAAACCGGAGGGAACATCTGATTGATCCGTTTTACATTTTCCATTGTAGCGGCAAAAAACTCTCCGCCATAATAAACCGGATCAAACCCGGGGTCTTTCCCGTCCAGATCGGCATAAATCTGTCGCATGTCTTTTCGCGTGATCCCGTTGATATCATGATATTCTCCAAAAGGCATGGGGAGAACCATGAGACCGTTTTTACGGATATTGTCGAAAAGTTCATCCAACGAATGCCGGATGATACAATCGGAATCGAGTAGCAAAAACGAAGCATCTTTTTCCCTGAAATGCTGCTCGAAATATCGAAAAATATCAAAAACAAAGAACTGGTTGCGCCATTTCGGATAATAATCGGGCGGCGTTTGCCACGTCATAGGGAAAGTAACAACCTCCACATTCAACGCTGCTAAAAACGCTTTCAGATCCAATCCGTCTATATCCGGAAGCTCGGCTTGGGCTTTGTTGGTAAACAAAACATGCCGTCTTCCCGGATTAAAATGAACGCTGCAAGCAAAGAACACCGCAATACACTTCCAGTAGGTCTTCTGAAACTCAAACAAGTGAGACTGTTGGCCTACCTGAGGATATTCAGAGCGCTCTTCCGGACTGTCCAGATAAATCCAAGTCGAAATGATGTCCATAATCTAAGGTGGAACTATGTTCCTGCACTTTATGCTGGAACAGCGTTCCTGCGTACTAAAACCCAAAAGTTAGTATCATCTACTACTTTTTCAAAACCAGCTGCTTCAACTATAGACTGACACTCCGCTACGTCTTCTTTCGAAAGTATGTCGGGGTGTTGATGTACTTCCATAAAAATCACACTCAGGTCTTTCAATTTTTCGCGGTTTTCTCGAAGAAAATCCAACTCTCCACCTTCGATATCCATCATCAGCACGTCAAATTTCAACCCGTATTTACGCTCCAGATCAGTCACTTTTTTCCCCTCAACGCTGATTTTTTCTGCGCTTTGGCGACGGTTGCTGCTCGTTAGGATGTTTTTTCCAATAAAAAACTCATTGTTCGGGTTGTTAGAAACGATGCAGTGTTCAAGTTGAAACCTGCATTTGTTCCGCGCCTTATTCTCTTCGATGATCGGAATGAGGTTTGGGTTTGCCTCTACAACTACATGCCCTTCCGGATAATTCAGCTGTCGATTGGTAATACAAGACACTACGCCAAGGCAAGCCCCCAATTCGAGTACAGTAGCATTTTTGGGCAAAAATTGCTTTAAATAACGCCGTTCCTGTTTCTCGTAAAAATCGATCGGAAACTGACCCCTGAATCGGATGTTCGTCATATTTAACGGTATCACCAGATCCAGTCCTTCTACCTTATAAGTTTTTTCAAAGAGCGTAAAGTATATCCCAGCCAGATAGAGTTTAGTGTTGAATTTCAACAGATTGAACTCTTTTCGAAGTTGTTGGAGCGTCATTACTATTGCGTCATTAGTCGTCATTGGTCATTGGTCATTGGTCATTAAGTCATTAAAAATGACATCATGACCAATGACCTGAGGACCAATGACTTTTATTCAAATTTTACATCCAAGGCCAATCCGCGCAACTCGTGAACGAGTACGTTGAACGATTCTGGAATGTTTGCATCGGGCAAGTTGTCGCCTTTTACGATGGCTTCGTAAGCCTTCGCACGGCCTTGAATATCATCCGATTTGTAGGTCAAAAGTTCTTGCAGAATGCTGGATGCACCATAGGCCTCGAGTGCCCAAACCTCCATCTCACCAAAACGCTGACCACCAAATTGAGCTTTACCACCGAGTGGTTGCTGCGTGATGAGCGAGTATGGCCCGATGGAACGTGCGTGCATCTTATCGTCTACCATGTGTGACAGTTTGAGCATGTAAATCACGCCTACGGTCGCTTTCTGGTGGAACCGATCGCCTGTTTCGCCGTCGGACAGGTAAGTCTGACCCAGATCGGGCAAACCTGCTTTTTCGATCCATGCTGCGATCTCATCGGTTTTTGCTCCGTCAAAGATCGGTGTAGCGAACTTACAACCTAGTTTTTGCCCGGCCCAGCCCAATACTGTTTCGAAAATCTGTCCAAGGTTCATACGAGAAGGTACACCCAGTGGATTGAGTACTACGTCTACCGCAGTACCGTCTTCCAAGAACGGCATATCTTCCATGCGCACGATACGGCTCACAATACCTTTATTACCGTGACGACCTGCAAGTTTGTCACCCACTTTCAGCTTACGCTTCTTAGCGATGTACACTTTTGCTAGTTTCAATACGCCAGCTGGCAATTCGTCACCGATGCTGATGTTGAATTTTTCACGCTTGTAACGACCCACTTCTTCATTGACTTTGATGCTGTAGTTGTGCAGCAGTCTAGAGATCAGGTGGTTGGTATTTTTATCGCTTGTCCAGTTCAGGTAATCAACCTCTTCATATTTAATGGTGTCACGCAGGATCTGAACGCTAAGTTTAGAACCTTTGGATACCATCTCTTCGCCATAGATACTGCGAATGCCGTTGGTGGTCTTGTCTTTGACCAGGAGTTGAATTTTATCCACCAGGATCGTTTTCAACTTGTTCAAAGCTACCAAATGCTCATCATCGAGTTTATCAAGCAGGGCTTTTTCCGACTCTTTTTGCACCTTGTCTTTTTTAGCACGGGCAAAAAGTTGCTTGTCAATGACCACACCGTTGACACTTGGTGGTACTTTGAGCGAAGCGTCTTTCACGTCGCCAGCCTTGTCTCCAAAGATTGCACGAAGAAGTTTTTCCTCCGGTGTTGGATCAGTTTCACCTTTTGGTGTGATCTTACCGATCAGGATATCGCCTTCTTTAGCCCATGCACCGATGCGGATGATACCATTTTCATCCAGATCTTTTGTGGCTTCTTCGCTCACGTTGGGGATGTCCATGGTAAGTTCTTCCTCACCCAATTTAGTGTCCCGTACATCCAGCTCAAAGTGCTCGATGTGAATGGAAGAGAAAACGTCTTCTTGAACTACGCGTTCAGAAAGTACGATAGCATCCTCGAAGTTGTAGCCTTTCCATGGCATAAACGCCACTTTAAGGTTTTGACCCAAGGCGAGCTCACCGTTTTCTGTCGCGTACCCTTCGCAAAGAATATCGCCTGCTTCCACACGCTGTCCCCGACGTACAATAGGCTTCAAGTTGATACATGTACCTTGGTTGGTACGCATAAACTTGGTCAATGTGTATGTTTTACGGGCATCTTCGAATGATACGAGGGTATCTTCCTCCGTGCGGTCGTATAGAATCGTTATCTCGTTTGCGTCAACATATTCAACCACACCAAAACCTTCGGCGTTGATAAGCATACGTGAGTCACGTGCCACTTTAGCCTCCAGGCCTGTGCCAACGATGGGCGAGCTTGGGCGAATCAGTGGTACGGCCTGACGTTGCATGTTCGAGCCCATCAAGGCACGGTTGGCATCGTCATTTTCCAAAAATGGAATCAAGGATGCAGAAACACCCACAATCTGGTTCGGTGCAACGTCAATGAACTCCAGTTCTTCAGGGGTCAGGATTGGGAAGTCGCCACTTTCACGTGCCTTTACACGATCCAGTAAGAACGCACCACTTTCACTTACTGGTGAGTTGGCCTGAGCAATCTTCATTTTATCCTCAGCTTCTGCGGATAGGTATTCCACATCGCCCGTCAAGATCACCTTTCCTTCTTTCACACGACGATAAGGCGTCTCCAGGAAGCCCATCTTATTGATCTTCGCGTGGGTACACAGCGTCGAGATCAGACCGATGTTCGGACCTTCCGGCGTTTCGATGGTACAAAGGCGACCATAGTGCGAATAGTGTACGTCACGCACCTCAAAACCTGCGCGTTCACGGGACAGACCGCCTGGTCCGAGTGCCGAGATACGACGCTTGTGCGTGATTTCAGAAAGCGGGTTGGTCTGGTCGAGGAACTGCGACAACTGGCTGGTTCCGAAGAACGAGTTGATCACCGACGAAAGCGTACGTGCATTAATCAGATCAATAGGGGTAAATACCTCATTGTCACGTACGTTCATCCGCTCGCGGATGGTACGTGCCATACGGGCAAGGCCCACACCGAATTGAGCATACAGTTGCTCCCCTACCGTACGAACGCGTCGATTGGAGAGGTGATCAATATCATCAATCTCAGCCTTGTTGTTGATCAGAGAGACGATGTAACGCACGATGGCGATGATGTCTTCCTTGGTCAATACCAGGTTATTGTCGTCAATATTGGTCAGTAGCTTACGGTTGATCTTGAAACGGCCCACTTCGCCAAGGTTATAGCGCTTGTCGGAGAAGAACAGTTTGTCGATGATACCGCGGGCCGTCTCGTCATCCGGTGGATCAGAGCCACGCAATTGACGATATATATAGTTTACGGCTTCGACCTCACTGGAAGTCGGGTCTTTTGTCAAAGTATTGTAGATGATCGAAAAATCCTCTTCCACATCCTTGCGTTGCAGGATAATGGTTGGGATGTTCGTGTCCTCATCTAAAACGAGCTCGATGTTTTCTTCGTCCAGGATTGCATCGCGCTCGAGGATAATCTCGTTACGTGCAATAGAAACCACCTCACCGGTGTCTTCATCCACAAAGTCCTCTGTCCAGGATTTAAGTACCCGAGCAGCGAGTTTGCGACCAACGGCGGCTTCCATGTTTTCCCGGGTCACTGCTACCTCATCAGCGAGGTTGAACAGATCTAAAATTGCTTTATCGGTATCAAAACCGATTGCACGGAGCAGCGTGGTTACAGGAAACTTCTTTTTACGGTCAATGTATGCATACATGACCAGGTTGATATCGGTCGCAAATTCCATCCACGCTCCTTTGAACGGGATGACACGAGCCGAATAAATTTTTGTGCCGTTCGGGTGATAGCTCTGCCCGAAAAATACGCCTGGTGAGCGGTGGAGTTGCGATACGATGACACGCTCTGCACCATTGATTACGAAAGTCCCTTTTGGGGTCATATACGGGATGTTTCCAAGGAATACATCCTGCACTTTTGTTTCGAAATCTATGTGTTCCGGGTCGTTACACGTCAGACGAAGCTTAGCTTTCAGCGGTACCGAATAGGTAAGGCCGCGTTGCATACACTCGTCAATAGTATAGCGTGGAGGGTCAATAAAGTAATCAAGAAACTCCAGGTTGAAAATGTTCCGGGCATCAGCGATGGGAAAATTTTCCTGGAACACACGGTACAGACCTTCGTTGATACGATTGTCTGGTGTGGTTTCCAACTGGAAGTATTCCTGGAACGACTTCAACTGGATTTCGAGGAGGTCAGGGTAGTGACCTGCGAGACGTATTTTCCCAAAGTTAGTGCGTTCCTGAACGCCTTTCTTTTGAGTAGTCCCGTTAGAGATGCCTTGGTTGGTCATATTTTTTTGCAAAAAATGCTGGTTGGCAATCTGGTTATTGGTTAATTGGCGTACGGGTGATTTGGTGCGGTATAGGTCAGGTTGACTAAAACTACCATCCTGACTATAACTTTACCAATTGCGAATCACCAGTAAACAAAGCTCCAATTTAGACAACAAGAGGCTTGGCACTTCCCGCGTGGGGCGAGTGCCAAGCCTAACTGTTTGTCTATCTGTACTTTGAGTGAATAGCGAGCATAGTGTCGAAATAAGCAAGTCATGGATTCAGAGAAACAGTGCCGGCATAAACCGAAGGAACTGTAAGCCCGAAAACTAACCTTACTTGACTTCGACTACAGCACCAGCTGCCTCAAGTGTGGACTTGATGGACTCAGCTTCTGCCTTATTCACACCGCTCTTCAGCGGGCTTGGGGCGCCGTCCACAAGATCCTTTGCTTCTTTCAAGCCAAGGCCTAAGAGGTTCTTCACTTCTTTCACGATGTTGAGCTTGTTAGCGCCAGCATCTTTCAGAATTACGTCGAACTCCGTCTTTTCAGCTGGAGCTGCATCACCACCGGCTGCTGAAGGAGCAACCATAGCTACTGCCGAAGCAGCTGGCTCAATGCCGTAATCGTCTTTAAGGATACCAGCCAACTCATTGGCTTGCTTAATCGTAAGGCCCACGAGCGTTTCAGCCAGTGCTTTCAAATCTGCCATGATGTAGAATTTTAAAAGTTGTTTGCGAAAAGGTTGTAAAAAAAAGTTTTCAGTGGACTAATGAGGGTATGATGCGAACTTGGAAGCCAAATGTTGTGTTGCAGGTATAAAGTGGTATACGTTCTTTCTGAACAGAATCCTCACTTGCACCTTGCTACTTGTAACTATGCAGTCCTTTCTTCCAGCGTTTTCACGATACCGGCAATCTTAGCGCCCGTAGCAGTGATTTGGCTGGCAAGGCGACGGCCTGGCGATTGGAGCAAGCCAATGATCTCACCGACCATCTCTTCTTTGCTCTTCAGTTTAGCGAGGATAGCGAGTTGCTCATCACCGATAAAAATAGAAGAATCAATGTAGGCTGCTTTCAAAAGCGGACGTGCTTCTGTTTTGCGGAATTCCTCAAGCAATTTAGCCGGAGCCTTTGGGTTAGAGGAAATCAGGATTGTAGTAGGGCCTTGCAGACTATCATAAAGTGCTGCGTAGCCTTTTGATTCGGGTTCGCTTTCGAGGGCTTTTTGAATCAAGGTATTTTTTGCAACCCTGACCTTAATGCCCTGATCGAAGCACATCCGACGGAATTTATTAATTTTAGCAACGGTAAGCGTCGAAGAATCCGTAAGGTAGAAAAACGGGGTACTTCCCAGCTCTTCCTTGAGTTCTGCAATCGCTGCCGTTTTTTCGTCTCTGGTCATTTCAATAGAATTTGATAATGAGTCAATTTGAAAATTTGATAATGTAGGGATGTGACAAAGATGTAATGAATAAGTGCGACAATACAGCAATTTAGCAATTACCCATCATCACATTATCCCATTACACAATTATCACATTAGACCTTGATGGACTTTGGATCCACCGAAATACCCGGGCTCATGGTGCTGGCAACCGAAACCGTCTTCATGTAAATACCTTTAGAAGAAGATGGCTTCATTTTAACCAGTGTTGACACGAGTTCATGTGCATTTTCGGTCAATTGTTGGGGTGTAAATGACACACGCCCGATAGAGGCGTGTATAATCCCAAACTTGTCCACACGGAAAGCGATTTTACCTTTTTTGACTTCGGAAACTGCGTTAGCGATGTCCGTTGTAACAGTACCCGTTTTAGGGTTCGGCATCAGACCACGCGGGCCGAGTACACGAGCAACCTTACCGAGCTGAGCCATTACATTGGGCGTAGCGATAATTACGTCGATATCCATCCACCCTTCAGAGACTTTCTGGATATAGTCTTCAAGACCTACATAATCAGCACCAGCTGCTTTTGCTTCGTCTACTCTATCTGCCGTACAGAATACAAGTACACGCTTTGTTTTACCTGTTCCGTGTGGTAGAGACACGGTGCCGCGGAGGGCTTGGTCGGCTTTGCGAGGATCCACCCCAAGGCGGACGTGCACATCGACCGATGCGTTGAAATTGGTCGTGTTGACTTCTTTGACAAGTGTCATCGCGTCTGTGAGCGCGTACAATTTGTCCGGGTCAACTTTCCCTTCAACAGCTTTGCGTTTTTTTGTTAACTTCTTTGCCATTGATTGTGTGTTAAGGTATAACGTCCCGATGGGCGGGACTCCCTTATGAATTAATTCGGTCAATTAGTTTAATGAGGTCAATGTGATTTGACACATTGACCACATAAAACTAATTGACCGAATTAAACCTAATTTTGTGCTTCTCCTTGTTCCGTTTGACCCTTTGGCAGATCACCTGTGATCGTCACGCCCATGCTGCGGGCAGTGCCTGCAATCATTTTCATGGCTGATTCTAGGGTAAAACAGTTAAGGTCGGGCATTTTGCTTTCAGCAATTGCACGCACTTGGTCCCAAGTGACCGAACCAATCTTTTTACGGTTGGGTTCGGCTGAGCCTTTACCTGGAGCAAGCTTTACCGCTTCAAAAAGCTGAATTGCTGCCGGAGGAGTCTTGATGACAAAGTCAAATGTTTTGTCTTTATACACCGAGATGATGACCGGAAGGATTTTACCCATCTGCTCGGTCGTCTGCGCGTTAAAGCGCTTGCAGAACTCCATAATGTTCACACCTTTCGAACCGAGCGCTGGACCGATTGGTGGAGCAGGGTTGGCTTGGCCACCTTTTACCTGGAGTTTGATATATACGTCTACTTCTTTTGCCATGATTGCTGAATGTGATAATTGGTTAATTTGATAACTAACCAATTTGATAATGCACATTGGACAACAAAAAAATCGAAAATAAGGCAAATTGCCGAATTTTAAAATTGTGTTATTGTCAAATTATTAACCCACTATCGCGCTATTTTGTGGAAGCGAGCCTGGGAGAACAGGCATCAATAAGCTGCGTTAGCTGATTTTTTCAACTTGTAAAAAGTTTAATTCTACTTCCGTCCCACGTCCAAAAATCTTCACGATAACCTTCAATTTTTTCCGCTCTTCGTTCACTTCCTGTACATCCCCAACAAACTCTGCAAAAGGCCCGTCAATAATCTTAACGGTTTCATTCACGAGGAATGGTTCACTAAGTGATTCGCCAGATTCTGCACTTTCGTCTACTTTACCTAAAAGGCGATTGGCCTCAACTTGGGTCATAGGAAGCGGATCTTCTTTGCCCAAGAAATGAATTACGTTTGGCACGTCGGCAATCATTTTTGCTACATCCCCTTTCAACTTCGAACCAATGGCTTCAACCAGAATATAGCCTGGCAAAAGATTGCGCTCTTGCATTACCTTCTTCCCATTGCGCACTTTATAGACTTTTTCTGTAGGTACAATTACGTTAAAGACAGCATTCTGCCATCCGGAACGCTCTATTTCAAGCAGAATCCGTTCCTGAATTTTTTTCTCCTTGCCACTAATGACGCGCAGGGAGTACCATTTTTTGTCCTCGGCAATACCTGATGCCGTCCCTTTATCTTGGCTCATACTTTTGGTTATGGATGGAAGAAAGATCATCGGCTAAGCCGACCCGGAACGATTACAGTCCGTAAATGCCTTTCTTGATAATAATACCACAAGCATTGTCCATGAAGAAAATAAGGAGCGCAAGGACACCAGAAGTTACCAGTACAACCATAGTGCTTTCTTGCAATTGCGCTGCGGTAGGCCAATGCACTTCCTTGGTTAATTCGTGATAACTTTCTTTCAGGTAAAGTGTCAATTTTTCCATTGTAAACTTTGATATTACGCTTTGCGTCAAAAAAGTCCGTTGCCCACAGACGGGGAACGAACGCCGAAACGATAAGCATTTTATTTTTTAAGAGCAGGGGCAGCAGGGATCGAACCCGCAGCCTACGGTTTTGGAGACCGTCACTCTACCAGTTGAGCTATGCCCCTTTATGAATACGGATTCTGGAATGAGGAATGCGAAATTCCTTGTTCTGTTCTCCGTATTTGGTTTGCTTTAATCAAAGGAGCGGGTGCGGAATGAGAAGTGCGGGATAAAAATTCCGCACTCCGCATTCTGCATTCCGCATTCGATATTAGTCAAGAATCTCCGTCACCTGACCAGCGCCTACGGTACGACCACCTTCGCGGATAGCGAAACGGAGGCCTTTTTCCATAGCGATGGTGCTGAGGAGCTTCACTTCAAGTTCGATGTTATCACCAGGCATTACCATCTCAATGGTTGCAGGAAGTTTGCAATCACCCGTTACGTCCGTTGTACGGAAGTAAAACTGTGGACGATAGCCATTGAAGAATGGAGTGTGACGGCCACCCTCGTCTTTCGAGAGGACGTACACAGAACACTTGAAGTGTTTGTGTGGCTTCACAGAACCAGGCTTACAAATAACCATACCACGACGGATTGCTTCTTTCTCTACACCACGAAGGAGAAGACCTGCGTTGTCGCCAGCTTCACCCCGATCAAGCAATTTGCGGAACATTTCTACTCCGGTAACAGTAGACTTAAGCATTTCGCCTTCAGCCTGCATACCAAGAATATCTACTGCTTCACCTACGTTGATTACACCACGCTCGATACGACCTGTAGCAACTGTACCACGACCTGTGATCGTGAATACGTCTTCTACTGGCATCAAGAATGGCTTGTCAGTTTCGCGTACTGGCTCTGGAATTTCAGAGTCGCAAGCGTCCATAAGTTCCATGATCTTGTCTTCAGCAGCCTGATCGGCTCCACCAAGAGCATTAATAGCAGAACCTTGAATGATCTTAGCCTTATCGCCATCGAAGCCGTAAGAGCTCAAAAGCTCACGGAGCTCCATGTCAACCAGCTCAAGCATCTCTGGATCGTCCACGAGGTCAACTTTGTTCATGAATACTACGATGTTCGGTACACCTACCTGACGGGCAAGCAGGATGTGCTCACGCGTTTGTGGCATTGGGCCGTCTGTAGCAGCACAAACAAGGATCGCACCGTCCATCTGGGCGGCACCTGTAATCATGTTTTTGATGTAGTCAGCGTGACCTGGGCAGTCTACGTGAGCATAGTGACGAGCAAGCGTCTCATACTCAACGTGTGCTGTGTTGATGGTGATACCGCGCTCTTTTTCTTCAGGAGCTGCGTCAATTGAATCATAGTCTGTTTTCTTTGCCAGACCCTTTTTCGAAAGCACATAGGTAATGGCAGCCGTCAGCGTAGTTTTGCCGTGGTCAACGTGACCGATGGTGCCAATATTTACGTGCGGCTTGGTGCGCTGGAATGTCTCTTTTGCCATTGTAAAAGACTTTTAAATCTAAAAGTTAAAGTGAAAAAATGATTTAATTTTGTGACAATTCGATAATGTGATGATGTGATAACATTGTAAACCTGTCTTTACCACATTGAGAAATTATCAGCTTATCACTTTCTTTTTGAGCTGTTGATGAGAATTGAACTCACGACCTCTTCCTTACCAAGGAAGTGCTCTACCCCTGAGCTACAACAGCAAAAACGATTGAAGATTGATTCTTTTTGGTCGTTAACGAACTCGAAAACAAACAAAAAGTCAATCAGCAATCAAAAGGAGAGCGGCGGACGAGGTTCGAACTCGCGACATTCAGCTTGGAAGGCTGACACTCTACCAGCTGAGTTACCACCGCTTTAACTGTTCTAACTTCAGCGAAGGCAGTTTGACCCACCAGACGCTTTTGTACATATACAGCTTAAACCACCTTTAAAAATAAAGGCAGAATGTTTTGGTAAGCCTTGCAAACTATTCTGGCTAAAGAAAAGTTTATTGGCAGAACAAGCCTTCATCCCGAAAAATCGGGACAAGGGCGTGTAAAGTGGGGGTAGTGGGATTCGAACCTACTCAGCGATAAAGCACCAGATTTACAGTCTGGCCCGGCTCTCCGACTCCGGGGCACCCCCTTGGTGCATTTTAATTTTCCTGTTTTCCTGTTTCTTATTTTCCTGTTTTTAGCAGTAAACCCTCAAAATGGGAAAATAAGAAAATATAAAAATACTAGAGCCACTAGAGGGACTCGAACCCCCGACCAGCTGATTACAAATCAGCTGCTCTACCAACTGAGCTACAGTGGCGAAAAACGCGTAACCTTCAAGGCTAATTTGCTGTCAAACAACATGTTTTCGAGCTTCAAAAACCCCTTTCTCGAAAAGCGAATGCAAAGGTATATCTCTCAGACGGAACAGAAAAATTATTTTCAATAATTTCTATAAAATTTAAGTGGACATTTGTTCTGACCTTCACAAACTAGCCTAAAACGATACAAAATGCCGCAAATTGACTCAACGCTCGACTACTGTCTAAACCATTCCTCGCCGCTTGGCGGGATTCTTCGCGATCTGGAACGCGAAACCCACCTCCGAACCCTCGGTCCGCAGATGCTAAGCGGGGAATATCAGGGCCAACTACTCCGGTTCCTAAGTCTGATGCTTCGCCCAATGCGGGTGCTGGAAATCGGGACGTTTACCGGATACACCGCTATATGCATGGCCGAAGGTCTGGCCGAAGGAGGCCTGCTCCATGCCATTGAAGCAAACGATGAATTAGGTTGGCTGATACAAAAGTACGTCAACCTGGCTGGCATGGAGAAAAAAATCGTCTTGCACCTTGGGGATGCCGCTAAGGTAATACCAACCCTGGACGAAGTTTTTGATCTTGTTTTCCTCGACGCAGGAAAACTCGACTATCCAGCGCATTACGAACTGGCCCTGGCCAAAATTCGCTCCGGTGGTTTTTTACTCGCTGACAACGTTTTGTGGGATGGCAAAGTGGCGTCCGAAAATGAACGCGACGAAACGACCCGGGTGCTGCGGGCTTTTAATGATTTTGTACAGCACGACGAACGGGTAGAAAATCTGCTTCTTCCGCTCAGAGATGGATTGATGATCGTACGAAAGCGATAGGCCGACGAAAATTCCACCTTGAATTCCCTCAACACGAACTACTTTTGCTCTAAATCCGCTAGATGGATGTGACCAATCACTAATCCCCAATCAACCAAAAACCAATTGCATGACAGCCAAAAAGCGCGGACAACTAAGCATGAACTTTGACAGCGAACGAGTCTCCAAACTCTTCGGTGTGTTTCTGCTTTTCCTTTCCTTCTATTTGTTCATTGCCTTTACCTCCTATTTCTTCACCTGGAAGAATGACCATGATGTGGTATTCCGCTTTTCTTGGGATGTTTTTTTCGATGATGTGCCGGTGGACAACTGGCTTGGACGGCTTGGGGCATTCCTTTCCGATTCAATCATTTACTGGGGATTCGGCATAGCTTCCTACGGTTTCGTATACCTATTGTATAAGTATGGTCTCGCGTTCATTCGCCGTACCCCGCTCGGATTCTTGAACAGCAAATTTCAGCGCACCGTAATATTAATGACCATCGCATCGGTGCTGTGCTCTTTTTTCCTGCAAAAACTTGAATTTCCCTGGGGAGGTGTATTCGGACAGGCAATCAGCGAGTACATCCAGAATTTTATCGGAGTGATCGGCACGCTGGCACTCATGCTGTTTGCGCTGGTGGCAACCTTCGTGTGGTCGAATAATCCCGACCTGAATGATTTTACCTGGCAAAAACTCTGGGAAGAAACAAAACAAGCCTGCAATGATCTTTTGGCGGGTAATTTCGGAAAACGGAAACCGGCTGCTACTGCACGTCCATCGCGTTCCACTATTGTTGCCGAAAAGCCTTTGGATGGCCAGAAAAGCACCTCCGAAACTGCCACTATCACCGCAACGGCAACCACGCCAGCGATGACAGGTATAGATGGATTTACAGATGGTCAACTTGCCCTGGATCTGAGTCAACGCTCCGCACTTTTCGCCGATCTGCCCAAACGCGAAGCCCTTGTACCGGGTAACGATGGCGATCTTGAGATCGTGGTAAACGCTCCGCCAGTACCGAGTACTCCCGAAGATGCCAATTCATACAAACCACCCACTGCTGTTATCCAGGAAGACAATCCCAACCTGAGCGAACCGTACGACCCCACCCTGGAACTATCGCACTACGAATACCCGCACTCCCAACTGCTGGTCGAGCATGAAAACACGGTGCTCGAATTTGACCGTGAAGAACTGGAAGCAAACAAAAATCAGATCCTTCAGACCTTGATGTATTTCAAGATCGAGATCGAAAAAATCAAGGCCACCATCGGGCCGACGGTCACGCTTTACGAGATCATCCCGGCCAAGGGCATCCGTATCTCCAAAATTAAAAACCTGGAGGACGACATTGCACTGAACCTCTCCGCGCTCGGTATCCGTATCATCGCGCCAATACCTGGAAAGGGTACCATTGGTATTGAGGTGCCAAACAAAAAACGTCAGACGGTAGGTATCCGAGAGGTACTCATGGATGAACGGTTCAAACGAGCAAAAATGGAACTCCCTATTGCGCTAGGCAAAACCATTCAGAACGAGGTCTTTGTGGCGGATCTGACCAGAATGCCTCACTTGCTTATTGCAGGTGCGACGGGTCAGGGTAAATCGGTGGGTATCGGGGTGGTACTCATGTCATTGCTGTATAAAAAGCACCCCTCACAGGTAAAACTGATCCTCATTGACCCCAAAAAGGTGGAGCTTTTCCCATACGCCCACCTCGAAAACCACTTCCTTGGCTTCCTGCCCGACCAGACTGAGCCGATCGTGACGGACACTACCAAGGTTGTGCACACGCTCAACTCACTCATCATCGAGATGGAAACGCGGTATGACCTGATGAAAAAGGCAGAAACGCGGAATATAACGGAATATAACGATAAATTCGTAGCCCGACGCCTCAACCCGCACAAGGGTCACCGCTTCATGCCTTACATCGTGCTTGTAATTGACGAATTTGCAGATCTGATCATGACGGCTGGCAAGGAGATTGAATTACCCATTGGTCGTCTGGCTCAATTGGCACGTGCGGTAGGTATACACCTTATTATAGCAACCCAACGTCCGTCGGTAAATATCATCACCGGTGTGATCAAGGCCAATTTCCCGGCACGTATTGCATTTAAGGTAGCGTCTAAGGTGGACTCCCGTACGATTCTGGACGCTGGCGGCGCAGAACAACTCACCGGCCGTGGGGATATGCTACTTTCGGTGGGCGGCGATATTATTCGTTTGCAATCTGCTTTTGTGGACACCCCTGAAGTCGAACGCGTGATCGACTTCATTGCCAAACAGCAAGGATTCCCGGAGCCCTTCTTTTTGCCAGAATTCCATCCGGAAGGCGAGCAAGGCGGCGATGGCAAAAGTGGCAAGCAATTCAGTTTTGCCGACATGGACGATCTACTCGAAGATGCCGGCCGCCTGGTGGTGGAAACCCAGCACGGCAGCACGAGCCTGATCCAGCGCCGGATGAAACTCGGTTACAACCGGGCAGGGCGGATCATGGACCAGCTGGAAGGACTGGGCATTGTTGGTCCGGCAGAAGGTTCGAAACCCCGGGAGGTGTTGTTTTATTCGGTGGATGAGTTGAATCGGTTTTTTACGGGATTAAATAAGAAACGTATGGGTGGGTAGTGTTTTGGGGTTTAAAAACAGGCAAATTTTTAATTTTAAATCCTTATGAAACGTCGGACATTTTTAAAAACAACGCCAGTAATTTTTCTTTCACCATTGGTGCTGTCAGCATGTAGTGGAGACTATCTACAGCCAGGAATAGGCAAAAAAGTCGTTGTGGTTGGGGCTGGTCTGGCGGGAATCTATGCCGGTCACTTATTATTGCAGAAGGGTTTTGAAGTTGAAATCCTGGAAGCTTCGGAGCAATGGGGCGGGCGAATCCGGAACTTGGAAGGGTTTGCAGATTTTGCTGTAGAACTAGGCGCTGAAGAAGTGCACGGTGAAAAAAGCGAATGGTACAAATTGGTAAAAAAAACCCCTGGCTTGAGTTTCGCTGATGTGGAAGACCAGGATTTTTATTGGCTCGACAATGGATTGAAAACAGAGGCCCAAATTAAGGCCGATGCAGATGGTACAAAAGCCTTGAATTTTGTAGAAAATGCCGCTGTGTATTCCGGAGCCGACAAAACGGTACTCCAACACCTTGACAATCAAAATATTGCACAACGGGTGCGCCATTTCGTGAATGCTCAAATAGGGAATGAATATGGCACTTCCAATGATCGTCTAAGCATCCAAGGCATCGCAGAAGAGAATGATCTCTGGAATGCGGGCGAACAAAATTTTCTGGTTGCTAATCGCACTTTTAAGCAGGTGATGGAGACCCACTTTTCTGATGCCATAGCCAAGACAGTACTCAACACACCGGTGCAATCCATTGACTATTCCGGATCGAAGGTGCACGTTATGAACAGCATTGGTACGATGCATGAAGCAGATTATGTAGTCATAACAGTGCCCCTACCCGTGCTTCGGGACGGTGATATTGTATTTTCACCCGCCCTTCCAAATGACAAAACTGCTGCCATGCAAAAAATAGGCATGGGGTCAGGCATGAAGATCATCCTCAAATTTAGTGATCGGTTTTGGGCCATGGACACAGGTTCTATCTATGGTGCAGGATCTGTACCAGAATATTGGCACACCTCCAATGGACGAGGTTCGACCCCGCTGCTAACCGCATTTGTCATGGGAGAAAAAGCCGAACAGCTCAGCGCACTCGGCAATGCTGCGGTTCAATCCGTACTGGCCGACCTGGATTCAATGTATGGTGGCGCAGCTACGGGAAAATTTGTGGATGCTTATATCATGGATTGGAGCAAAATGCCTTTCGTACGGGGGGCTTATTCCTTCCCTGTAGTTGGTGGTGGCATTGTTCAGCGTCAGAAGCTAGCTCAGTCCGTATCTGGCAAAATTTTTTTTGCAGGAGAAGCCACACACACCGAAGGCCACAGTGGAACCGCGCACGGTGCTTTAGACACCGCAATACGGGTGGTGAAAGAGATTGTTGGTTAGTGCCTATCTTTGCGCTACATGCAAACTCCAGCCCCCATAGGTGTTTTCGACTCCGGCTACGGCGGCCTGACCGTTTTTCGCGAGATCCGCGCGAAACTGCCTCAATACGATTATATCTACCTGGGTGATAATGCCCGCGCGCCCTATGGTCCGCGCGACTTCGACACCATATATCATTACACCCTGGAGTGTGTGCGTCATCTGTTTGACATGGGCTGTCAGTTGGTCGTTTTGGCCTGTAATACCGCTTCAGCTAAAGCGCTGCGCACTATTCAGCAGCAGGATCTGCCGAAGATCGCCCCGAACCGTCGGGTTTTGGGGGTGATCCGGCCCACCACCGAGATTGTGGGGAAATTTACTAAAACCAACCATGTGGGGGTATTGGCTACCCGCGGCACCGTAGTTTCGCAGTCGTATGTCATTGAGATCGAGAAGTTTTTTCCGAAAATAAAGGTGTTCCAACAGGCTTGTCCAATGTGGGTGCCCTTGGTGGAAAACAATGAACATGAAAGCGAGGGAGCAGATTATTTTGTTAAAAAAAATCTGGGGGAGTTGCTGGCACAATCTGATCAGATAGACACGCTGGTGCTGGGCTGTACGCATTATCCGCTGTTGACCAATAAAATCAGGCAATACCTGCCGGCAAACGTTCAACTGCTTTCGCAGGGAGAAATTGTGGCCAACAGCCTTTCTGAGTATCTTCACCGCCACCTGGAAATGGAGGCCGTGTGTAGTAAGGGCGGGAAGGTGAATTATTTTACGACGGAATCTGCGGCGGAATTTGACCGCAAGGCGGCGATATTTTTGGGGGAGGCGGTTAGGTCGGAGCATTTGACGCTGGTTAGTGTAGTTGGGGAATAGGAGAACAGGAAAACAAGAAAATAGGGAAATTAATGAAAAACGTTCAACAGGCAGAAATCAATTTCAGAGGTCATATCCCGGCACTAGACGGGGTGCGAGGCATCGCTATTGTGACCGTGTTGCTGAGCCATTTTCTGATGCGGGGATACTTTGTTAATGAGCGTACTTATTACATTGTGCAGAATGGATGGATGGGGGTGGATCTGTTCTTTGTGTTGTCAGGTTTTTTGATCACCGGTATTTTGCTTGATTCCAGGGAAAAGCCGGGGTACTTTTCTGGCTTTTATCGTCGTCGGGTGCTGCGAATTTTTCCGCTGTACTACTTTGCAGTGCTTGTGACCTGGCTCACCGTTATTTTAATCGAAAATGCTCCTGAACGCTTGCAGGGCTACGACTCCTTTGCCTGGTTTTTCACTTTTACGCCCAATATTGCGATGGGCCTGAAAAATGACTGGCTATGGCATAGTCAGGTATTCAATCTCAACCACTTATGGTCGTTGGCGGTAGAAGAGCAATTCTATATTTTGTGGCCTTTGGTGGTGTATTTTATGCCTAAACGAGGGTTGGCGATCCTTTGTCTGGTACTGTTGGCCATGGGAACTGGCCTGCGTAACATGACCGATCATGTGGTGGGCACAGAACTCTCCGTGGCTGCATATACCCTGCCTTTTTGCCGGATGGACGGACTTGCTGTTGGGGCCTTTGTGGCCACCGCTTTGCGACTGGGTTGGCTGCAATCCCTGCCTTATAAATTCTGGATCGCTCGGATCCTGTTTTGCTGGTCTGGCTGGGAGATTGTCCATATTTTTCTGAACGGAACGGAGCATCGGCTGTACACCCTTTCGCCAATCCTGTTTGCCTGTTTGCTTTTTTTGGCACTTTCTCCTGACCCCAGAGGTCTTACCCGGAGGGTTTGCGAAAACTACTTTCTTCAACACCTTGGCAAGTACAGTTATGGGCTTTATGTCTTCCACCACATGTTCGAATATGCCTGGAAACGAGGTTTTGGTGATTGGTTAATGGTTAGTGGCTGGAATCCAGTATTAGCGCAAACAACCTATATTTTGCTGGCCTTTTGCGGCACTTATTTGTTAGCTCGAATCAGTTGGGCTTTGATAGAGCGCCCGTTCTTAAAGCTAAAAAAAAGATCGAAAGATTTTTCGTAGCCATCCAACCAGCTTTTCGTGCCTTTTCACTTCAGGGTATTTACCTTTGAAAATACCTATTCTCCTGATGGGCTCTTTTGTGCAGCCTGGAACGCATTACCGAACAATCAGCACCGGTATACCCACGGCATGCCTTACCGCACCCACCGTAGTACCAAAGATTAGATCCTTAAATGCCTGGTGTCCGTGGGAACCCATCACCAACAGATCCGCGCCTTTTTCTTTGACCAAAAGCGGGATTGCTTTTTTAGCGGAACCATAGCCGATGCATGCCTCACAATGGTAGCCAAGTTCCCGGAGTGCAGCGGCGTATTCCTCCAGATTTTGAACATCTGAATTGGTTTCCATATCCTGGATCTCACTCCCCATAACCCAGGCGCCAGCGGTTTCGACGGCATGGATCAGGTAATAATTTGCCAATTTTCCACCGATATGTAACGCATGTTCCATGCTCTTATGGTCTGCTTCCGAGAAATCGAGCGCAATAGCAATGTCATGATATTCCGGTACTGTCAACAAATCAACGCCTTTGAAAGCGCCATGCGGCAGGTACACTTTAGCCTGCGGCAGACGCTTGGCAATGAGGGGTTTCAGCGTGATATAAAACAACATACCCAAGGAAAACAGCAGTGCAGGAATGACTACAAGTTGCACAAACCAGTGTCCTTCTGATGCCCATTTCATCACGGCCTCACCGACCAGCCAGATATTGAGTACAACAATGATTGTGGCGCTTACCCAGCCCCCCAGTTTTGCCCAAAAACCAATGGCAAATTGCCCCATCCGGTTTTTGTCACTCACATAATGCAAGAGAGGAATGATCGCAAAACCCAGTTGCATACTCAGGATGACCTGGCTCATGACCAGCATGTCGCCTGTGGCGCTTTCTCCAAGGATCGTAACGACCAAAATGGCCGGAATCACGGCAAGCAAACGCGTAATCAGGCGCCGCAACCAGGGCGCAATGCGCAGGTCGAGGTAACCTTCCATGACGATCTGCCCGGCCAGGGTTCCTGTCACCGTACTGCTTTGTCCGGCCGCGATAAGGGCAATGGCAAACAATGCCGGCGCATAACTTTTGCCTAAAAGGGGTTCCAGCAATCGGTGCGCATCCTGGATCTCAGAGACGCCATTGTACCCGTTTTTGTGAAAAACGGCGGCGGCAAGGATCAAAATGGCCGCATTGACAAACAGCGCCAGGTTGAGCGCTATGGCCGAATCAATGATGTTGTATTTAATGGCACTTTTGATCCCTTCCACGGTACGCGTTACTTTACGCGATTGTACCAGAGCAGAATGGAGGTACAAATTGTGCGGCATGACCGTCGCGCCGATGATCCCAATAGCAATGAACAATGCTTGGGTATTCGGAATACCAGGGACAAAGCCTACTACTACCTCACCCAAATCTGGCTTAGCCAGCAACATTTGAATCGCAAAAGTGCCGCCGATGATGAGTACCAGGCCCAAAATAAACGCTTCCAGCCTTCGGATACCCAATTGCATGAGGAACAAAATTACAAAAGCATCCAGTACACTGATGGCCATGCCCCACCAGAGTGGTATGCCAAACAGCAATTGCAAGCCGATGGCCATACCGACCACCTCAGCCAGATCGCAGGCGGCGATGGCAATTTCGGCCAAGATATAATTGAATACGTTGGCGATGGGATGGTAAAGCTCGCGGCTCGCTTGTGCAAGGTCGCGCTGTGCTACGACACCCAAGCGGGCGCACATGCTTTGCAGCAATAGCGCGATCAGGTTTGACATGAGCAGTACCCACAGTAGTGCATATCCAAACCGGCTTCCACCCGCAAGATCAGTGGCCCAGTTACCGGGGTCCATGTAACCTACACTCACCAGATAAGCCGGGCCCATAAAAGCAAAAAGCCGTTTCAAGGCATTGCCTTTTAAATTGGTATCTACGGTGCTGTGAACTTCAGATAGCGACTGGGGGCCTTGTGGTCCACTATTCCTGGCTGCTGATTTTTTTGGTTTATAATCCATACAATACTATGATTATCAATGCCTTGTATTTATAAAATTCTTACAAAAAGATTTTGACCAACCTTCTCACTCAATACAGCATGGTGTGCTCCGATACGGACTTTAGAGGATTGGTCATAGGCAGTGCGTTCAAGTAGCTCAAGTTCAGCACCGAGTCCAAGACCCAGCTCTCCGAGGTATTGAAGAAAGCCTGGTGAGTGATCGTCTACGCCTGTTATGATGCCCCGCTGGCCGGAAGCAAGGGTAAGAAATCGGGTTTGCGTGCGGCGCAACCACTTACCCTGCGCATCCGGGATGGGGTCACCATGTGGATCGAATCGGGGATTACCAATGAAATCGTCGAGGCGTTCGGTGAGTTGTTCGCCCTGAATATGTTCGAGTTGTTCGGCGAAGTCGTGTACTTCATCCCAGGCGAAGCCAAGTTTGTCCACCAGAAAAACCTCCCAGAGCCTGTGTTTACGGATAAGATTGGTAGCGATCCGGTTGCCTGCCTCACTGAGCTTAACCCCGCGATATTTTTCGTAAACGACCAATTTTTTGTCACTCAGACGTTTGAGCATATCTGTGGCCGAAGCGGCAGAGGTGCCCATTTCTGCGGCAAGGGCATTGGTGAGTACTGCACCAGGGTCTTTTTCGGCGATCTTGAAGATAGCTTTCAGGTAATTTTCCTCAGCAGAGGTAATCAGGAGGGCGTTCATACTTTACCAGATTTTTAGCAAAAGTATTTTTTATTTTTAGACAAGCCTAAAAATATTTTTGTGTTATCGAAAATAATGCTGATGTTCGCAGCAATTTAGGACTACTTAAAGATAGCCAATACAGGATAGCATTTCATCCACACATAGCTTTGGGCTTATTTGGGAATTGGATTTTAGAGCATTCAATTCGATACATAAATTGATACGACAAAGGTGATGGCTTGAGCAGAGCAGGGTGTAAGCGTGTTGGAAATTTAGACATCAAGGGTTTTTATCGGGTAGAAACAAACGCACCACAAGCCTGGTCGAGCATCAAAAAAACCGCCTCAAACCCATTGTCATCATAGTAGGGATCAGGCACCGAATGGTCTTGCCCGGGGTGGATCTGATCCAGAATGAGTTCGACTTTGGCACGATGTTCGTCCGTTCGTGCAAGCCGCTGTACATCGCGCCGATTCTGAATATCCATCACAAAGATTTTATCGAATTGCTCGAAATCTGCGACCTGGAATTGCCTGGCCCGCTGATCTGTGAGGTCTATTCCATGCTGCCTGGCAGTCACGATCGAGCGAGGGTCGGGCAATTGACCAGCATGCCAATGCCCGGTTCCGGCACTGTCTACCTCCCATTGAAGACCAGCTTCGCCGATCTTTTGTTTCATAATGCCCTCGGCTAAGGGGCTACGACAGATATTGCCCAGACAAACCATGAGTATTTTCATGGGATAAAGATAGGCAATGTGCAATGCCCACCCCAATAAGCGTTGGACCTGAAGTTTATGGTTGTATTATGCCATTAAGTCAATGGAGGCGGCTGGATGCAATAACTCCTTTGGCACTGGAAATTCCTTGTTGGATATTGGATATTTTAAAGGATTTTTGCGGGATGAAACGACTCATTATTCTCGCGCTCATACTCGCTCCCATGGTCTCCGAAGCACAAGTCGATCGTAGCCCCCTCCGCCAACCCCTCCGTACAGGCCAGTGGGAGTTCCGGCAAGCCAATACACCCAGCTGGAAACCCGTAAAGATCCCAGTGACTGCACACACCGCGCTGCTTCAAAATGGGATGATAGAAGATCCGTTTTGGCGCGACAATGAGGAAAAACTGCAGTGGATCGAAAAAGAGGATTGGGAGTTTCAGACCACCTTCGATGTAGACGACGAAGTGCTGGCTAAAAAGCACGTCGAGTTGATTTTCAAGGGATTAGATACTTATGCACAGATCTACCTCAACGATACCCTGTTGCTGGAAACCGACAACATGTTTCGCACGTTCCGAGTAGAAGCGAAACGTTTTTTGAAAGCCACAGGTAACAAGCTGCATATCTATTTTGAAAGCCCACTGAAAAAAACAGACGAAACCTGGAAAAACCTCGGTTATGAACTCCCCGGTGGACAGCGCACGATGACCCGTAAAGCACAATTCCACTACGGCTGGGACTGGGGTCCTCGTTTTGTGGGCTGTGGTATTCTGCAAAAACCTGCGCTCGAGGCCTGGGATGATGTAATATTTGAAAATGTATTCATCACGACCCAGAGCATCACGCCGGAAAAGGCGCGCATGGTAGCCCGTTTCCGCTACCGTTCGGATCTGAAATTCCCGGTGACGGTCTTTTTTAAAGAAGGCAAGCGCAAAGCGGTAGAAGACCGGGTGCTTTGGCCCGGCACGCATTCCGATTCAGTGACCTACGATGTCGAAAATCCAAAATTGTGGTGGTGCGCCGGCATGGGCGAACACCCGTTGTATGATTTTACGATCGAAATAAAAAAAGGGGTGCAAACCATTGAGCGTCAGGACATTCGAATGGGCATACGAACTATTGAACTGGTGACGAAGAAGGATGAAAAAGGCGAGTCCTTCTATTTTAAACTCAACGGAAAGCCAGTATTTGCCAAAGGCGCTAACTACATCCCGCAGGATATTTTTCAGGATCGGGTGGATCCTTCCCGAACTAAAAAATTGCTCGATGATGTAGTGGGGGCCAATATGAATATGCTCCGGGTCTGGGGCGGTGGCATCTACGAAGACGAAACTTTTTACCAGCTCTGCGACAGCCGCGGCATTATGGTCTGGCAGGATTTTATGTACGCCTGTGCGCTTTACCCCGGCAGCGGAAAATTTCTCAAAACAGCGGCATTTGAGGCACTCGAACAAATTGAACGTTTACGACAACACCCCTGTATTTCCTTATGGTGCGGCAACAATGAAAACGACGAAGCCTGGCATAACTGGGGTTGGCAAATGCAATTCAATGAGGCCCAACGCACCCAACTCTGGCGCGAATACAAGTTATTGTTCAATGATATCCTGCGCACGTATGTGGAAAACAACGGAGACCGGGTGCCCTATTGGGAAAGTTCTCCAAAGTTCGGACGAGGCAATGCAAAATCATTGACAGAAGGCGACTCACACTATTGGGGCGTCTGGCATGACGAGGAACCTTTTGACGTATTCAACAAAAAAGTGCCCCGGTTTATGAGCGAATATGGCTTCCAGAGTTTCCCGGAATGGCGCACCATTCAATCCTTTACCGAGCCGGATGATCGAAAACTGGATAGCAAAGTGATGTTGCTGCACCAAAAACACCCCCGTGGCAACGCGCTCATCGCAGAATACATGAAACGTGATTACCGCAGCCCCAAGAATTTTGAGGACTTTGTGTACATAAGCCAATTGCTACAGGCAGAGGGAATGCGCACAGGTTTTGAGGCGCATCGCCGCAATAAGCCCTATTGTATGGGCACGCTTTACTGGCAACTGAACGACGTATGGCCGGTGGCCTCCTGGAGTAGTGTGGACTATTACGGACGTTGGAAAGCACTTCACTACTACGCCCGCGAGGCCTTTAAGCCTGTAGCAGTATTGCCAATTCTGGAAGATAATGTATTGAAGATATTCGGCGTAAATGATCTGATAGATAGCATAGTTGTGACACTTCATGTGCATGCTTACACTTTCGATGGAGATAAGTTATTTGACTTTAATCAGGCTGGTTTGGCGATCTCACCGGATTCGAGCAAGATTCTCTGGCAAGGTCCGCTTAAAACCATCCTGAATAATAAAAAGCCGGAAAATTGCGTGATGGAAATTGAGCTCACCGATTCACTGGGAACCACCGTGTTCTGCCGCCGACTATTCTATGCCGTACCACCCAAGAAAATGAAACTTCCGAATCCGGATCTGAAAATCACCAGCGTGGAAAAAACAACGGAAGGCTATTCAATTTCCTTACAAACGGACGGAAAACTTGCCAAAAACGTGTATTTACAAACAGAGGAAGCGGGATTTTTCTCCAATAACTATTTCGATCTGCTGCCCAACGAAAAAGTAATTATCCTTTTCAAAACGGACAAGGTTTTGGCTGATCCGAAAAAGGCTTTCCGGGTGAAGAGTTTGGTGGAAGCGGTAGATTGAGCCTTGTAAGTCATCCCTAATTTTGCAACAAACCCCGGAGAGGCCTAACACAATTAATTTTGTGGATATGCCCATACTACTGGACATTTTTGTTTTGTCCCCAGACCTATAAGGTTTTTGAAAACCTTATAGGTCTCGATTTTAGAAAATGTCCAGTAGTCTGGGATAAGCCGCATAATACTAAACCTCTCCGAGGTCCATATCAAATAGCCCTAATGCCGATTTCTACCAATATTAAGCTACACAGAGGCCGTAGACTTCCAAAAATGGGGGTGTCTCCTATTTGCTATATACGCCCGACCTTTACCACTAAATGAATCCAGCACTTTTCTCCCGACTGTACTCGACAATTTCACGACCATCAAACCCCTGGCACTGGCTCGCGTTTGGCCTCAGTGCCGTCTATGTCCGCGGCCTGTTCCTCGATGTAATGGACGTAGATGCCTCGCAATACGCCTCCATTTCTATGGAAATGCTTCGAGATGGAAACTGGCTCCAGGTACATCATCGGGGCATGGATTATCTGGATAAGCCTCCGCTTTTGTTCTGGCTTTCGGCCTCCTCCTTCGAACTTTTTGGCCTGAGCAACTGGGCCTATAAGCTGCCTTCACTGCTCGCTGCGCTGGCGGGTGTATGGGCAACTTATCGTTTTACCCTGCTTTTTTACGGGGCAAAGGCCGCCCGAATAGCTGCTTTTATCCTAGCCTCCTGCATGGGACTTTTGGTCATCTGCAACGATGTGCGCACGGATACCATCTTGCTTGGCTTTTCGGCTTGCGCGGTGTGGCAACTGGCTGAATATCTTGAATTGAATCGCTGGAGGAATTTGTTGGCCGGCTTCTTTTTTGTCGGTCTGTCCATGCTCGCCAAAGGGCCAATCGGCCTGGTGATGCCTGCCTTTGCGGTAGGTACACATTTGCTGATTCGTCGCGATTGGCGGGGTATTTTTCGCTGGCAATGGCTGGTAGGATTAGCCCTTACCGCGCTGGTACTTTTGCCTATGTGCTGGGGGCTTTGGCAGCAATTCGATCTACATCCAGAAAAGTTGATAAACGATCGTCACGGTGTTTCAGGCCTCCGTTTTTTCTTCTGGGAACAGAGTTTTGGCCGTATTACGGGAGAGAATGTATGGAAAAACAACACCTCCGGGTTTTATTTCATGCACGTCTATTTGTGGGCGTTTTTGCCCTGGTGTTTGTTGTTGCCGGGATCCTTGTGGCGGCATATTCAGGGTTTGTGGTTGGCGTTATCCTCCACTTTGCCGTTGTTGGCGTCCACGCCAACAACAAACAGCATGGCTATTGAGGAGGTGACTATGAGTCACCCCCTCAATAAACCCGAGTATTATGCGCTCGGCGGCTTCATTCTCACCTTCATTGCACTCTCCCAATCCCAGTACAAACTGCCCCATTATATTTTTATCACGTTGCCCTGGGCAGCAGTGCTGGTGGCTACTTCCTGGAAAACTGTAGGGAAAGTACTTTGGGTATTGCTTTATTTTGCTGCATTTATAAGCTTGCTTATTGCATTTACTGCCCTCTTTTTCATCTTCCCAACAGGCAATTTGATAGCCGCCGGAATTACTATTGCAGGTACCGCTGCCCTGCTTTTGAAGATTTTTCGAAATCCATTTCCAGATGATCCTGAAGTGTTGGCACAACGTGGAACCTGGGTCGCACTCATCTTTGGTTTTGTGCTGAGTTTTCATTTTTACCCCAATTTGCTGCCCTATCAAAGCCCCCCCCAAGCGGTGCGATTTGCACGTTCCAAGGGTATTCCACCCGATAAAATGTACTTTTTCAATAGCAGCAGCCACGCTATGGAATTTTACAATGGCGAGATCATGGAGAATCTGGAGTCGCCCGAAAAAGCACAAAAAGTGGCCAGAGAACAGGGCGATATCTGGGTTTATACGACTCTAGATGGCCGTAAAATCTTAGAAGAAGCCGGCGTAAAAACTGAAGAAACAGGTCAATTTCGTCATTTTCAGGTCGCCCTTCTAAAGCCTAAATTTTTGAATCCGGCCACCCGGGAAGAGCGTTTGGATACGTATTTTTTGCTTAAGATTTTGCCCGAATAAGCGCTGAAAGCTTGTTTTGGAATTGGATTTCAGCTCAAAGCTAATTTCCGGACAAGCTCTCTAATACCAGAGGTACCTGATGGTTGGAACAGCCCGGGTAACGGTGATGCTCCTGTTTTATTCAAAGCATCTTTACCATGTTCAAAGTCACCTCGGCCAGGGTCTAAAAAACCATCGCCCATTTTTATTAAAAAATCAATTTTTTTTCAAAATATTACATCGGAAAAACAAACCCTTGTAATATGGAAAAGCCTTGGCTACAACACTACCCAGCGGACATTCCCGTAAATATTGATCCTTCGCAGTACAACCGTGTCATTGACATGGTGGAAGATTCCTTTCAGAAATTTTCGGATCAACCGGCCTTTATTTTCATGGGTAAAACCATGACATTCAAAGAACTGGACGAAAAAAGTATGGCTTTTGGGGCTTATCTTCTCTCCCGGGGTCTGGAGCCAGGCGATCGGGTGGCCCTTATGATGCCCAATTTGTTGCAATACCCCATTGCGATGTTCGGGGTGCTGCGGGCAGGCTTAATTCTGGTCAATACCAATCCGCTTTATACCCCCCGTGAGATGAAGCACCAATTCGCTGATTCGAGGGTTAAAGCCATACTGATCGCAGAAAATTTTGCCGCCAATTTGCAGCAGGTCATTGGTGAAACACAGATCAAAACTGTTCTTATTACCTCTATCGGTGAGATGCTGGGCTTGAGAGGCCAGATCGTTAACTTCGTAGTCCGCCGCATTAAAAAAATGGTACCGAAGTACAGTATACGCAATACCGTTTGCTTTCTGGATGCACTCAAACAAGGCCAAAAATTCACGATTCCGCCATTCCAGGGTGGTCCGGACGATACGATTGCCTTGCAATACACCGGCGGAACCACCGGGGTATCCAAAGGAACCATGCTTACCAATCGCAACCTGCTGGCAAACATGATGCAGATACGGGCCTGGCTCATGCCTGTACTGCAAGGGCATGAGGGCGAATCGCCCCGAAGCCTTTGCGCCCTACCCCTTTATCACATCTTTTCGTTCACGGTGAATTGCCTGGCATTCCTGAGCATTGGATCCTGTAATATCCTGATCGTCAATGCCCGGGATCTTCCCGCGCTCATTAAGGAATGGCGCAAGCACAAGCCAAATATTGTGCCCGGGGTGAATACACTTTTCAACGGATTACTGAATCAACCGAGTTTTTCGACCCTCGATTTCAGTACGCTCCGCATTGCTGTTGGGGGTGCCATGGCCGTACAACGTGCCGTTTCCGAGCGCTGGCAACAAGTAACCGGCACCCGACTCATCGAAGGGTATGGTATGACCGAAAGTAGCCCAGTGCTCACCGTGAATCCGGTTGACGCCACCATGCGTGTTGGCACAATCGGGATGCCCGTGCCAAGTACAGATTTGCGCATTGTTGACGAAAGTGGTAGCCCCCTGCCACCGGGCCCTGAAAACGTAGGCGAAATCATAGCCCGGGGCCCACAGATCATGAAAGGGTACTGGCAACGCCCGGATGCGACCGCCGAAACCGTCAAAGATGGTTGGCTCTACACCGGCGATATGGGTTTCATGCACTCTGACGGTTTTTTTCAGATTGTTGACCGAAAAAAAGACATGATCCTGGTATCTGGTTTCAACGTATATCCCAATGAAATCGAAGATGTATTGGCCCTGCATCCCAAAGTACTCGAATCTGCCGCACTGGGTCTCCCCGATGAGAAATCAGGTGAGATCGTGAAGGTATTTATTGTAAAAAAAGACCCTTCACTCACTGTTGAAGAGGTTATCGCACATTGCCGCGAAAACCTTACAAACTACAAAGTGCCCAAGCAAGTGGAGTTCCGTATGGAATTGCCGAAATCGAATGTGGGGAAAATTTTGAGGCGGGAGTTGAGGGACAAGAAATAATCCTTCGAGATTTGGCTTGGTGTCCGATTGCAGGCCTGGTTGGATCGTGGCAAATTGGCAAGACAACGCAGGTCAAGCATCTGCAAAATAAAATTGCCAAACCATCGCTTTACCTCAACCTGGAACTTCTGGAGGACTGGTTCAAATTGGATGATGTACCGCCCTATCTTTCCGGACATTCTTGGCAAGTGCGTTATTATTGACAAAATTCAGGTGCGCCTGCAGTTGTTTGCTTTTTTGCGGGCTCTGACTGACCAAAAGGGCAAACCTGCCCGGTTTATTTTGCTTGGCTCTGCTTATCCACCTATCATAAAATTTAATAAAAAATGGCCTCTCTCGATGCTTATCAAGGCGCCTTAGGAAAACACCGTGCTGCACATCTCTTGCGCCGTACCTCTTTCCGGTATACCAAGCAACGCATCGAGCAATTGGCATCGATGAACGCAGATCAAGCCGTGAACAGCCTGCTGACGCTCAACAATTTGGCACTTGACCAACCGCTATACGATGACTTTAACACCCCGGCAGTAGAGCAGGTAAAATGGCTAATCCCGACAGGGCAAGCCTTCCCTACCACAGACACCTATTATCTGGATCGGCGTGTGATAGGCTGGTGGCTCAATGAAGCGCTTGAAGACGCCGGGATCGGCCATAAAATGGCTTTCTTTTTCCATCAGTTTTTTACCACTAATATCAACACATACAACCATGCTACCTTTTTCGATTACCTGACGCTTATGCGTTGGGGATCCCTCGGCAATATCAAAAAAATAGCAACAAAAGTCGTGTCCGATAACACGATGCTCATCTACCTGAATGGCCACCAAAACCAGAAAAACGCCCCGAACGAAAACTTCGCGCGGGAGTTTTTTGAGTTGTTTACCATTGGAAAAGGCCCGCAAATTAGTCCTGGCGACTATACCAATTATACTGAAGACGATATTGTACAGGCCGCAAGGGTGTTCACCGGCTGGCGATTGGCGGCGGGCCGGACCACTTTGGACCCCGAAACCAGTATTCCTCGCGGTACAGCCACCATTTCCCGCCATGATACCGGCAACAAGACCTTCAGTAGTAAATTCCAAAATACAGTAATTCAAGGGGGGACTACTGCTACAGCGATGTACACAGAATTAGATGCCTTTGTAAATATGGTTTTTGCCCAACCAGAGACCGCCCGCAACTTTGTGCGCCGCATCTACCGGTACTTTGTACACACCAATATCACACAGGAAATCGAAGATGATATTATTGAGCCACTGGCCGATTCTCTGCGTACAAATGGCTACGAGATCGTTCCGATGATGCGCAAATTGCTTAAAAGTCAGCATTTTTATGACATGGACGACTCGGTCAACGCGGACGAAATCATCGGCGGCATGATCCGTTCTCCACTTGAACTAGCCCTGCAATCCATCACGTTTTTCGGGATCCCTATTCCCAGTCCTTACACAGATAACCTTAAACATTACTTCACTTTCTATGGCTCGACCGTGTATGAAAGGATGCTCGGGCTTGCCAATCTCAACCTGTTCTACCCTCCGGATGTAGCTGGTTATCCGGCTTACCATCAAGGACCCGAATTCAGTCGCCATTGGTTCAGCTCAACTTCTATTATTGCCCGATATAAACTCCCACAAATGCTCCTGACCGGAAAGCGTGTTATTGGCGGTTCTCCTTCTGGCAGCATAGGGATCAAACTGGACATCGTACCCTGGATAAAGAACAGTGGCATTTCGCTTGATCCTTCCAACCCCTATCAGCTGGTGAAGGACTTGCTTGATTATTTGCTACCTGTGCAGGTAGACAATGATCGTTTCAACTATTTCTACGACCAGATTTTTCTGAACGGATTGCCCCCTTCTGACTGGACCTATGAATGGCAAAATTATCTTGCCACGAACAACCAGACCGAAGTGAAGATCCCGCTTGAGAAGCTCCTTAATCACATCATGTATTCACCTGAATATCAGACTTTTTAATTTCACCCATTTTCTATCATGAAATTTTTTTTTACACTACTGTTGGCCGTAATCTGCCTGCAGACACATTCATTCGCTCAAACAGAAGCCCCAAAAACTGAAAAACCTCCAAAGGATTGGACCATAACTGGCAGCTTCGGCCTTGACCTTACTGGCCTCGGGCTTATTAACCCTAAGTTAGGGGGAGGCGACAGCCGTCTCGGCTTGGGCGGTCTTATCGCGCTTTCGGCTAACCTGAAAAAGCCAAAATACTTTTGGAACAACAATGGCGGGCTCCAGCTTTCTGCTCAACGCATTGGGGGCAAAAGTGCTGACTTTCAAAAAAGCCTGGATATCCTTCGCCTAGGCTCACGATTTGGTTACCGTATTCTGGGCGACAAACTATTCGTTGCACTGGATGGAACAGCGGAATCTCAACTGCTAAAAACCTATTCGGGTAACTTGCTCAATGGGGTAGATTCCAACCTGCTTTCCGAGTTTCTTTCCCCGGCAAGGTTCGCCATTGCACCTGGTCTTGACATCAAAGCCACTAAAGAACTGACTTTTTTCCTGTCTCCAGCCAGTTTCAACTTAACCTATATAGGCAACGATAACCTTGCTGCCCTGGAAGGCCAACCGCTTGGCAATGAAGCGGGTAAGAACAATCGCTCCCAAGTAGGCTTTTCGGTCAAAGCACAATACGTCAACAAGTTTTTTAAAGACCGAATCGCATTTGCCTCTAAAGTTGCATGGTTTGCAGACTATAAGCAAAACCTGAATGGCAATGTTTTGTGGCAAAATATTCTTGATATCCAAATCGTTAAAGGGCTTGCGCTCGGGTTATTCGGGGATGTATTCTACGACCACTTCACACTCGTTCAGGTGGAGAAAGCGCCCGCAGGTGCCAGCCCAGCTGAGCTTGGTCAATATCTTGGATTGAAGCCTTCTTTAACTGGCGGCTTTCTTTTAAAATATAATGCAATTTTTTAAGGCCTTACCCAGACAAATGGACATTTTAATCACCCTACTGGACATTTTTGTTTTGCCCCGAGACCTATAAGGTTTCCCAAAACCTTACAGGTCTCGATTTTAGAAAATGCCCAGTAGTGTGCATTTTAATATTACCCGGCAGACACGTCGCTACAAGGCCTTGTTGTTCAAGTTTTTAGCGTGTAAGTCCAGTGCAAAAATGTCCATTCGTCCAAGATTTAACGCCTGTGCACATAGCGAAACCAAATTGTTTTTAACTGGCTTACCATGTTCCAACCAGATTTATTCAAAGGAAAAACCGTGCTGGTAACTGGCGGCGGGAGTGGCATTGGCTTTGCGATCACCAAACAGTTTCTGGAATGCGGGGCGGAAGTATTCATTTGCTCACGCAAAGCCGAGCGCATCGAAAAAGCCGTGCAGGCGTTGAGTCAATATGGCAAGGTACATGGCCATATTTTAGACATCCGGGAACCCGAACAAGTAGCAGAAATGGCAGATTTTATCGCCAATAAAACAGGAAAGCTCGACATTTTGGTCAATAACGCGGGTGGACAATTCCCTGGTCCTGCTGCCGATATTACGCCAAAAGGTTGGCAGGCGGTGGTGAATACCAACCTTAATGGCACCTGGTTTGTGACGCAAACGATGGCACAACGATTCTTTTTTTCGCAAAAGCACGGAGTGGTGCTAAATATCGTGGTAAACAATGAACGCGGATTCCCGGGGATGGCGCACACGGCTGCAGCGCGGGCAGGGGTGATGAACCTCAGCAAATCACTTGCCGTGGAATGGGCCTCCCAAGGCATACGGATCAACTGCATTGCCCCTGGGATTATTCAGAGTAGCGGCCTGGAAAATTATCCACCTGATCTCATAGCAGATGTAGCCCGCACTATTCCAATGAAACGCCTCGGCACAGTGGACGAAGTGGCGGCACTCACCCTTTTTCTCGCCTGCCCGGCAGCAGCGTATATGACGGGCGACACGATTTATGTGGATGGTGGAGCGAGGCTTTGGGGGGATATTTGGGAGATATCTTAAATGGGAGAATGGGGGAACAGAAGAACAGGAAAATTAAACCTGGAGAAGCCTGCCAAAATCACTTGATTGGCACATTTCTTCTATCGTGATTTTCCTGTTTTTCGGTTCTACTGTTAATTTTAATTATTTCCTGCCCCCATACACCAAAATAATACAAAAGCCCTCCCAACACGGCCACCTGAATGGGCGAAATACCCATGGGCAACAGCCAGACAGGCTTTATAAATTCCACGGCAAAACGCCAGAGCAAATAGCTCATCATGAATAGCTGGAAACGTCGGCCATTGGGAAGTGGACCTTTTTTTTCAATTTGAAAGATTAGAAAAGCCAGCACGGTGAGGAAGAACACCTCGTACAAATTGACTGGGTGACGCAGCATACCATCTCCAAAATCAATGGCCCAGGGAAGATCTGAGGGCTTGCCGTGCGTCCCGTCCGTAAGTCCGGCCAAATGACACCCGATACGCCCGAGTGACAGACCAAAAAGCAAAGGATACGTCATGAGATCACCCGAAGAGGTATTGACACCGATGATCTTTTTGGTCAGTTCTACCCCGATAAGACCACCAAGCAGTCCTCCAACAATTGTTTTGTTGCCCAACCAGATCTGCCAGTTTAAATGAACGAGATAATCCGGATTTTCCAGAATGCCCAGCAAGTGACTCCCGATGAGCGCCCCTGCAGCAGCCCCGAGAAAGATCCACATTCTTTCGTCGTCGCTGATGAGGTCGTGACTGCGGGCGCGTTGGCATACATATAGCTGGTAACCTATGGTGTAGGCCAGCATCTCGAACAAGAGATGGGCCGGTATATGAGCTGAACCGAGCTTGAACTCTAAGGGATAGTGCATCGAAGAAGATCGTTGATCAATTTTCCATAAGCGCCATATGCCCGAGACAAGACCCAAATCCAATTACGCCCATAATAATGCCCCCAATGAGCAAGGCTCCTCCTAATTTCTTTTTGTCTTTTATAAAAACAAGAATGAGGCCGGCCAACATATTCAGCCCTACCTGGGCTAGAATCAGGACAGCATCTAAGGCCAAAACACCGAAACCTGCTTCAGATCCGCTGTCGGTAGCAAGGCTTGAAAGCAGCATATAGGCAACCATAATACCGAAGTTGATCATTACTACTTTGCCGATAGGCATTTTGGGCTCGGGTGGAGCGGAGAGCAGATCGAGTTGATCGAATGGTTCGTTCATGATAGTAATATGGTCAATATGTGGAATGTGGTCAATGTGTGGAATTCGGGGTGCGACTTCAAGTCGCACCCCGAAAATCCCCCAAATATCTAAAACATCGGTACTTCTTCGGCCCGTAATTTTTCCAGATAAGCCCGCTTCATTGGATCGCGATAAAACAAATTCATCGTTTCAAATGGGATGATCTTTTTATCTTCAAGGCTTACAATATGGACACATGATTTTTTGATAGAACGCACATCGTGAGCATGGTCGAAGGTTGCGCGTTTAGCGCAACTTTTCGACCATGCATTGTTAGTGCCATATTTATTCGAGGCCTGCATGTAAATCTACCAGCCCGTCTTGATAATTTTGCCTGTAGCAATCCTTCCTTCATTACCTGACACCTCCCAAAAGTAAATCCCAGGCTGAACATTTTTGGTATCTAAATCGGTAACACCGAAAGTCAGTTGATACTCGCGCACGGTGCGACCAATTTGATCATATAATCGGAAAATCGGGCTCTTCAAATTAGCACTTATATCAACAATGATATTATCGCTAAATGGGTTGGGGGCCACAGATAACTGCATGGCACTGTCGAATTCATTTGTTGCTGAAGTGCCCAAATATAGAACTCGACAAAGTGTATCGCTGCCATCCGAGTTACTTACTATAAGACAAACAGTATACACACCAATCGAGTCATATATGTGGAAGGGGTTGATTTCAATACTTGAAACGCCGTCACCAAAATCCCAATGCCAACTTGTTGGTTGATAACCTGATAGATCAATAAAATTAATTTGCAAAGGGCTAGTCGTATCCTTCTGCTCCCATCGGAAAAAAGCCCAAGGGTCGCTGTTGATCTCCAACGAATCGCATATTGAACCATCCACTGGACCTAAACGGGTATGGGCTTGGTTTGGAAACGACCAAAAATTGCTGGTGAACAGTTCAATGGAGTGCTGCTGAAAATCACAGGCTAATCCCGGCAAATCCGGATCATTAATAACGTGGATGTGTTTGTGCTGGCCGGGGCAACCGACGTACACTTTGCCGTCAAGCGCAAGATTGGCCATGCAAAACTTGGTGTTAAAGGGCGTATTGAACCCGTCCCAATCGGCTATGAATGTCCGAGACGTAGCAATGTCGGGAGCCTGCATATCAAACTGGAATAATTTGGTGTGCGTGGTCGTGTACAAATATCGCGAACTGCGCGAAAAGGCACAACCCGCCCGAAAGAATTCAATATCGGGGAATGATATGGCCTGTGCATTGGATAACATTCCAGAACAGCGATCAAAATCAAAGATATTGAGATTGTACTTCCAATGAAAGCGGACAAACTTAGTGCCATCCGGCGAAAAAGTGGATTGCCCCAGCCAAGATTCGGGGCCGAACGCTGTGCCGAGGCACTGCTCGGTCACTGTGGTGTTGCCCTCTGCGTCCAGATAGACTACATAATAGCAGTTGGACCTGAACTTGGGCGTGATAATCCACCAATCGCGGCCGTTGGCGTGAGGAATCGCCTGAAGGCCTTCATCCTCTGTCGTGTCACTTAATATTTCAAGATGCTTGGAAACAACCTGTCCCAGCCCTTGGTTTTTTCGCATATCCACCACATTCAGGTACAGTTTTGTCCCGACTATTGAATTTAGCCCGTTCGGCAAATCCAGCTTTCGATTGACCACAAAATAAAGACTGTCGTATTTGAAGTTTGGAAGGGCGAGGATGCACTGAGTAACACTGTTAGAATAATTTAAACTGCTGTCGGCACAAAAGCCGTCCGTGTAATAGCCCACATGTATCTCACCGTTTTCCATCATTTCGTGATTTCGGTTGATGATAAGACAGCCATTGGTGTAAAATTGCAGCTTGCCATATCGGTCGCAAATGCTGCTGTTGGCGCCATCAGTAAAGAATCGTTTGAGGACAAAACTTTTGTTCAAGGTGCCATCGCTAAATTCAAGAAAGGTGCCCCCTCCGCTATTTTGAATGGTCTCGTCTTGGCCAATCACCCAGCCCGCGTCCCACTTTTGGGCAGACAGGGAGTGTTGTGCTTGTAAAATCAGGAAACAGGCAAACAGCACCTTTTTCATAACCATAATAATGAAAGGGCCGTGCCGTGTTGCAGCACGGCACGGCCTCAGTTGAAAAAATTTATCGAGCAATCACTACTTTTTGAGAAGTGGTCACGCCTGATGGATAGGCAACCGTGCAGACATACACACCAGGTGCAAGCCCGGAGGGTATCTGAATACGAAGCGAGGCATCCAGTTTACCCGAAAGCAATTCTCGCCCATTCAGATCGTACAGCAAATAGCGGCTTCCTTCCACAAATAGGACATCCAAAAAGATGTCATCACCAAACACGGTCGCGGTTTGAGCCACAGCCTGATTTCTGGGTGAATTTTCGCCAGCATAACTAAGCGTAGATTGAGTTGAAAATTCGCCCTCGCATTCGACGGTATAGTCATCTGTCACATCTTCGTGGCAATCTTCGAGCAGCATGCGAGCTTTGATTACTGCCGTTCCGCCAGTCTTAGGGCATTGCGAGGCAATGCCTTTGAGCATTTGGGCATCCTGTTCGGTCAGGTTTCCAGACTGGTTGATCAGGGCATTGAGCATCACCTGATTGACCGCTTTCTCATTGGCTTCAAAAATTCCAACGGCATTTACGCTGTTGTTTATGCTTTGCGCCTGCTGATAGTAGGTAGACCGCGGCGCATCGTACTGGGTTTGAAGGTTCTTCAATTCACCCTGCGCGGATACTATTCCTTCGGAAGCGTTTGACTGTGCCGCCATCAGCGCGGCGATAGTGGCCGGGTTGCTTTCCCCTTGAAGCTGATTGTCCAAGTTGTCGACCTCTTCGATGTTGTCGGCAATCTGCTGTTGCAGCGCCGATACTTCCGATGCCAGTGCTTCAGAAACTGTTGCAGATTGAGCCAGCAAGGAGTTTATCTGATAGAACTTGCCGATGTTCCCGTTTTGATGCTGGGCCACAAACCCAGGAAAACCGCTGTAGGAGGCATAATACTCTGCGTCCGCCTGCAACAAGCGGTAAAGGTGTCGCTGATTTTGCCAGATATCAGCCTCGTCCATACCCTGAAGAGCAGAAGTGTTCCCGTCGGCCAGCCATTTGTCCATATCCGGCACGTCGCCCAACAGCCCGTCCAGCACACATTCTTGTGGGGTGCCTTCAGTTTGGTTAAAGAACTCGTTGTCCAGGTCCGGAATGATGACAAAAGGGTGGAAAGGATGGGCAACATCATAAAGTTGGGTCGCCTGTGGGGTGTGTACTTCGAAAAAAGATGCAGCTACTGGTCCGGAACACCGGATGTGATAGCCGTCAACCTGATTGATATCAAACGGCGGCTCGAGAATTCCATCCCCATCCACGTCTATGGAAGGAAAAACCCATCGGTTTCCCTGGTGTGGTTGCACCCCAATCATACCCGACTCTATGCGGGGTCCATGGGCCATCAGGCCAAAGATGTTGTTCGAATAGGTGGAGTGTCCCAATTCATTGAGAGAGCCAGCATGTGCCACATTGAAAAACTGGTTGTAACAAATGCTTCCCATATCTTGATTTG
>CANJPT010000025.1 GCA_947476195.1 Lewinellaceae bacterium | reverse complement strand
GCCATTAAGGTGTGAATATGGCGGTCTGATTTTTCCTTTCTCTGCGTTGTTCGTCGGTTAAAATGTCCCGCATTGCGCCCTTCTCACGCCTTGATAAAGAAAAAATTTGCCTCCCCAATTCATACCTTAATGGCCGGGCGCGGCACTAGAAATAGTTTTTTACCACGGTGTTTTTTTAACCACATAGCGCATTTAGTTTTGATAGTCAAAAAATGATGCGGTTTTAAAAAAAAAATTGGTTGACTGGATCAGCGGCAAGCGCAGTAGGTGGTTTGTTTGCTAAAATACTTTCAAAATCAGGGAGGGGAATCAAGTTTGGCACGATTATTTCAAGTATAGTTTTAAGTTTATTCAGTTTATACTGAACTTATAATCTCTTGAATTTTATCTCTCTAATCGGTAAGAGAAGTTTGAGCCGTCCTATTTCCAGGAACGGCTCTTCTTTTTTGTAGGCGATTTTCGGGCATTATTCTGCCCGTTGAGCACTTTTCACCCAGTCAAAATTTTTGAGCGCGAGCAAAGCCTGTTGTAGGTGATCGGTATTTGCGACCACCATTGAAACGCGTCCTTCAAAATAGCCGCCTTCACCCGAAATGGAGAAAGAACGAATATTGATCCCAAGATCAGCAAGGGCGTTTGTGAGCTTGCTGATGACGCCTGAGCCGATGTCAATACCTGTGATGACAATTTCTGAAATGAAGTCTTTTTTTGCAATATTACCCCATTCTGCTTTTAAAATGCGGTGGGCATATTGGGCATATAGGTTGCTGGCATTGGGACAGTTCGCACGGTGAATCTTTGCTCCGCCTTGCACCAGCACAAACCCAAAAATATCATCGCCCGCTACAGGGTTGCAGCAATTGGCGAAGGAGTATTTATACAGCGAACCGGGTTCGCCATTGAGGTAAACTTCTGGCTTATTTACTGATCGGGCACTGATTCCCGTAACCTTAGGCTTCTCTGTAGCTTTTTCTTCAACCAAATGTTTTTCAACCAGATGAATACCATCCGGGCGGAAATGTTTGCTGATTTTCCGAAGGTCTACTTGTTCCAAAAATATCGCGCTTAGGAATTCCAAGCGGTTCGGGAAACCATAAAATTTTGCAAGCAGATCACAGTTTTCTTCTACAGGTACCTTAAATGCGTTGAGTTTGCGCTCCAGAATTTCTTTACCATACGAAGCCTGCTCCCGCTTCACATCTTTGAGGGCGGAGCGGATACGGTTTTTGGCTTTGGAGGAAATTACAAACTGAAGCCAATCTTCGCTGGGCTTCTGATTTTTGTCTGTGATAATTTCGACCTGATCCCCATTTTCAAGCCGATAGGTAAAGGGAACGATTCGATTATTCACCCGGACGGCCCTACAGGTACAACCAATATCGGAGTGTATACTAAAAGCAAAATCGAGTGCAGTGGCTCCCTCAGCCAGGATTCTCATATCCCCTTTTGGGGTAAAAACGTGGACTTCTTCCGCAAACAGGTTGCTCTGAAAATCAGCCAAAAACTCTACAGCACTACCTTCTTCGCCGTTTTCAAGGGATTCCCGAACCTGTTCCAGCCAGTTTTCGTAGTTATTAGACCGACTAGCCGTTCCTTTTATCCCTTTATATTTCCAGTGGGCGGCAAAGCCTCGTTCGGCAATATCATCCATTCGTTTGGAGCGAATTTGCACTTCTACATATCGACCGCCCGGGCCTACCACTGTAGCATGGAGTGACTCATATCCATTGGCTTTTGGGATAGATATCCAATCTTTTATGCGTTGGGTAATGGGTGCATACGTGTCCGTTACAATAGAGTAAACCTGCCAGCAGGCACTTTTTTCCTGTTCAGATTTTACATCCAGCACGATACGTACCGCGAAGAGATCATAGATATCCTCAAAAGGGACATGCTTGGTTTTGATCTTATTGTGAATGGAGAATATGCTCTTTGGCCTTCCCATTATCTCAAAAGGGATGCCGAGTTCTTTCAACGATATTTCGAGCGGTGCGGTAAATTCAGCAATATAGGATTGGCGGGCTCGTTTGGACTCCGACAGTTTGGAGGCTATTTCATGGTAAACCTCCCGATGGGTAATCTTGAAACAAATGTCCTGCAGCTCGTTCTTAATGGTATAAAGGCCCAATCGATGCGCTAAAGGCGTATAAATAAAAGATGTTTCGGCAGCAATTTTGAGTTGTTTATGCTGCGCCATGCTTTTAATAGTCCGAAGGTTGTGCAACCTATCGGCCATTTTGATCAGCACCACGCGCACATCGAACAGCATGGCCTTCAAGACTTTAGAAAGGTTTTCGGCCTGTGGGCTTTCAGAATCGTGCAGCCCATCAAGCTTGGTCAGGCCATCTACGATGCGGGCAATTTTGTCGCCAAACTGATCATGGATCTCTTTGAGGCTCACGTGAGTGTCCTCCACTACATCATGTAGCAAGGCACAAATAACTGCTGTGGGACCGAGGCCAATCTCTTCCACACAGATTCGAGCCACCTCTATGGGGTGCGTAATGTATGGTTCTCCGGATTTGCGGCGTTGGGTTTGGTGGGCTTTTGCAGCAAGTTCAAACGCAGCGCGGATATTGTTTTGATCCTCCGTATTGAGTTTGCTTTTGATGGATTTTAACAGATTCCGGTATGACCTTGAAATGATGGCACGATCCTCCTCTCCGCCAGGGATAGCGGGTGATTCGTGGGCTGCAAGCGCGTGGTTTTCATCTTGTGCGGAAGCGACCTCGTTTTGTGCCTTAATATTGGTTTTTTCTTCGTTCATAGTCTTCGTCCACAAAGATATAGGAGATCACTCAATCGGGCTTCAGCCAAACGTTATTCTCTAAAGCTATATCTGCCATTCTATGGCTTGGATCTATCTCTATCCTGGCCACCTTCTTTATTTTTTCTGGGATCTCGAATTCATAACTCAGATCCACCCAACGATGATCGGGCAATACCGTGCGTTCCATCTTGTTTTCAGCTTGCTTTTCGCCCCGCATGCCTTCGAGGGGAGCATAAAAGAGCTCTTGCGTTCCATCACTATAGGTCACAACAATATCCAGCGGCATGGCCATCCTTCCAATACGATCTATAACAACCTTGGTGCTTTTTCGGTCGCCTTTTTCTACAGATTTTATTGCGTAGTCAATCGTATTTATGGTGTTAACCCAATCTTCTTTATACCAATCTAGTTCAAGGCCACTTTCTTTTTCAAAAATCCGGGTTACATCATTGGCGTTGGGATGTTTAAATTTCCAGGTATTAAAATAACGCAGCAAACCTTTTTCAAAAGCCTGTTTACCAACGATATACTCCATCTGAAGCAGGTAAACGGAGCCTTTTACATAAGCGGCCATACTGTATCCGTAGTTGGTATTAAAATGGTCGGCATGTGTAGTAAGCGGCTCTTCTTTGCCGCTGGTGGCAAGCGCCTGGTAACTGGAAAGTGTAGATTCAAAAGGGTTTTCGGCTGCTTTTTTTCCAGGTAGCAGATTTTCACTGGTAAGTTGGCTGGTGACAATAGTTTCAGCAAAAGAGGTGAAGCCTTCATCCATCCAACCGTAGAGACTTTCGTTGCTGCCCAGCACCATTTGATACCAGGAGTGGAGTTGTTCGTGTACGGCTACACCAATCAAGGAATTTAATCCACGGTTACCTGTTATCAGTGTAGCGAGTGGATATTCCATGCCACCATCTCCCCCTTGAATGAAATTGTATTCGCGGTATGGATATTTGCCAAAGTGTTCGTTCATAATAGTTCTGGCGCGGTTCATGATACCTGGAAATTTGCCCCATTGCTCATCATAGCCTTTTCCTTTTTGCCAGAAAAAGCGCATAATTGAACCATCATCTGCAACAATAGAAGTTTGCGTGTAATCCCGGTCTGCCGCCCAGACAAAGTCGTGAACATTCGGGGTTTTGAAGTGCCAAAGTAATTTGTCTCCTTTGGGAATATTCATCTGAGCACCAGGGCTTTCATATCCATACCCGACCTCCTGTGTGTTTTGGAGGTAGCCGCCTGCTGCGACCATGTAATTTTTATCGATAGAAATTTTTACATCGAAGTCACCCCAGACGCCATAAAATTCCCGGGCGATATAAGGATTGGTATGCCAGCCTTGTTCGTCATATTCACAGAGTTTAGGATACCACTGTGCCATGGAATAATCAATGCCTTCCCGACTGTCACGCCCGTTTCGGCGTACTTGGATTGGAATTTGAGCATTCCAGTCCATTTCAAAAACAGTTGTTTCTCCAGGGAAAATAGGTTCAGCGAGTGCGACTTCAAGGATAGTGCCGTTGTGCTCAAATTGGAGTAATTTCCCATTATGATTGAGCGTGTTGACTTTTATCCAACCCTGTTCATCAGGCTTTAGTTTTGAAATGCGGTCGGCCACGCGAGAATCCGGGTCTGAAATGGTTCTGGATCGCACATCCATCACACTACCGGGCTGGAAGGCATTGAGATACAAATGCCAAAAGGCCTTATAAAGTGTGTCAGGACTATTATTGGTATAGGCAAGTTTATAGGTGCCATGATATTGATGCTTATGAACATCCATATCAACATTTATTTGATAGTCAACATGTTGTTGCCAACGTTGGGCCTCTACGCGGGCTGAGCCCAGGACAAAAACAGCAAAAAGAAGTATATATTTCATAGTAGGTCAAAGATACAAAAAGAGGGAAATGCAAATATGAATGTAAAAATCAAGCCACAAGTATACGTCAAGCTAATATTAAGCAAATTGATTTTTGGAAAAACGGCACTTGGGGAAGGGTGTTCGTCCTATCTTTGCTTCGATTTTGGGGAAATCCGATACAACCAATTCAATACATCTATTCCAACTTTATGAAATATCGCCTTGCTTTTGCCCTTATTGCGCTCGCAGCCCTCACGCGCCTGCTTCCGCATCCAAATAATTTTACGCCGATTGGTTCGATTGCATTATTTGGTGCAGCCTATTTTAATCGTCAATGGCTGATGCTTTTAGCTCCGTTTGCTGCTTTGTTTTTCACGGATCTTTTCCTCAACAATGTGATCTATCGGGATTTATATGGCAATCAGTTTACGCTCATTACCTCCTGGTGGATTTATGCTGCTTTTGCAATGGTAATGTTGGCTGGTTTCGGTTTGCTTAGCAAGCAAGTAACTGGTCTAAGCGTATTTGCTGCAAGTCTTTCTGCCTCAGCAATATTCTTTTTGGTCACTAACTTTAGTGTTTGGGCCGAAAGCGGAATATATCCGAAAACGGCTGCCGGCCTTGCAGCTTGTTACACTGCGGGCATCCCATTTTTGGGTAATACTGTTTTGGGGGATCTGTTTTTCTCCGTCTCTATGTTTGGCGTGTATGAATGGTTGAAATGGAAAAATGAAAATTTAGTTCGTGCTTGAAAACGTTTTGCCATTTCAAGGGTTATTAAGATAATTTTTAGAGAGCCGCAGAGATCAAACTCTGCGGCTCTCTGTACAAAACAACGTAAAAATTCAAAACATGGCTACCGGAATCCTTCTAATCAACCTGGGCACTCCCGATGAACCTTCTCGCGCTGCAGTTTACCGATACCTCAAGCAATTTTTGCTTGACCCTCGCGTGATCGACATCAATCCTTTTGCACGCAACTTGCTCGTTAGGGGTATTATTGTGCCTTTTCGTTCCGGACAATCTGCCAAACTTTATAAAGAACTTTGGACTGAAAAAGGTTCTCCGCTCAAATATCATGGGGTAAGCCTTCGCAAGCAGGTGCAGCAACTACTTGGAAATGAATACGTAGTGGAGCTGGCCATGCGTTATCAAAGTCCTTCGATTGAGTCCGCAATCGAAAAATTGATGCAGGCCAAGGTTAGTAAGATCAAGGTGTTTCCGATGTTTCCGCAGTATGCCAGTGCGAGTACAGGTTCTGCACACCAAGAAGTAATGCGTGTGCTGTCGGGTCTTCAGATTATTCCGGAGCTGGAATTCATCAATTCTTATCCGACCTGGCAACCGATGATTGATCTGTTTGTTGCCAATAGCCGGAAGTACGATCTCGCTCAATACGACCATTTTCTTTTCAGTTATCACGGTCTTCCGCAGCGCCAACTGCGAAAAGCAGATACATTCAACCACTGCCTTAAATGCGCAGACTGTTGTAAAACGCTTACACCGGTTAATCAGTTCTGCTATTCTGCACAATGTCATGCTACCACACGAGTCATTGTAGACCAAATGGGTTTGAAGCCTGAACAATACACGATTTGCTTCCAAAGCCGATTGGGTCGTGACCCTTGGGTACAACCTTATACGGCACAGGTATTGGAAGAATTGGCTAAAAGTGGAACAAAGCGGATACTCGTTTTTTGCCCGGCATTCACGGCCGATTGTCTGGAAACAACCGTGGAAGTCAGTATTGAATACCATGAAGCATTTCTAAAAATGGGTGGAGAACAACTTGATCTCGTAGAAAGCCTCAACGATTCACCAGCCTGGGCGGAGGCCTTGGCCAAACGTCTCCGGTAGACGTAGGACGGTGCACCGTCCACCGTCCACCGTCCACCGTCCACCGTCTACCGTCCACCGTCCACCGCCAAATATTTCTCCATCAATGCGTTTACTTTTTGGGTCCGCTTCCCTCCTGATGTGGTGACCAAATCGGACATTTCTTTGACCGATCGTCCGAGTTCAGTTTCGGCATATTTTTGCTGAACGTATGCCCATGCTTTTTTGAAGTCCTCTGAAACGAGTTCGTTTTCTCCCTGAAAAACGGGCGTGTTGTTGGCACCGCAGATTAGGAAGAAGAGCAGACTATGCTGGGCGTTTTGGGTTTCTTCGCTTAGGACAAAATAAGGATTAGCCAGGTTAAATTTTTCCCACCATGCTGCACGGTCAGCCACTTGTTCGAGCGGGATGACAATGCCATCATCATCTAATATCATGTCTTTTTGCTCCAAAATTGATTGCTCGACATAATTTTTCATGGGAGGTGTCACCTTGGTTGCAAATGCTGCTCCTAACTTACTCAAATCAACCACTGGGAAAACCATTCCTTCGCCTTGCGCCAGTTTAAAGCCGTTTTCAGCCAGAATTTTAGTGGCAGGGTATTTATTCATATCAAAGGTTTCATTGGTAATGGCCTCATAATCAGGCTCCATCCATTTTATCTTATCGGTTAATTCATAGAAGCTTCCTTCTGTTTCCATCCTGAATAGAAATTTTTCAAGTATAATAAAGGTAGCATCTGAGAGTGTTCCTTGTGCACTGGCGAGGTTTTGTGCAACATAAGTCCATGCCTTATTACCACTGTCTATTTTTTTGACATCCAAGGTTTTCAGGAACCTGGCGAACGATGATAATTTGCCCAGATCAGGAATTGTGGTGCGAGGTCCTGCATAGACTATTTCTAATCCTGCGCTATATGCCCAACCCGTGATCTGGTCGGGTGTGGTACTGGTCACTTTGAAATAGGGTTCGTTATACGGGATGCCTCTAAGGGTCGCCTCCTCTTTGTTAGCCGATACTTCGCCTATCCCTTCTACATAATCGCCCAATGGAAACTGGGTGATGACCTTGCCATTTTTGTTTGATTGATCCCGTAGATTGAGCTTGTCAACAGAGACCATATAGATATAAACCTCTGGTTTGGGCGAGGGTGGGGGAGTAGGCAAGGTAGTTTCTGAGGCAGGAATTACCGTGGGTTGTTTGGGGGCGTTTTTACAGGCGATGAGCATGACTATAGCCGTAAAAGCGAACAGTGAAAACAAATTTATTGGTTTCATTAGTTTGAAATTGAATGATTTATAAATAAAAAGGCCTCGTAGGGTTATGTAAACCTACGAGGTCTTATAGAATTTATTTCAGAACTTGTTCAATTTCGATTTAACTTAAATTAATCCATATACAATACCTGGAGCCAGTGTAAGCAATGCAATGAGTAAAAGCCCAATCAAGACGGCCCAACGGACACCCACCGGAATCGTTAAGGTGTCATTATTCATTTCGCCAGCCACATTCGAGGAGTCATCTTCAGCCTGCGAACGGACGAAGTACATGGCGATGATAATTTTGAAATAATAATAGATCGAAACAGCCGAATTGATCACAGCCAGTACAATCAGCCAAGGGTATTTGGCGAAAGCTGCTGTGAACAGGAAGTATTTGCCAAAAAAGCCAGCTAATGGTGGAATACCAGCCAGAGACAACATAGAAAGCGTCAATACGGCTGCGAGTAAAGGCTGTTTTTTGCTTAAACCATTAAAGGCTGAAAAAGATCCGTTTCCGCGTTGCTCAGCCACAGCAATATAGGCTCCAAAGGCGCAAATAGTCGCCAGAGAATAGGTCAGGGTGTAAAAAAGTAAAGCTTGGTCAGCCCCAGCTGTGCCTATGGCCAACACGGCTAATAGGAGATAGCCTGCATGGGAAATGCTCGAATAGGCCATCATCCGTTTGAAGTCAGTTTGGAAAATTGCCGTCACGTTTGCAACCGTCATGGTCAAAGCTGCGATCATGGCTACCGGTATGCTCCAAAATCCTTCCGCGCCAGGAAAGGCGATGGAAAACAGGCGATAGAAGGCGGCAAATCCAGCCGTCTTTACCACTGTAGCCATAAATGCTGTGATCAGATTTGGACTTCCCTGATATACATCGGGCGCCCAAAAGTGAAACGGAACAGCAGAGACCTTAAAGCTCAAACCCATGATCATCAGCAGGATACCGACTTTTAACATCCCTGGCATATGATCGCCGTTTCCGATAGCCCTGCTAATGGAAGCGAGGTCAAAACTGGCCGTTGAGCCATAAACCAGCGTCATACCAAAGAGTAAAATCCCTGTGGCGAAAGCACCCATCAGGAAGTATTTCAGGGCAGCCTCATTGCCGGCAGGATCGTCCCGACGACTGCCTGCAAGTACATATAATGGAATGCTCAGGATCTCGATCCCAAGAAAAAGCATGGTCAGATTGGTATAGGAGAACATGATAAGAGCCCCGCACAGACTGAACAGAATCAAACCGTAATGATCGCCCAATGTGGAATTCAGGTTCCGAAATCCCCAGCCTGAAAGCCCTATAATGAGGGCAGTAGCGAGGATCGCTACGCCTGAAAAGGCATATGCAAAGGGCATGAACCGAAACATGGAAGCATATTCGCCACCCCAGCCAAATCCTGGCCCCAAAAGATCATACCCCGTAGCGCCGAGGGCTAATAGGGTCCCTAACAACGCGATCGGCTGTAACCAGGAACGGTTTTTCAGCCCGACAAACAAAACGGCAAGTGCCGTTAGAAAAATTATTAGTAGTGCGGTCATGTTTGATCGTTATTCGTTGATTGGTTTATTGGATCGTGATCTTTTGTTTCTGAAATTCCACTACGTCTCCGGGGCGGAGTTTTTTTCGTTTTTGGGTTTCTGTTGCACCATTTACTTTCACTTCCCTATCAGTGATCCGTATGTTTGCTTCTCCACCTGTTTCAACCAGGTTTAGAAGCTTTAATAGGTTGTTTAGTGGAATATGATCATGATCTTTTAGCGTAAATTCCATAACAATTGATTCTTTAAAGGTATCCCAAGCAAATGTGTTCCATCTCCCCAAATCACAATCCACTCAAATCTGCACCGCCCTAAGTATCCGATCCACACTTCCATCTGTCAGACCCAGAATCGATTGTGGGAAAAAGCCGAGCACAATGACCAGTCCGGCAATGATTCCCAGGACCAAAAACTCCCGCGAATTCACGTCCTCAAAATTGGCTGTTTCAGGCCTGGTTTCGCCGAATACGACCAATCCATAAGCCCGAAGCATGTAAATCGCTCCAAAAATTATAGTCAATCCAGCCAGTGCTCCCAACCAGAAATTATAATTCCAAACGCCGTTCAATAACAGGAATTCTCCAGGAAAACCATTCGTCAGTGGTACGGCCACTGCACCGAGTACGATAATCATGAATAAGGCCGCGAACTTCGGTGCGGACTTAGCAATACCCCCCATGTCTGCCAGGGAGCGAGTGCCCAGGCGACGCTCCAACAGATCTATTATGAAGAACAATCCCACCACATTGATCCCGTGGTTGAGCATCTGAAGGATACCGCCTTGTAGTCCTGCTTTATTCCAGGCTAGAATGCCCGCCGCGATCAGTCCAACGTGCGCTATTGACGAATAAGCCACCAGGCGTTTGATATCAGATTGTTTCACCGCGATGATACTTGCATACAAAATGCCAAACACCGCCAGCGAGATGAAGATCGGGTTCAATACATGCATGGCTTCAGGCGCCAAAGGGATCATCCATCGGATCACTCCGTATGTACCCATTTTGAGCATGATACCTGAAAGTAACATGGTGCCTCCTGTGGGAGCAGTTACATAGGTATCTGGCTGCCAGGTATGGAATGGGAAAAGGGGCATTTTTACAGCAAAAGCAAGGAAGAAACCGAGCAGCACCCAGTGGGCTGAATAAGTTGACATTTGCACAGCCACCAAGTCAGCCCAGGCGAAGGAGTGTAAACCATTTACATCCGTTTGCAGATAAACCCACAAAAGAGCGACAAGCATGAACAGCGAGCCTACAAAGGTGTAAATGAAGAACTTAAGCGTAACCCGAATACGATCCTGACCGCCCCAGATGGCACAGATAAAATAGATCGGTATGAGTGCCAGTTCATAAAAGACATAGAACAACAACCCATCCTGTGCTAAGAAAACACCATTCAACGCTCCCAACATAAGTAAAAGGAGCCCGTAATAGCGTGGTTCGTTGTCATAATTGCGGCCCCAGCTCGAAACAATGATGAGCGGAGCCAATAGATTGGTCAGCACAAGCATGATCAGCGTAATGCCGTCCATGCCAAGGCTGAACGAGATACCAGCAGAGGCTACCCAAGGCACAGAAAAGGTGCAGTTCATGCCCTGACTGTAATCGCAGCCAAGACACCAGGCTGTGACTGCAAGGTTTGCTAATGCAGCCAAAAGCGCGATAGACCGTGAACCGCCGGGCCGCAGAAGTAACAAGATCGCCGAAGCGATGAATGGGATGAGTATGAATATCAGTGACATGCGTCAGTTTTTCTTGTTTTGTAATAGGTCAGGACTTGACCATTTTGCTTCCTTGTCAAATCTGTGGTGAGGCTGAAACTCACACCCACATCGTCAACAGCAACAGAATCGCTCCAGCTACCATGCCCAGCAAATAATATTCAATATTGCCACTTTGCAATTTTCTGAACTCCGCGCCGAGGCGTTGAACCCCCGAACCCACACCGTTTACTATCCCGTCAATGCCTTGTATGTCAACATAATAGTGAAATAGTTTAGACAATTTTTCTACAGGGCGGACAAATAGGGAATCATATATTTCATCCACATAAAACTTGTGCGCCACCAAACGGGTCAGACTGCTTTGGTCCGTATCGGACACGGGGAGATTCGACTTCTTCCTGTAAACAAAGTACGACACAATAATAATGAGCACTGCCAGGGAGGTCGTGAATATCATTAAGGACCATTCAGTACTTGCTTCCAGATGCATTTCGTTGAGTGGAATGACGCCGGAGAACCAGTGCGCCAGCCATTGCTCATTGCCCAGATGGAGGAAATGTGGCGTATTCAGGAAACCACCAACGACGGAAAGCACCGCCAGAATGATCAACGGAATGGTCATCACTTTAGGACTTTCATGGAGATGGTGTTCCTGTTCGTGTGTACCCCGGAAATCACCAAAGAATGTGACGTAAAGCAAGCGACACATATAAATTGCTGTAAGCATAGCGCCCAATCCTGCCAGGCCCCACCATAGTCCACCTCCATGTGCAAAGGTGAAGGCAAATATCTCGTCTTTAGAGAAGAAACCAGCCATCAGCGGAAAACCTGAAATGGCAAAAGTGCCAATTAGAAACACCCAGAAAGTGACGGGCATTGCTTTACGTAAACCACCCATTTTACGGATATCCTGCTCGCCTCCCATCCCGTGTATCACACTGCCGGCACCCAGAAACAATAGGGCTTTGAAAAAGGCGTGGGTGGTTACGTGAAAGATCGCCGTAGCATAAGCACCCATACCCAATGAAACGAACATGAGTCCAAGCTGAGATACGGTCGAGTATGCCAGCACTTTCTTGATGTCATTCTGCCGCAGACCAATGATGGCAGCGAAAATACAAGTGATCAATCCAACAGTCGCCACAAAGTGCATGGCTTCCGGAGACAGGTCGTAAAGCGGATGGCAACGCGCCACAAGGTAGACGCCAGCCGTAACCATCGTAGCTGCGTGGATCAGTGCAGAAACTGGAGTAGGACCCGCCATAGCATCGGGCAACCAGGTATAAAGCGGAATTTGGGCGCTTTTACCCATGGCACCTACAAAAAGAAGCATACAGATCAGGGTTGCGATGCCTGCCTCCAGGTGCATGTTGGGCAATGTTGCGAAGATCTCGTTAAAGTTGAGGCTTCCAAAGGTCTGAAAGATCACAAACATTCCGATCAGCAACCCAAGGTCGCCAATACGATTCATAATGAACGCTTTGCGGGCAGCTTTGCCAAATTCCTTGTTTGTATACCAAAACCCGATGAGAAGGTAGGAGCAAAGCCCAACACCTTCCCAGCCAAAAAATAGCATTAGGAAATTGTCACCCATAATGAGCAACAGCATCGAGAATATAAACAAGTTGAGGTAAGCAAAGAATTTCCAAAAACCATCGTCATCATGCATGTAGCCTATGCTGTATACATGAATCAGAAAGCCGACGCCTGTTACAATCAGCATCATCCAAACAGAAAGCTGGTCAACAAGAAAGCCGAAATTCGCGCTCAGATTGCCTACCGTAAAGAAGTTGTAAAGCGTCACTTGAATCGGGCCAGAAGCAGCCACTTGATTGAAGCATAGCACGCTCAGCACAAAAGAGGCAAACAAGGTGCCACTGCCAATCAGGCCGACCATGTTTTTGCTCAGGCGTTTGCCAAACAAGCCATTGATCGCGAAGCCGATAAGCGGCAAAAAGGGAATAAGTGGAATCAGTGAATTCATAATATTTGTCTAGGGAATGGCTTTGAATCAGTGGGTACAGCAGATGCAGATTAATCAATTTCTTAATTTATCCAGCAAGGAGATATCCGTGCTTTTCGTATTGCGGTAGATCATTACCAGAATGCCCAGCCCAACCGCCGCTTCAGCAGCAGCCACTACCATTATGAAAAACACCATGATCTGGCCTTGCGCATCAGACAAATAGGTTGAAAAGGCAGCCAGCAACAGATTCACGGCATTTAGCATGAGCTCGATGCACATGAGTACGATGATGGCATTGCGGCGTATAAGTACCCCAAATACACCTATGACGAATAATACGGTGGCGTAGTAGACGTAGTAGTCAATGGGGATGGAACGTATTGTTTCTAGCATTTGAACGCTTTTTTTCTTTGCTGTTGTTGGCGTCCTCGCCAACAGCAAACAGAATAATCTTAGAATGTCAAACTATCAGAATGTTGTTGACGAGGACGCCAACAACGGCATATTACAGTATGAAGAAGTCTCCAGCCTAAACCTGTAAATCCCGTTTCCCAACTAGTACAGCCCCTACCATCGCTGCCAAAAATAAAATTCCTGCAATTTCAAAAGGCACCACAAAATCTGTGAAAAGCACCATGCCGAGGTTTTCTACTAGTCCGACTTTGCCGCTTGCATTTTCCGGAATATTAACCTGAATTCCACCGCGCAATGCTCCCACCATGGTCACCAACAACATGCCTGCTGCAATGCAGGCACTTATTTTCCAGGTCGTTGACTTTTGAGGCTCCGTTTCTTTACTCAGATTGAGCAACATCAATACAAAAAGGAAAAGCACCATAATTGCACCTGCATATACAATGATGTGTACTACAGCCAAAAACTGTGCATTGAGCAAAATATACTGTCCGGCAATGACAAAAAATGTCAGGATTAGGTATAAAACGCTGTGTACCGGATTCTTGGAAAATACCATCCCCAATGCTGTAAGAATAGAGAGGGCTGCCAGTGTTAAGAAAATGTATTGTGCCATGATTTTGAACTAGGAACTATGAACATCGGATAGGCACTTAGCCATTCGGTTCATTGTTCACCGTTAATGGGTTTCTGTTAGGTGTTTTTGCCTTTTAGTTACGTCAATCCGAGTTTCAGGCGTTATTCCTTCTACCAACATGTTTTTGCCAAATACGAAATTTTGACGCACATAATCACTCGGAACAATCCGGTCTGTCAAGAAGATAGCCTCTTTGGGGCAAGCCTCCTCGCAGAGTCCACAAAAAATACAGCGCAACATATTGATCTCGTATACGGCGGCATATTTTTCTTCTTTGTAGAGATGCTCTTCTCCTTTTTCGCGCTCTTCGGCAATCATTGTGATGGCTTCAGCCGGGCATGCTACTGCACAAAGTCCGCAGGCTGTACAATTTTCCCTGCCTTGTTCATCGCGTTTCAGTACATGCCAGCCGCGGAATACAGGAGCAAACTCCCGTTGTTCTTTTGGATAAGAAACGGTATTTGATTTTCTAAAAAAGTGCTTTAGCGTCGTCCACATTCCCTTCGCAATGGCAGGCAGGTAAATGCGCTCCATGAAGGTCATTTGTTTGTTGACGACGTTTTTCGAGCGGTTCGTAAGTGATTGCATATCGTTCGCTATTCTTTGACTTTTAGCCTTTCGTCTTTAATGTTATGTCCAAAAAGGTTAGTGCTGCATGGTATTTAGGGTTTTGCACAATAGGTTTATACCTCAGACCTCCTTACTTCCCAAGCCACAAGATTCCGGCCCCAGTCAGCATCATATTCACGATCGCAAGTGGAATCAGGGATTTCCAGCCCAAGTGCATCAATTGATCATAGCGAAAACGAGGGAGTGTCCATCGAATCCACATGAATACAAAGATGAAAAAGAAAGATTTGCTGAGCAAAATGATTGGGCCTAATAATCCTCCCAGCCAGTTTGGGTCAAGTCCGGGGAAATGGTAGCCACCAAAATAGATACATGAGATTACGGTACAGGAAATGAACATGTTGATATATTCTGCAAAAAGGAACATCCCAAGCTTCATGGCACTGTACTCTGTATGATAACCACCAATCAGTTCGGTTTCGCACTCCGCCATGTCGAAAGGGGCACGATTGCACTCAGCAAGGGCGCAGGTTAGGAAGAGTATGAATCCCAGTGGTTGATAAACCACATTCCACATTCCGGACTGTTGTTCAACGATAGTTTTAAGGCTTAATGAGCCACTCAACATAACGATAGCGATAAGCGATAGTCCCATTGCCAACTCATAAGAGATCATCTGAGAACTAGCACGAATGGCTCCGTAAAGGGAAAACTTATTGTTGGAAGCCCAACCTCCCAGCATGATACCATAGACGCCCAATGAAGCAAGTCCAACTACGTACAGGATCCCAATGTTTACGTCAGCCACCTGGAGACTCCAGTTGAGGCCGCCCAGGGTGAGCGTGGTGCCCCAAGGAATGACCGCAGAGGCCATCAGTGCCACGAAGATAAAAGCACCTGGAGCCAGAACGTATATCCAGCGCTCCGATTGGTTTGGCACGAAATCCTCTTTGGTGAACATTTTAACCCCGTCTGCAATTGGTTGGAGAAGGCCCCAAGGGCCTGCATTACTGGGGCCGAGACGATCCTGAAAAAAGGCGGCAATCTTGCGCTCGCCATAAGTAGCATAGGCAGCCACGCCAAGCGTGACAACGAACAATACTATAATAAGGACGGCTTTTTCAAAAATCAAGCCCAGACTGTAAAGTAAGATAAGACTCATGCGTATGTCAAGTTACTCATTTTCAATGTTTTACGCCAAGGATATGGCGCAATAGGATTGGTATCCACTGGTTTAGTGTACAAAAGCTGATTCACATCCATTTTTAGAAAGCAGCCATTTGCCATTTTCCTTTTTCATTTCAAAATTTCGGGGTCCGCCATTTGGGCCGTTGGGGTCAAGTAGAAGCTGCACGGTGGCGCGATCTTCTGTTATTTGATAGGTGATACCTGCGGTCAGAAATTCACTGACATCTCCGTCTTGTTCACAATAGTATCTATCTGCTTCAAAACCAGTGAGCAGCCCATCCGAGTTTTCTTCTCTCCAGGCCAATGCACATGCCCGGTAAAAGATGGTCTCGTTTTGTATGAATTCCATACAAATTGCCCCGCTTTTAGAAAACTCTCCTAAATAATTACCCAAAATTTTTAGGTCGAGGGTGGGGTGTTTCGCGGATTTGTTTACAAAAATAATTTTTGTGATCAAATGCTTACCACTCTCGCCATACCACTTATAAAAGGTGTGAATGGTTTCTGCCATGCTAATCGAATCCTGATTGACCACTGGAGATACAGGTTTGGCAACTTCTACCTTATTATTATCACCAATACCTGCTGCTAACTTTTCACCCCCGCCAACACATGCGGTCAAACCCAAAATAAGCAGCACAAAAAACATTAAAATTCTCATTTTCAACATTTTATCGAACCGTTAATTCTCCGTGCTCGTAATGGTTTTGTGAAATAACAGATGACTTATCGAGATCTCGTGGACCCTCAATAGTCCAGTCGGATTTGTCCTTTTTTTCAAAACGGCAGGTGTTGCAAATAAAATCGTGCACCTCCCCATATTTGTCTTTGCGACCGGTGACCCGGTAGATCTCTCCGCCGTACATCCAGGCGACTACTTTGCCGGAACACTTATCACAAGCGCGGTGTGCATCCATAGGATTGAGGAACCATACGCGGCTTTTGAATCGGAAAGTGCGGTCCGTAAGTGCACCCACAGGGCATACGTCAATGATATTTCCACTAAAATCGTTGTCGATGGCCTTTTCGATGTAAGTACTTATCTCCGCGTGGTCACCGCGGTTGATGATTCCATGTACCCGTTGATCGGTGAGCTGATTGGCAACAAATACACACCGGAAACACATGATGCAGCGCGTCATGTGGAGTTTGATGTAGGGGCCGATGTCAATTTTCTCAAAGGTGCGGCGCTCAAATTCGTAGCGGGTACTGGCTTTGCCATGCTCAAACGCGAGGTCCTGCAAGTTACACTCGCCCGCCTGATCACAAATCGGGCAATCCAGGGGGTGGTTGATGAGCAAAAACTCCGTGACGGATGCGCGGGCTTCTACGACCGTTGCATCGCTTTTGCTGGCGACTTCCATGCCATCCATGACCGGCGTCTGGCACGAAGCCATGAGTTTGGGCATTGGGCGTGGATCTTTATCCGAGCCTTTGGTGACGCGTACGAGACAGGTGCGACATTTACCGCCCGAGCCTTGGAGCGTAGAATAATAGCACATTGCGGGCGGAACGAGCTCGCCTCCGATCTGGCGTGCTGCGTTCAGGATGGTGGTGCCGTCGGCGACCTCGATGGTTTGTCCGTCTATGGTAATTTTTGCCATTTTAATTACTTTTCTATTTTGGGTTTATCACATCACCGTTACTTTTAATGCACTTGATATATGTGTTATAAACGCCAGTTTTATCAGGCTCAACGTTATAATTGAATAACCTGATTTTGAATATGCCGTTTGATTTGATCTCGCCGGATGTTAAAGTAATACTCCGGACGGTTTCATCTTTAAACATGAGGTCAGTGGGCTCTTCATTCGCTATGGGTTGATTGTCTGAATTGTACATCTCAGCCCTGATCTTCAAGTCATCACTTACCGGGACTACCATAATTTCAAATAAATCCCCGGCACTCATTGAAATTTCAATGTCCTGAGTTTCTTTACTGCTTTTGAATTCACCCTCCAAAGTATCTCCACATTTACCTTGCGTTATAACCGTTTGGGCATAGGCGAGGTAAGGTAAAAGAGACAGGATCAAGAACAGTAGGTGTTTCATGATTGAAGGTTTTATGAATATTAACAACAGTATTCCAGATTTTAGATTCAAAGCCTATAACACAGAGCCTCGGGCCAGCGAAGTTTTCAGGTAGACTTTGAACGCTTTCATTGCTCTCCAGCTTTTAATAGTATTGCTTGATAAAGTGCAGGCTGTATCCTGAATCCAATTTTGTTCACCAATTCATCAATCAATGGTCGGACAAATAAAATCAGTCCTTTTGATTTGGCTTCAAGTAAAATACCAAGCAATCCAATAATCTTCAGTTCAACTGACTCAGCCTTGTTCCTACCTTGTCTTTCGTCAATAATCAAAGCCGCAGCCTTTAATTCAACAGCCAATGCAATTGCTTCTGCCTCACCTCGATCCAATTCTAATTTCAAAATGTCAACCCATGCCGTGTCACTTGGCTTTTGAATAAATATCCATCCTTGCTGTTCTAGAATGGCTTTTTGTTCTGGTATTTGGCACAATTCCTCAAAAACAGCCTCTGGCAAAATCACTATTCCAAAAATTTGATGAAGCAATTGTAACTGCCCCAACAGAATCAGATTTGTTACAGGTGAAGTATCACTGACTACAATCATTTCAACAACTCAAGGTTTTTTAAATCAAGCTCCAAATCTTCCATATCCAGTTTGATGTACACATTCCGTTTGGCCAGTTCTTTTTGAAATGCAATATGATTCAAGCCAGCCAATCGTTTGGCTTGCCCCATGGTAAGGCGTTCCTTATCATATAAGTACACGGCCACCTCAATCAGCAGTTCGCTGGGCGAGATATTGGCTTTTTCCAAAGTCGAATCAGGAATTGTGATCGTCATTTTCTAAATTTTTTGTTCGAGCAGTTTGGTTTTTAGGGTGGTGAGTTTGTGTTTGATATCGGCGAAGGTCATTACTCACAGCAATACTAACCGACTCGTCCATAATAAGTGATTTGGCTTGTGGGCTTAATTCCGGTGCATCGTCTGAAAACCATAAAAAAGTATGCGAGTCAAGGAGGTATCTCATGGCATATACTCCTTAACAACATTAACGAACCAAGCAAGCAGTATCGCTCCCAATATTAATAAAACAATTACCTTGTTATTCCTGATTTTGGAAACAATTAAATCGTAATATGTTGGAAGGCTAGACATAGAATTTGAGTTGATCGATTCATTATTATACACCTATTTTTTCTCGCACCAACCCATAATTCCGTTCCATACAAACCCTAGGCTCATTCACGTGCCACTCAAACTCTTCCCTGAAATGCCGGATCGCTGCGCTGACCGGCCAGGCAGCAGCATCGCCCAGTGGACAAATGGTATTGCCTTCGATTTTCTTGGCCACATCCACCAGGAGATCAATATCGCTCATTTTACCCCCCCCGTTTTCGAGTCGGTGTAAAACCTTTTCCATCCAGCCGGTTCCTTCGCGGCAAGGCGAGCATTGTCCGCAAGATTCGTGGGCGTAGAAACGGGCAAAATTCCAGGTGTTGCGCACGATACACTGATCTTCGTCGTACACGATGAAACCACCTGAACCCAGCATCGAACCGGTGGCGAAACCACCATCAGAAAGGCTTTCGTAGGTCATCATGCGATCTTCCCCGGCTGCTGTTTTGCAAACGAGGAAGTGGGGGAGGATAGGCACCGATGAACCTCCCGGCACACAGGCCTTCAACTTTTTTCCACCTTTGATACCGCCACACCATTCATCGGAGTAGAGAAATTCTTCTACCGTGATACTCATTTCGATCTCATAAACGCCGGGTCTGTTGATGTTTCCGCTGGCTGAAATCAGTTTTGTGCCCGTGCTTTTGCCGATACCGATCTTGGCGTATTCGTCTCCGCCATCGTTGATGATGGGTACAACTGCTGCAATGGTTTCTACGTTGTTTACTACCGTAGGGCTTTGCCAGAGGCCTTTTACCGCCGGGAATGGCGGTTTGATACGCGGGTTGCCACGTTTGCCTTCCAGGCTTTCTAACAGCGCGGTTTCTTCTCCGCAGATGTAGGCGCCTGCACCAATATTTACATAGAGATCAAGGTCGTATCCGGATCCCAGGATGTTTTTGCCCAGCCAACCAGCCGCGTACGCTTCTGCGATGGCTTTTTCGAGGATAAACAAGATCCAGGAATACTCCCCGCGAATGTAGATGTAGGAGGTGTTCGCCCCCAGCGCATACGAAGACGTGATCATGCCCTCGATGAGGAGGTGCGGGATCTTCTCCATCAGGTAGCGATCCTTGAATGTACCCGGTTCACTTTCATCTGCATTACAGACGAGGTAGCGTGGTACGCCCTCGGGTTTAGCGAGGAACGACCATTTCATCCCGGTCGGGAAGCCTGCGCCGCCACGACCACGAAGACCGGACTTCTTCACTTCTTCCACCACAGCGTCAGGCGACATGGTTTTCAAAGCCTTTTCCACAGAGCGGTAGCCGCCGTTTTTGCGGTACACGTCATAGGTGTGCATGCCCTCGACCTGGGCGTGTTCTAAGAGTAATTTGCGACCCATATTCTTTTTTACCGCAGAGGCGCAGAGGTGCAGAGTATTTATTGCTCTGTGTCAAGCGTCTCTGTGGTGAATTTTGCTTTAAAAATTATTCACAAATCGTTTAAATCCATTTTTCAAAAGTGTCACGTTGAAGTTAATCAGAATCCCAACTTTTTTGTCCGCCAATTTTAAATAACTGATAAGTTGGGCATCTAAAACGGGTAGTATGACACCTGCAGTAAAAAATTATTTACCTATCAAATCCGCCATCAATTGCGCAGGCTCCAAAATCGCCCCTTCAAATCGGGTGTTTGGGCAAATGGCGACCATGGCGCCGTCTTCGTCCAGTTCCTGAAGCCATTCGAGTAGTTCTTCCATTTCGATTTCCTCAATTTCATGGTCCTCGAATCCTGCTGCCTTACGAAAGGCTTCTGCAATGCTAGCATCGTGGAAAAGTGGGAGAATGTCGGAATCGTCATTGTCTCCAAGCAAAGCCCAGCCTTCATCGTCTGAGATGCCAAAAACTGATTTTGTTTGGGCTACAGTTGCGATGAAAAGCGCTAAGCGTTCTTCGCCGGATTGCTTGAAAAAGGCGGTGATTTCTGTTGCTGTCACGTTAATATGAATTTGGTTAAATGTTTATTCGATAGTCAGAAGCCTATTATTCTTGTTCTTTTGCAAATTCCGCTTCAAAATCTTCCCGTACAACTTCTGGTCGCATGACTGCGCTTTGGAAATTCGGTGTTGGGAATACAGCTACCTTCATTTTCTGTTCCTCGAAATCTTCCAGCCATTCAAAAAATTCGTATAAATCCAAGGCTTCTATCCGGAATTCGTCAAATCCGCCCTCTTTTTGAAAAATCTCCACAAATTCCTGGTTTGGAAACACTGCCAGTGCATCACCTTCCTCCCCTTCAATTTCCAGCATTAGCCAACCTTCATCATCGGCCAACCCCCAAACCTCTTCTTCGGCCGCTACGACTCGGATGAAATATTTGTAGCGGCTTTCTGGCTTTCTGGCCAGTATTTCTTCGATCTCTTTTTTTGTAAGCTGTGGCATAATCAGTTGATTTTCAGATATTTTCCAAGTACCCATCCTTTATCTCCATTTTTCCGGGTTACCTGGGCCCAAGATGCTAAAGCGATCTTATCGACCGAATTTGCATCAATTTTGGCGCTTAAATTCCCTTTTTTGGGGTCTTCATAGGTGACAACATAGGTTTTGCTATCAGGCAGGTAATGTTCAATGATTACGGCTTTCCCTTTGGGAAGCGTTATCGTGCCCCCCGTTCCTTTTACCGAAACGGATTTACTTAAAATAGCTTCTCCTTCGTCTTCGACGTTTAAAGAACCATTTACAGTGACGGCTTCATTTGACTCGAAAGTGCCCATTTTGTCTGAAGTGATCGTTGCAGCCTTACGGAAGGAGACATTACTGCCGCTTATGGTACCATTTTTAGGGCCAGAAACGGTGCCTACCATTTCTGATTCGGCCATTTGTACACCACTTTTCGAGGCCAATGCTTTCATTTCTGCTTCATTCTTGGGTGCGCCAGCCTGGATTGACGCCGGCGTATCTGCACTTTTTGGTGCTGGATTTTCCTGGCAGGAAGCCCAGCAAAGGGTAGCAAGAAGTAAGATCGAAAGGTATTTCATGATTTTTGAATTTGTGCAAGTGAGCAACCTTTTTTCAGTTATGTAGTAAAACCTGGTGAATGGCAAGGTTTTAGGTTCAATGCATTTTCCAGGTACCTTTGTCGATCTTTCCCAATCGACAATCCTCGACGAACTGGTCAATTTTTCCTTCATTGAGGTGTTCGTGAAAAAATTCACCTACCTGCATCATAGGGGCATAGCCACAGGCGCCCAGGCATTCCACTTCTTTGATGGTAAACAAACCATCCGGCGTGGTTTGGTTTTTTCCAACGCCAAGTTTGAGTTTGGTATATTCGATCAGGCTTTCAGCGCCCTCAACCGCACAAGGACCTGTGTGACAAAACTCAAGTACATATTTGCCAACCGGATTTAGGTTGTACATCGAGTAAAAGCTTGCCACTTCATACACTTCAATTGGCGTAATCCCAAGGGTATCCGCTACCTCGTCCATCGCAGCAACACTAAGCCAGCCCTGATTTTCTTCTTGTGCGATATGCAAGGCCCGGAGAATGGCACTTTTTGCACGGCCTTCCGGATATTTTTTAGTCAGCTCCAGCACTTCGGCCCTGGCAGCTGGAGAATATTTGAATGGCGTTCCGTTTTGCGTAGCTGTGTGCATATTGGTCAGAATTTTCAGTCAATAACATTGTTAATCGGTCAAATCTTCTTGATAATTAGTTCATCAAGCGTCCAACTCTCCTGCAATCACATTCATGGAACTCATGGTCAGGATAGCATCGGATAGCATCGAGCCTTTAATCATTTCCGGATATGCCTGATAAAAAATAAAGCAAGGACGGCGGAAGTGAAGACGGTATGGCTGACGACCTCCATCGCTAACGAGGTAGAAGCCAAGCTCGCCATTGCCACCTTCCACACTATGATATACTTCTCCTACAGGAACTGGAGTCTCGGCCATCACTACCTTGAAGTGATAAATTAGTGCCTCCATTTTAGTGTAAACGTCTGGCTTATCAGGCAGGTAAAAATCCGGCACATCAGCATGATATTCACCTTGTGGCAGGTTGTCGTATGCCTGGAGAATAATGCGAAGGCTCTGACGGATCTCTTCCTGACGCACTACAAACCGGTCGTACGTATCGCCTTGAGTCCCCACCGGGATCGTAAAATCAAAGTCTTCATAGCTACTATATGGCGACATCACGCGCACATCGTAGTCTACACCCGCTGCGCGAAGATTTGGGCCGGTAAAGCCGTAGGCTATCGCACGGTCGCCAGCGATTGGCCCTGCGCCGATACAACGATCCATAAAGATTCGGTTGCGTTCAAGCAAGCCGGTGAATTCCTCGAAACGCGCCGGGAAACCTTGTAGGAATTCTTTGAGTAGTTTGTGAAATCGCGGTGAAAAATCGCGTTCCATTCCGCCGATCCGACCAATATTAGTGGTGAGGCGGGATCCACAGACTTCTTCAAACAAGTCATAGATACGCTCACGTTCCTGAAACATATAGGTAAAGCCAGTGAGGGCGCCAGTGTCTACACCAATAACGGTGTTGCACACCAAGTGATCCGCGATGCGCGAAAGCTCCATAATGATCACCCGCATATACTGCGCCCGCTTGGGAAGTTCGCAGCCGATGAGCTTTTCTACTGTCATGTGCCAGCCCATATTGTTAATAGGGGAGGAGCAGTAGTTGAGCCTGTCTGTAATCGGCGTGATCTGATTGTATGGCTTGTGCTCTGCGAGTTTTTCGAAAGCTCGGTGGATATACCCAATGGTCGGCTCTGCATGAACGATACGTTCCCCGTCCATTTTTAGGACATTCTGGAAAATTCCGTGCGTAGCAGGGTGTGTTGGCCCCAGATTGAGGGTTGCGAGTTCTCCTTCGATACTATCTAGGGAGTTAAAGTATGATTGGACTTGCATAATTGTTCAGGTTCTTATTCAAAAGTCTGCCCCACATGACCATCGCGGCCAAAAAAGCGGTCGTCTTTGTCCGTTCGGGTACCGTCTTCAATGCGATACTCCTTGCGTAATGGGAAAACTTCCAGGTCATCCATGTTCAAAATGCGGCGCAGATCAGGATGACCAGTAAAAATAACGCCAAAGAAGTCATATTCCTGCCGTTCCATCCAGTTTGCAGTAGGCCAGAGCAGGGTTGCGGTTGGAACCTTAGGATCTTCTTTGGAAAAAAAGATTTTTACCCGAATCCGCACATTCTGCCGCCAGTTGTGGAGATGATATATAATCCCCAATTCTTGACCAACATTTTCAGGATAATGTATGGCGCACAGCGAGGTCAGAAAATTGAAGCCAAACGCTGCATCATCGCGCAGCAACTGAAGTAGATCGATGATCTGCTCGCGAGTAGTATGAATATTAAGCATGCCATCGCGGGCGATATCGGAGGAGACAACAGCGCCAGGCATTTTATCGGCAAGTTGAGCAAGTATTTGTTCGCTATCCATCTTAATCAATTATCCAATTTGATATTTTTCCATAAGGTGTTGGTATTCAGGGGAATGCCGACGACGAAGCGGTTCATTTTTTACCAACTCCTGAATTTTCATGATCCCATCAATGATCTGTTCCGGGCGTGGTGGACAACCGGGAACATATACATCTACGGGGATCACCTTATCGATCCCTTGCAGTACGGAGTAAGTATCAAAGATGCCGCCAGAACTGGCACATGCGCCTACAGCCAGTACCCATTTTGGCTCAGCCATTTGGGTGTATACTTGTTTGAGGATGGGGGCCATTTTCTTTGAAATCGTACCCATGACCATAAGCAAATCTGCCTGCCGAGGAGAGAAAGAAAGTCTTTCCATGCCAAAGCGAGCCAGGTCGTAGTTCGTACCCATGGTTGCCATAAACTCGATGCCACAACATGAAGTTGCAAAAGGCAAAGGCCAAAGCGAATTGGCTCGTGCCAGGCCTACAGCTGCCGACATTTTTGTAGCGAAAAAGCCTTCTCCACCGAGGCCTTCAGGCATTTCTGCTGGAATTATATTACTCATAAGTTTTATCTATGATCTATGAACTATGAATACAAGAACGGTGAACTATAAATCGCTTGAAGTTCATCGTTTATACTTCATACTTCATAGTTAAATTTATTATTTATCCCACTCAAATGCGCCCTTTCGGAGCACATAGTAGAAACCAATTAAAAAAACAGCTACAAACATGAGCACTGCAAAAAAGCCGCTGGTACCCATCGCTCTGAAATTGACTGCATAGGGGTAGAAAAAAATGACCTCCACATCAAACAGGACAAATAAGATGGCTGTCATCAGGTATTTGATCGAAACCGGAATTCGTGCATTGCCCTGGCTCTCGATGCCGCATTCAAAATTTTCGTCCTTCTTTTTACTGTGACGCCGAGGCCCAAGTCGCGGGACGATGATCAGTACAGTTGCTACAAACCCCAGTGCTACCAGGGATTGCATAATGACGGGAAGATATCCGGTAGGTTCCATAAGCAGTTAGTGATGCGAATGTGAATTCGCGGACTAATTTAATTATTTAGCAAGAAAAGACTGTTTTTGATAGTCTTTTGTTCGCGGGGGCAAAGATAGCCAAATGCTCTTGACTTTTGACAGCCCCGAAGGGTAAGAACTATATGAAGTTTAGCTAGTTTAGAATATTTCAAGCGCGCGGTTTTTCAATAAAGCCCACCTTTGTCAAAAATTTTCAATTATGGACAGAAATACAAGCATTGGCCTGGCCGCAGTACTCTTGGTCCTGGTTTTTCTTTTTTTAGAAAAAACGGATGAAACATCTGCTAAAACAGACTCACAAAGCGCTGAAAAACAACAATTTAGTTCCAATTATGGTTCTCCACTCATTGATGGAAAATCCGAAGACCCTGATTGGCAAGGTGCCGAATGGCTCCCATTAGATCAGACATGGATTGGATTGCCACCAAATCCGGCTGATTTTGCGGGACGTTACAAAATCCTGTGGGATGAAAATAATTTGTACGTCCTGGCTGAAATTACAGACGACACCCTGGTGGACACACATCCGGAAGGTCTGTTAAAATATTGGGACGACGATTGTCTTGAAATTTTTGTGGATGAGGACGCAAGTGGTGGAAATCACCAATATAGCTATAACGCTTTTGCCTACCACATTGCGCTGGATGCTAAGGTGGTCGACATTCGGCCTGACAGCACTTTTGCATATTTCAATGAGCATTGCACGATGCGCCGAAGTACAACGGGTAAAACCACCACTTGGGAAGTTGCAGTGAAAATTTATGATGGAAATAAATATGAATATGGGGGCGAAAATATCCCTAAAAGCCTAAAATCAGGAAAAAAAATGGGGTTTTCCTTGGCATATTGTGACAATGATCATTCTCCAGAGCGTGAAAACTTTATGGGTTCGGTGCGCGTTGATGGAGAAGACAAGAATCGCAGCTGGATTGATGCAGGGATTTTTGGGTTGCTCACCCTTCAATAACTTTAGCGATGAACTTTAAAACTTTGAAGAAACACTGTCTTTCGTTTCCTTTTGTGACTGAAGAAGTCAGATGGAGGCAGGACCACTGCTTTTTAGTACTAAAAAAGCCCTTTTGTCTCACAGATTCAGATACCTATGCCTCCACGTCATTCAAAGTATTGGAATCTGAGTTTGATGAAATGATCAATAGGGAAGGTATTATTCCTGCACCGTACATGGATCGGGAACATTGGGTGTTGGTGCTTGATTTCGCTTGGCTCAGCGATGCTGAATGGGAACATTTTATCCAACAATCCTATGAGTTGGTGAAATCAACAGAACCTGAAAACATACCATAATGTAGGTGCCGCATGTTAATCTTGCTTTTTTCCACCTTTCAAAAAGCCTTGCACAGATTTTAGCGTGTCCCATTGATCATTGGCGGCCAAATTGGCTTGGGAGGGCCAGGTACCTGGGTCGTGCATCGCAAGTTGAGATCCGGCATTGGCAAGGATCTCTTTCAAGTGTTTCACATCGACTTCTGCCAAATGCCGATAGGTAGAAATATTGTATTGGTTGAGCAGCATCTGGATTTTTGGACCTATCCCTTCTATTACGGTGAGGTCGTCCCGTTCTGCGGAGTGTGCCGGCGGAGGTGTTACCTCATGATCCCAATTCAAGTCAACGAGGTCGTCTTTATCTTCAAAGAGTGCAGGGTCTGGCTTTTCATCGGCAGCCATCATGGATTCTTCTTCGGCAAGTGTTTCTGGCATTGGATCCAGCATTGCGATAGGTTCAGGATCTAGCGCATCTGGCTCGGACATTTCAGGTTCTGCAGGTAAATCCTCATCTTCGGGCTCTGTAGGGTGGATTTCAAAAGGAACCTCAACGGGCTCCGCAAAGACTGAGGTTTCAAGGGCGGTTTCCTTGATTTCCAAGGGAATATCGTTCGCTATTCGGGTGTCTGCAGAAAAGGAAAGGCCTAACTGGGTCTCTAATTGGCGGTTTCGGGTTTGTACTTGAGCCAATTCATTTTCTGCATCAGTTACTTTTTCAACCAGATTCGTACATTCTCGATGGAGGTTCTGAACCTGGGTCTCATAATTGCGGCTATCAGATTCGGCCTCAACCGCACGGCTTTTGAGCGAATCCATTTCGAGGCGAATTGCTTCGGTGGTCGCATTAAAGCTTTGATTATCAACCTTTAATCGCTCTAATTCTTCTTTAAGTCGGCCCCAAAGTACCCAGCCCAACCATAGGCCGATGAAAGCGGCGCCAAAGAGCATGAGTAGAATTTCGAGGGTATGCGTAGCAAATGGGTTGTTTTCGAACATAGCTATTGGTATATTTGTAATTTGGCGGATTCAAGTCTTAAAGGCAACAGATTCAGGTTTATTATCGGGCACTCTGAAACAAAAATAAAGCAAATCATTGTATCTGAATTTCTGCACGGTTATTTTGATAACGTCCATAAGGGGTATCGTTGGTTGCAACAGGCTTACGATCGCCTTGTGATTTGCAAACGATCTGTGATTTTGGAACACCCTTTTTTACCAAAAAATCCCGAATGCTTTCAGCGCGTCTCAGACCCAAAGCAAGGTTTTCAGCTGGCTCACCTACAAAATCAGTATGGCCTGTAATGGTGACTTTTTTTCTGGAATGTATAAGTTGATTGACCAGTCCGGCGAGATATGCATTATTGGCAGCATTGTCTTCTTTACTAGAAGATTTGTAAGGGAAATGGATGACCATTCGGGCTTCCACTTCTTTTTGTGGCACCTCCTCCATGTTGGTAGGTGATATAGATTTTGATGACTGGTTACTTGTCGGGGTAATACTGTTCGAGGTATTGCCTGAAGTAGATTTTTGGTCGTTTAGCGGCTGAATATCATTACCTTCATCGATCCGAGCTGAATTGATCCGATCGTCGGGTATCGCCACCACTTCTTCCTTAGTCGAATTGGTCGCCGCTTCGCTGCAGGCATTCATGACCCCACAGACATACCATCGCCAACAAAGGACACACCAGACGGCAAAGACGGCAAAAACTATGGATTTTGAATTCAACATGAATTGGAAATTTTCAAGAGAAAAGTTTCAGGATTGAGTTTATTTTGGGCGACAAAGTTCAGCATTCAACTTGAAACCAGAACTAAAAAGTTTGTTTCTAGGGACAATTATCGCACACATTTTCAGGTTTTTATAAAATAATTTAAAAAAGCATGACTTTCGCATCGGGAAACAAAAAGTTACAGATTAAAGTGGGTACCTATTTTAGGTTATTTAGCTGAATGTAGCTTGTGCGAATGACTTACACCAGGTATCCTGTAATTTTGAAAATCCTGCCAAACTGATCGTGCAAAACATCGTTAAACTCACCAACACAGACATCCGTCAAACGGACGGCAGCATTATTCTCCAAAACATTAGCCTGACCATTGGCGAAGGGGAATTCACCTACCTCATCGGCAAAACGGGAAGTGGTAAGAGTAGTTTGCTCAAAACACTGTACGCTGCGCTCCCACTGGAAAATGGCTTTGGTCAAGTCGCTGGATTCGATCTTCGGAGTATTTCCCGACGAAATGTACACGTGCTCCGGCGCAAACTTGGTATCGTATTCCAAGACTTTAACTTGTTGACAGACAGAAGTGTGGCTCAAAACCTACTATTTGTGCTTCGGGCTACGGGCTGGAACAACCAAACTGCTATGGACAATCGTGTTGACGAGGTATTAGCGGAGGTGGGTCTTTCCTTTAAAAGGCAGGCCATGCCGTTTGAATTATCCGGAGGCGAACAACAGCGGGTGGTCCTTGCTCGTGCACTGTTAAACAAGCCAGCACTTTTACTTGCCGATGAGCCTACCGGAAATCTTGATCCGGAAACAAGCGACGATGTGCTTACCCTTATGCGTAGCCTGGCCAAGCAGCATAACACCGCAGTACTTTGTGCGACACATGATTATAGAATCTTACAAAATTTTCCAGCCCGAATCATCCGGGTTATAGATGGCAAACTAAATGATGATTAAGGAGCGACTTTGTGAAGAACTTAAACTTCTGTCTTTGAAGTATTGACAGGCTTTGTAGTTTTGCGCATTCCAAAGACTCCATTGCCCCCATTAATTACATCGTCCACATTGACCACATCAATTTAAACATGAATCTTCACGAATATCAAGGCAAAGAATTGCTAAAATCTTTCGGTGTAAAAATCCAGGAAGGAATCGTTGCCTACACTGCGGCAGAAGCTGTGGAAGCAGCCAAAAAAATAAAAGAACTTTATAACTCAGGCTGGTGTGTTGTCAAAGCACAAGTACATGCTGGTGGACGCGGTAAAGGTGGTGGTGTAAAACTGGCCAAAAGCCCGGAGCAAGCGGGTGAAATTGCGGAAGCCATGATCGGGATGCATCTGATCACGCCGCAGACCTCTGCTGAAGGGAAATTAGTGCGTAAAGTATTGGTAGCCCAAGATGTTTTTTATCCCGGTCCCGGAGAACCTAAAGAGTTTTATGTCAGTGTATTGACGGATCGTGGACGTGCATGCAATGTAATTATGTATTCGCCTGATGGCGGGATGGACATTGAAGCAGTAGCTCATGAAACGCCTGATCGAGTTTTCTTTGAATTTATTGATCCACTGCTCGGATTGCGCCCTTTTCAAGCACAAAAGGTGGCTTTTAACCTTGGCTTGAGTGGCGCGGCATTTAAAGAAATGGTAGATTTTTTATTGAAGCTTTATGATGCTTTCATTGGCTCTGATGCTTCAATGTTCGAGATCAACCCTTGCCTTAAAACGTCTGATGATCGCATTATTGCCGTAGACTCGAAGGTTACCCTCGACGACAATGCACTCTACCGACATAAGGCCCTGGAATTACTTCGTGATAAAGACGAGGAAGATCCTGCTGATGTAGAGGCTCAGGACCTTGACCTCAATTATGTAAAACTTGACGGTAATGTGGGTTGCATGGTCAACGGCGCCGGATTAGCTATGGCTACCATGGACTTGATTCAATTGTCAGGTGGTTCGCCGGCTAATTTCCTTGACGTAGGGGGTACCGCTGATGCACAACGCGTAGAAAACGCCATGCGTTTTATCCTGAAAGACACCAATGTGAAAGCTATTCTAATCAACATCTTTGGTGGGATTGTTCGCTGCGACCGCGTTGCCCAAGGGGTAGTGGATGCCTATAAGGCCATTGGGATTATTCCGGTGCCAGTTATTGTACGCTTACAGGGCACCAATGCGGATATTGCCAAAAAAATAATTGACGAATCTGGGCTTGAAGTGATGGGCGCTACAGAATTTCAGGAGGCTGCGGATTTGGTGGCTAAGGTATTGGCTAAATAAAGTAGTGACTTTTTAACTTTGGAGCTTAATATGAATGCCATTCGGCCCTTTAGTCGAGTGGCATTTTGTTTTTTTATGGAAATAAGCATTAAACCATGGGTTGTTTTGGATAAATCTAATTAGGCATAGTATTAATATTTTAATTAGAAAAAGCTGCCGCGTATATTGCAGTCTATTTTAATTAAAACCATAATTACTCATGCCAAAAGATAATGAAAACGGCACTAAAATTCGTTTGCTGCGCGTCATGCGGGCACTTATTGAACGACCTTACGGTTTTACCAAGTCTCAACTAGCTTCAAAATACGCGGTACATCCGGATACTATTGCCGGCGATTTTGCTGTATTCGGAGAACTGGGTCTCGAACTGGACTGGGACGACAAGCGGCGATATGCTTTTGTTGTGAACCGCTCCCTGAAAAAAATCAATGAGTTGCTGTATTTCTCCGAAGAAGAAAGGGTTTTGCTGCACGAGGCCATTCACAGTCTGCGTACAACGCCTGAAAAACAGCGGCAGTTGATTCATAAGCTGCATTCATTGTACGATTACAGCCGGTTGGGATTTACATTCCTGCGTAAACCGCATCTTGCAAAAGTGGATTTGCTCGAACAAGCCAAGGCCTCGCAAATGCGAGTCGTGCTGGAAGGCTATCGGTCCTCCAATAGCAACACGGTTGCCGACCGCATCGTAGAGCCTTACCACATCAACCCTGCTGAAGACACGCTACAGAGTTTCGACGTGGAAAAACACGTCCCTCGCCATTTTCGCATTTCACGCATCGCCAGAGTGCGGCTACTCGATCAGCCGTGGCAATTTCAAGGGCACCATAACATTCTTCGTACAGATCCCTTTCGAATCGTCAACAACGACCAGGTCAATGTACACCTGCGCCTGAGCGTCGGCGCTTACAACGAATTGGTGGAGCGCTATTCTACTTGCAAATCTTATATCGAGGAAACAGGCGATCCAAATTATTTTGATTTCCAGTGCATGGTGAATCATAATTTCTACGGTTTGGCCAATTTTATCCTTGGTTTTCATCATCTTGATATTCAAGTGGTTGCACCCGAATCCTTGCGTGAGCACTTGCGTTCAGAGGTGGAGAAGATGCGGTTCTAAACATTCCAAGGTTAAAAAAACTGGAAAGTCTGGCTGCGAGGAGGGGGGGGAAGTGGGTTCGGATGAGACTACTGACCTTTGCTACAGAACTAGACAACACCATAGCCATATGCAATTCAAAATCACCTTAAGCTGCCTGGACAAGGCACCAGTACTACCTCTTAACTACCAGTACGAACTATCAGCTTGGATTTATAAAGTCCTCGCGAATGCTGATGCCGACTTTGCGGCTTTTCTGCACCAGCGCGGCCACCAGACCCCAACTCGTAAGTCATTCAAGCTTTTTTGTTTTTCACAGCTCGACATCCCACGCCGCCGGGTTGAAGGAGACCGTTTGCTCATTGAGTGCCGCGAAGTCTCCCTACTGGTTGGCTTCTATTTGGACCATACTGCAGAGGAGTTTGTGCGCGGATTATTTCAAGAGCAGCGGTTCAAACTCGGCGATCGGGCAAGTCAAGTCGATTTCTCGGTGAAAACAGTGGAAATACAACCGCTTTTGCTGCCCAATGATTCAAGACCTACAGCTATCCGCACACGTTCACCTTTGGTCATCTCCCGCAAACGTACAGCGGCAGAACTGGCTGATAATCCCCGCGAAAGACAGGACAAGTATGTATCGCCCGAAGAACCGGAATTCAAATCGCTCTTTTTCTCCAACCTAATGGAGAAATACCGCGCCGCCACAGGTTCAGAACCGCCCGCTTGGTGGGATGCTTCCCGGTTCAAGGTGCAACGGATAGGCCCTCCATCCAAATCACAACTCATCACCATCAAAAGCGGCAAAGACGCAGAGACAAAAGTGCGCGGTTTCCGATTTGATTTTGAACTGGATGCTCCGAAGGAATTGGTGGAATTGGGGCTGCTGGCGGGATTTGGACGGATGAATGGGGAAGGATTTGGATGTGGGGAGGTGATGGGAACGATTCGTACTTCATGATTTCGGTCATGGCTTAGACTTTCCAAGTTTTAAAAACTTGGAAAGTCTGGCGCGAGGCATGGGGGGGGTGGTGGGTTCGGTTGGGAGGGGGGACCTTTGTTGGGAAAAGAAATGGAACTTGTAGTAAGACAAATTCTTAAAATAGCTTTCAAATGAGCCTAGACACAGTTCTAAGAATCGGAAAAATCTATCGCCAATCCATTGAGTACGGCTTGGACGAGCATCGCTATGTCAATAAGGTCAGCGAAGACATAAAGAATTTTTCAAAAAACAAGGATGAGCAAGGTCAACCTTTCCAGACACTCATTTACAATATCCCGGTGCGTGAGGATGCAGAACGTAATTGGCATATCGAAGTGGCGGAGCGGTCAGTGATTGAATTGCTGGAAGAAGATCTAATTAAGGGGTTGCGATATTTGAATTATAAGACCTCTGACAAAGACTCGGCTAAAAAATATCTTTTTGGAGACATTACTTATGCCACTTCCAAAAAAAATGGCAAACTAGTTGAGGCTGGCAGTTACCGCTTAGAAGGAAAGTCTTCCTTTATTCGGGGCAAGGATGTAATGGATGGCTTAATATCCAAAACCGTCATATCATTCAGACAATCTTTTGAAGAAAACATTTTGGCTATAGAATGGCTGTTAAAAAGCGCATCAGCAGTGGCCTTGCACTTCGATTTTCAAGGACAAAGTTGGTATGCCATGGAAGATGTAATGAATGCCATAAACCAGAAACTCGTAGAAGAATTTTCTGTGAAACGCACTCTGCCGAATGGCCGTGAAGTGGTAGCTTTGAGCAAAACCATTTTCAAAACCATTAAAAGCCCGCTCTACGACCGTGTAAAAAATACTTTTGGCGACCCCGATGGTATTGGCGGCAGTGTGCCAGCGTTTCGCAACACCGCAGGTTATAAAATCCGCCATTTTGAATCGCTTGATGAAGTGATTGATCTTTTTTACGCGGTCAACACCGCCGAAAAGAAGTTCGTAAAAAGAATCAAAGACATAGGAATACTAGCCCTGCCTCGCGCGGAAAACCTGACGGCCAGGCAACTCAACGCCTTCTTTGGTAGCAGCATGGAATACGATGAAACAGAGGATAATTTGGCGCAAGAACAAATAGACTCAGAACCCTCCTCTGGCTTGGATGAACTGTTTGAGCGCATGCTGGACAATGACTTTGAGCAGGACGTGATTTTTGACATTATTTTTATGAAGCCGCCGGGTATGTCAACCCCTTCAGTTGACTTAGTGGAGATTTCCAATATTCAAAAAAGTCTTCTTCGCGAAGTACACGAGAGCATTCGCGGACGGCGGAATCACTGGGAAAAGGAGGCCGCCGAGCGAATACCAAATTCGAAAAAACCGCTGCAGTTCAGTGTGGCAAACAGTTTCCAGCAACTGTTCGATAATCGAACGAAGGACCAAAAAAAGTACCAGTCCCACTTGCTAAAAGTGCTGCCCCAGATTTACAGCGACACTTATTACCGCGATCTGGTTCTACTGCCACTGCTCATCGAACAGGCGGAGTACGGCATCCGGCAAGACAAGACTCAATTCAATTTCTTGAAATACTACTTCTATTTTCTCACATCCATTCAAAAATATGGCGATATGACTTTGCATACCATCACCAATTCTTCGAGTTACCGCATGGGCCATTGCCTTGGCGTGATGTCCAATCCCTTCGCGGCTTGGCGAAAGGACTGCCCCATCAAATCCTTTGAGAAAAGTTATGTCGGCAACCTCTCTCGGCGCATTCTTTCACCAACTGACGCGATCACTTTTGCCAATTTCCTAAATGAGAAACTGACCATCCACGAGCGGTACTACCCTGAACAGCGCGAAGCGTTCCAACAATTTTTGGCGATGCTCAAATCTTTTGAGGGAAGTAGTAATGAGAAATATGACCGGAACAATTGTGCTATCGGCTTTTTTGAGGGCTATCATTTGCCCATGCAAGAAAAGGAGGCCTGAAATGAAACGCCTGAAAACTAACTTCTCAAACTTTTAATATCAACGCACTATGAGCACCATATCTGAAAAATCTGAACTCCTCTTTCTCTACGAAAGCACGTTTTCCATCCCCAACGGTGATCCTTTCACAGGTGAGCAACGTTACGACGACGAGACCAAACGTATCTTGGTCAGCGATGTGCGCATCAAGAGGTTCATCCGGGATTACCTGATTGAGCGCGGCCACGAGATTTTTGTCATGAATGACAAATCTACAATTGAAGCCGGTGGAGAATCAGGCGCTGCTTCACGCCTGAACTCTTTGATAAAAAAGTATGAAAAAGACCTTGTCCCTGCAGAGTCTTCTCCAGAACCCAACGAGGAAGGAGAAGAAAGCGGCAAAGGTAAAAAAGCAAAGGGTAAAAAGGGCTCAGCAGTCAATGCGCTTGCCTTACTCCAAAAGTGTACGGATGTACGCCTGTTTGGTGGTATTTCTACCAAAGTAGATGCGGCCGTTAACATAACTGGCCCTGTCCAGTTCGCGTTGCTAAATCCCTCACTTAACGCAGTGGATTTGCGCACCCACCAAAACACTTCGGTTTTTTCTTCCAGCTCCGAGAAATCGCGCGGAGCAATAGGCACTACGTCCGTAGTCCCCTATGCCCTATGCCAAATTCAGGGTTGGATAAATCCATACAGTGCCAAACTGAGCGGCATGACCGAAGCGGATACTGCTGAATTGTTCGCTGCGCTTTGGAAAAGCATCAACAACGCCAATACCCGCAGTAAATCCAACCAGAACGCTGTACTGCTACTGCAAATCGTGTACGCCAACGCTGATGACAAACTCTACGGACTTGGCAGATTGCTGAAACTTGCTAGCGATAAGCGCGATGAGCAACTCCGCAGCGCAGATGATTACAAACTTGATCTGGCGGCGCTTCTGGAAAAAGTGGCTTCTGATAAGGTGAAAGCGGTGCGCTATTACACCGAGGTAGATGTTATTGACAAAGCGCTGAATGGTCAGCCTAAATTTGAAAAACTCCAACTCTGAGCACTATGAAAGCAATACGCCTCAACATCGAAGGGCAATGGGGCCACTTTCGGAAAGCGGAGACCAACAACAATCCGCTGTCGCATGACTTCATCACGAAGACTGCGCTGGTGGGACTTATCGGCGCGGTGACGGGAGTAGAGCGCGAACTGATGCGGGCTTTTTTTCCGAAACTATGCGATGGCTTACTGTACGGAGTGGAACTACGCCACGAGATCAAAAAGCAATCGTGGGGGTTTACCTTCCGACAAGCCAGCGACGTGTTCCAGCAATCGCCACGCTACATGGAGATTTTGAATCAGCCATCCTACTCAGTGCTGGTTGCGTGCCGTGATGCTGTAGATACTGAAACAGGGGGGGTATTCGAGCGATTTTGCCACTCGGTCAGACACAACCGCGCGCAATTCACCCCTGTGTTGGGAATCCACAATTGCCCGGCAGATTTGCTGTTCGATTCTGAAGGAGAAGTGACTGATGAAGGTAGCGGCTCGTTCGAGACGGTGGGATTTATTTCCAAAACGCATAAGTTGGACTTTAAAAACAGCAACTCGCCGCGCTTTGGGTTTGAAAAAATCCCGACGTACCAGAACGATGATTTCTGGAATATCCCGGAACGTTACGAAACGGTGGTCTATCCAAATGCTGGAAGTCTACTTCGAGCTGAAGGTCATTTCTTCACCTTTCGCACAGCAAGTCAATCCAGCCAATGGTTTTTGCTATGAATCATACCGAAAGACATCGCTCGCACCCAGATAAGTGGCTGGAAGTTCACGTCAAAGGGGTGGTGATTAAGACTGTTAACCGCACGGCCAGTCAAGTCGCTTATGTAGCAGCGCTCTTCCATGACTTGGGAAAATTGAACCCGAATTTTCAGCGCAAACTTTACGGGAAAGTCACGGAGTACAGCAATCACTCCTTGCTTTCGGCGGTTGGCTTGGTGTGTTTCGTAGAGCAAAACAGAGTGTTGCTGCCGAAATGGTTTGGCGAAAATGCTATGCTCAAACTCAAAATGGTGCTGGCCATAATCATTGCGCATCACGGCAATTTGCCCGACTTTCGCGAAATGCTTAAAACTGATGGCAAAAATGCTTTGCTGGAATTTCTGCTGACACAAACTGATGAGACTCTACCCGATGCTGGTTTTCTCCAATTAATTTATAAAGAAGAATTTTCACCGTTCAGCATTTTCAAAATTCTTGAAAACGCTGGGCTTTGGGCTTGTTTTCACTTTGGAGAAAAGGAAGAAACAGGTTGGAAAAGCCATGCTCTGGACTACTACATGGAAACGCAGTTTTCCTTTGGCTCACTTATCGAATCGGATAAGCGGGATGCGGGCAACAACGAGGATTTCTACCTGCCCAAGCAAGCAAAATTCACTGCTGCTGATCTTAGCACAGCGCTTGACCGAACCTTTGCCAGCTTGACTGCCCAAAGCGAACTGAATACATTGCGGACTGCCATTCGAGAAGAAGCCGTGGCTGCTTTGAAAGTAGAATTGACGAAAGGCAGGCGGGTATTTTCGCTGCCTGCGCCCACTGGCGCAGGCAAGACGTATACACTACTGGCACTGGCCAAGGAAATACAGCGAACACGCCCAGAGCTTTCCGTGCTATATGCGCTACCTTTTTTATCCATCATTGAGCAGGTGGAAGACATTGTGAGAGGCTTGTTTGTCGAAGGGAACGCGGTGCTTGCATTTCATTCTAAATCGCTCAACACGGAAATTGAGCGTGCCCAAGAGGAATTGGAAACTGATCAGTCGGATGAAAAGGTGTCGGCCTTGTTGAAGCAGGACTTCGCGGCTAATACCTTCGACCATCCTTTCATTGTAACGACGTTCGTGCAATTCTTCGAGACCTTGATGAGCAACCACAATTCCACGCTCTTAAAGTTGCCTAATTTTCAAAAGCGCATCTTCTTGATTGACGAAATTCAGGCATTGCCGCCACGGCTCTACCTCTTCTTCGCAGGGTGGTTGGATGCTTTTTGCCAAAAGTTTGATGCCTATTGCGTATTGTCAACAGCTACCATGCCGCATTGGGAAATTGCCGAGTTCAAACAAGAGGCAAAGCAGTTGTTCAAAGACTACCAGCCGCCCGCCGAACTACTGGAAGCGCGGAAGTTTTTTGACCAAAAACCTTTCAATCGCTATCGGGTGGCATGGATGGGCGGCGATAGCGTGGGGTTGGATGAATTGGCCACAGAAGTCAGAAATCAACCTCAGTCCTGTTTGGTAATTCTCAACACCATTGATGATACCAAGCAGTTGTACGAGAAACTCAAAGACGGACTAAACGCTTGCATCCTGCTTAATACGCACTTTATCCCTCAAGACCGAAGGGTCAAAATCGAGCGTTCCAAGACCATGCTCAGCCGGGGAGAGAAGGTTACGCTGATTTCTACCCAACTTATCGAGGCAGGAGTAGACGTAGATTTTCCGGTCATTTATCGGGATTTGTGTCCGTTGCCCAGCCTAATTCAGAGTGCTGGGCGGTGCAATCGGAATGGCAAGTTGGACTTTGGGAAAGTTCATTTCTTGCGGCTGAAAAAGGATAATGGTAAGTATGGCTCTTCGCTGGTTTACCGAGATGAAGCGCGGCAATTCTTGGAGTTTAGTTTGAAGCACATCAAAGATAAAATGGTGGAGGAGAAAGACCTTTTTGAAATTCAGAAAGCGTTTTTTAAAAAAATCGGAGAGGGTATGTCTATCGGTGAGTACAAAGAGGGCGGTATTGATTCGATGATAGGCTGTGTAAATCGGGCAGAATTTAAATCACTTGGTAAATTTCAATTGGTTCCTGAAGGAGAATTTGGAAAACAGTTTACATATTTTGTCCCTAAAAATTTGGCAGATAGGCGATATTTTGAATTAGAAAAACGGGTAGAATTGTTAGGCGTGCGGGACGGGTACGAAAATTATGCACAACGAAAAATCAAGGTGGAACAATTGATGAAAGATATGGCAGACCGGATGGTAAGTGTTCGAGTAAAAAATGAATCTCATGCTCCACAACCCCAAGAGAACGGCGTAATGGGTATTCGTTGTTTACAAGACCCCGAATTTTTCTACTCTTATGAAACAGGTATCAAACTTGGTGCTTTTGAAAATTCAATTCTCTAACCCATGTCCCTCTACACCATCCAACTCCTCGCCGACCTCCAATCCGCCATCCTCGCTCAATGGCGCGCTTGCCTGCCCCACTATTACGAAATGGGCGTTCCCGATTCTTGACTCAGTCCACCCCTTGGCTGTGACGATTCGCTGTTTGGTTTTGGCAACGTGGACGATAAGCCAACTGAGAGTGACTTCAAAACTGACGACGACTGTCCTTTCGATCACCCGGAACTAAGGGCGTCTTAAGCTGCGGCCATGCCAGACTTTCCAAGTTTTAAAAACTTGGAAAGTCTAAGATCCGACGAAATCATTTCGACACCGATTTTTTCAACTGCAAATCCACAAAATGTCTAAAAGGATTGAGGCCAGCTATTGTAAAATGAATTTTTTGCAGTAACTTCATACAGCCAGACTTTCCAAGTTTTAAAAACTTGGAAAGTCTAAAACACTAACCTTATGACAAACTACTATTCTACCCTGGAGCCAAACACGTTGTACCACATCTTTAACCGGGGCAACAACCGTGAAAATCTATTTTACAAAGCAGCAAACTATCTCTATTTCCTTGAAAAATATGGAAAGTATCTGTTCCCGGTTTTAGAGACGTACGCCTACGTCCTGCTGCCCAACCATTTCCACCTTATGGTACGCGTGCGGGGCAGGGAAGAGATGCAATCCCTCACCCGAGAACGCGGGAACCTAGACTTTCCAAGTCTCAAAGACTTGGAAAGTCTAAATCCCCACCAGATCGTCAGCGAACTGTTCAGGCGTTTCTTCATGGCCTACGCCAAAGCCATCAACAAGCAGGAAGGGCGAACCGGTAGTTTGTTTCAGAAAAATTTCAAGCGGTTGGTGGTGGATTCCAATGCTTATTCAAGCAATCTTATTCGGTACATCCACGCCAATCCCCAGTTGCACGGAATATGGGACGACTACAAAGAATGGCCGTACAGTTCTTTTGCCTCTTTGCTCTCAGACGGAACTAGTAAACTGCAAAGAACAGATGTACTGGGCTGGTTTGGTGGTAAGGATGAAATGATGGCCGCGCACAGTCAATATATGGATTTTAAAGCAATCGGTCACCTTATTATTGAAGATTGATGGTCACTTAGACCTTCCAAGTTTTTGAAACTTGGAAGGTCTACCCCAGAACCAATCACTCCAGCCATGACTTTAACAGCCACCCTAATTTCCTACCTCCACACTTGCCACCGCAAACTCTGGCTCCACGCCAATGAAATTCGTATGGAGCATACCAGCGAACTTGTGGCTGAGGGCAAACTTATTGGTGAAACGGCCTATGACCGACGCTCAGATAAATTCACACAGGTGGAACTAGACGGCATCAAAATAGATTTCTACGACTCGCAAGCCCGCATTGTTCACGAGACCAAACGTGGTCGAGCGCTCGAAGCCGCCCACCGAGCACAAGTGCAATACTACCTGTATAAACTCCGGCAGCACGGCGTGGCTGACGCCTCGGGTATCATTGAATACCCGGATTTACGGAAGACCGAATCGGTGCCTCCACTCACAGAGGCCGATGTGCGCGAGATTGAGCAGTGGGAACAAGCGGTTCTACAAATCGCGGCGCAGGAAACTTGTCCGCCCGCGATACGGAAACCTATTTGCAAAAATTGCAGCTATTACGATTTTTGTTATTCCGGGGAGGATGCGTAACCCAACCCCTGCCAGACCTTCCAAGTTTCAAAAACTTGGAAGGTCTGGAAATTATCAACATCATGAAAGACACCTATTATCTTTTCAATCCTGGTCGTCTCGAACGCCAAGACAACACATTGCGTTTTACCCCCAAAGACGAACAGGGTTCAGAGCAGCCGCCCAAGTTTATCCCAATTGAGGGATTGGAGAATCTGTACGTTTTTGGCAGCCTGGATGCCAACAGCGCCTTGTACAATTTCCTCGGAAAGCACCGGGTCGCCGTCCATTTTTTTGATTTCTACGAACACTATACAGGATCTTTTCAACCCAAAGAATATCTATTGGCAGGCAAGATGCAAGTAGAACAAACCCGCACGTATCTTTCTCTGAAGCGACGATTACATCTGGCACAAGGTTTTGTGGAAGGTGCAGCCGCCAATATGCTGCGCAATCTAAAATATTATGCTGGACGCGGGCGCGATCTGTCGGCGCAGATTGAAGCCATAGATCAGGTACGGGCGGGTTTTAGCAAAGCAAACGACATACCTGCATTAATGGGACTTGAAGGCAATTGCCGGCACACTTACTATCAGGCATACGACCTGATTCTCAATGAGTTCGAAATGGGCGGACGTATGAAGCAACCACCGGGAAATGAGGTGAATGCACTCATCTCGTTTGGAAACATGGTATGTTATACCCAAGTGTTGGACGCTATTTATCACACCCAACTGAATCCTACCATCAGTTTTCTGCATGAACCAGGTGCGCGCCGTTATTCTCTTGCATTGGATATCGCTGAGGTGTTCAAGCCAATCCTGGTAGACCGGTGTATCTTTTCCTTAGTCAACAAGCGAGAAATCCAAGCCAAACATTTTGACAATTCTGCCAATGGATGTTTTCTGAACAAAGCCGGTAAGCAGATTTTTCTTAAAGCCCTCGATGAACGGCTGACTGAAACGATTCAACACCGTACACTGGGTAAAAAGGTCTCGTATAAATATCTTATTCGGCTTGAATGCTATAAGATCACGAAGTATATCCTCGGCATTGAACCTGAATACAAGCCTTTTAAAATCTGGTGGTAGTTTCAGCAAATTGATGCGTTTAAGTGAGGGGTTACATCCTTGTTTCGCCATTCTTAAAATTCATAATTATGTATGTAGTATTAGTATACGATATCGGTGAAAAACGGGTAGGTAAAATGCTAAAACTCTGCCGGCGGTACTTGCATTGGATACAGAACTCAGTTTTCGAAGGAACGATTACTGAAGTGAAATTACGCGAACTGCAACACGAGGCTCGAGCGTTGATGAATCTTCAGGAAGATAGCCTGATTGTGTTCAGCAGCCGGGAGGAACGGTGGCTGGACAAAAAGGTCATTGGTAAAGAAAAGAATGAATTGGATAATTTTCTTTGAAAAAAGGCGTCGAATGGCTTGGTGGGTACCCTTAGGTGTCCTACTTTAGCTGCAATAAATGCTATAAAATGTCCTTAATCCTTTGATTATCAAAGAGTCGTCGTTCTCCCGGCTTTTTTGCACTACTGGGATTCGACGACTTTTAGTTGGCAAAATTGCTGAATATATCCTTGTCAAATCTTTGAGCTTCAATAAGTTAAATATTTGGGTCTTACGGCTCGCAATCGCACCATTTTGGAATTGAAACGTCTGAGAAGTTCCATGTCCAGATGGCAATATCGGCTCGCAATCGCACCATTTTGGAATTGAAACATTTTCATCAACAACGATTTAGAGCCTGCCAATTCTCGCAATCGCACCATTTTGGAATTGAAACTTTTCGAAAAATACTTAAATAATTCGTTACTACTCTCGCAATCGCACCATTTTGGAATTGAAACTTTTGGAAAAATACTTAAATAATTCGTTACTACTACTCGCAATCGCACCATTTTGGAATTGAAACATTATCTGTAATGAATTAGTAGGGTTTCTTTCATGCTCGCAATCGCACCATTTTGGAATTGAAACAAACATTTCCGTGTTTTAGGGGCTTTCTTTTTTTCACTCGCAATCGCACCATTTTGGAATTGAAACCACTACAACCGCCTTAGTATTGGCGGCCTCCTTTTCTCGCAATCGCACCATTTTGGAATTGAAACTCAATTATTTCAGCTTGTAATGCCTCTATGTCTTCCTCGCAATCGCACCATTTTGGAATTGAAACGAGGCTCTAATAATGTGAGTGCTTCACCGTCTATCTCGCAATCGCACCATTTTGGAATTGAAACCCGCCTTAGTATGGGCGGCCTTCGTTTTGTTTCGTACTCGCAATCGCACCATTTTGGAATTGAAACAAACAACCAGTCTGCTCCTTCATCATTGACTGCCTTCTCGCAATCGCACCATTTTGGAATTGAAACTCATACGAGTTGATGATCACCACTTCTGGAAACTGGCTCGCAATCGCACCATTTTGGAATTGAAACTTAGAAGGATGTGGAAGAACGGACGCAAACTGGCCTCGCAATCGCACCATTTTGGAATTGAAACAGAGCAGATGATGATTCATTGTTATTTATTTACTCTCGCAATCGCACCATTTTGGAATTGAAACTGATCAACAAAACAGTCTTCAGCTGATTTGTATTCTCGCAATCGCACCATTTTGGAATTGAAACTATGCGCTGTAATATTCGAATATTACCTCGCCTTCGCTCGCAATCGCACCATTTTGGAATTGAAACACCATCGAAGTATTCTTCAATAGTTTGCGTCATCAATCTCGCAATCGCACCATTTTGGAATTGAAACTCCAAAGTTATGGAAATACCTATACCTGGATTAACTCTCGCAATCGCACCATTTTGGAATTGAAACATTATCTGTAATGCATTAGGGTTTCTTTCATGTTTCTCGCAATCGCACCATTTTGGAATTGAAACTTAGCCTTACCCATTAGCCTTACCTAAGCGGCAACCTCTCGCAATCGCACCATTTTGGAATTGAAACAATAATTTTGCAACTATTTTGATAATTATAGAAAAGCTCGCAATCGCACCATTTTGGAATTGAAACAAAGCCCCCATGCAGTCCTGTTCTTCTATAGCATTCTCGCAATCGCACCATTTTGGAATTGAAACGTTCAAGCTCGAAGCAAGCCGAAGGCAGTCAGAGACTCGCAATCGTGCATAATTCCGGCCAAAGTGAACAGTAAAATCCGTTGAAAGTGAACAGTAGGTTATGGTGTTCAGCATAATAGATTTCAAAGGTATAAAATTAGTCTTTTTGGATGGTGTTTTTTCGCATCGAAACGCCTTTTAGTTCGATTCGATGAGCATTGTGGATAATTCGATCCATGACGGCATCTGCCAGTGTTGATTGTGTGATGAGTTGGTGCCAATGTTCGACGGGGATTTGGGAGGTTAGAACGAGTGCATGTTTGTGTGTCATATCTTCGATTAGATCATAAAGGATGAGTTGATCAGCTTCCTGGAAGGGGTGTAATCCGAAGTCATCGAGGATCAGGAGGTTGTGTCGGGTAACCTGATTGAGTTTTTTGAGATAGGTTCCGTCGGCCTTGTCATTGAGGAGTTGAGTGAGGAGTTTGGCCGTAGAGGTGAACAGGACTTTAAAGCCTTTAAG
>CANJPT010000024.1 GCA_947476195.1 Lewinellaceae bacterium | reverse complement strand
GTGAATGAGTGAGGCGTGAATGAGTGAATACGTGCCCTGAATAGCTGAAAGGAGGACGCCAAAAGTGTTAAAGTTCAATTTAGCGAATTTTCGTTACAAAGGTATTTGTTTAAGGGATACCATGGTGCAAACCTTTTGCGATTTTTTAAAACCAAATAAATTTTGATCCGCATGGTTGAATCACATTACTTTAACGCCCATAATTCTATTTATCTCTTTTTTCTATCTCTATGTCTTTCACCAAACCAAGCCTCAGCTTTAGTCAGATCATCAACATGAACTTTGGATTCTTTGGGATCCAATACAGCTTTGGACTACAGCAAACGGCGATCAATCCGATTTATTCCTTCCTACATGCTGACCCCGGGCAACTCCCCCTGCTCAATCTGGCAGGACCAATGACTGGCTTGCTTATCCAGCCTATCATCGGTGCTTTGAGCGATAAAACCTGGCATCCCAGCTATGGGCGAAGAAAGCCCTACTTTTTAATCGGGGCTATCATGTGCAGTCTTTGCCTGTTTCTGTTTCCCTTTAGCAGCACCCTTTGGATGGCCGTAGGACTTTTGTGGATCTTAGATGCGGGCAATAATACAGCTATGGAGCCTTATCGTGCTTTTGTGGCCGATAAACTACCCGCCACGCAGTACAGCCTGGGCTTTTTGACCCAGAGTTTTTTCACTGGTCTGGGTATCACGCTGGCAAACCTGTCCTTGTATTTCTTTCAAAGTAACATTGCCGGAGCATCTGCTTCGGGTATTCCATACTGGGTATACGGATCGTTTTTTGTCGGCGGAGTTTGTTCCATCTGCTCGGTGCTATGGTCCATGCACACAACCTCCGAAATACCGCCTGGCCCGGAGGAAATGATTTTTATTCGGAGCAACAACCACGGTCTTTTTGGGCCCTTTGTAGAAATTTTTAACGCCATAAAAGACATGCCTAAAACAATGTGGCAGCTTGCCCTGGTCTATCTTTTTCAATGGTACGCGCTCTTTATCTATTGGCAATTTTGCACCCACAGCATTGCCAAATCGGTCTGGCATACTTCGAGTGAAGCAAACAAGTCCTTGTACGAAGAAGCGGTGGCCTGGACCGGCCTGGTCAATGGCTGGTATAATATTGTCACCTTCCTTTCTGCCTTCGGCCTGGTTTGGCTCACTAAAAAGTATAGCCCCAAATGGGTGCATTTTACATGCCTGAGCATTGCAGGCGTAGCACTCATGTTGTTTTCTGGCATTGAAAACAAATACCTGCTCTTTGCTCCCATGACCGGCTTTGGGGTCGCCTGGGCCAGTATCATGGCGGTGCCTTACTTGCTAGTAGTAGGAAGTATTCCAAAGGAACGTTTTGGGGTATATATGGGCATAATAAACATGATGATCGTAATTCCCATGATCATCGAAACCCTTACATTTGGGATGGTTTACAAGTATTTTTTAGGGAGCGACCCTGGTATGGCCATCAAAGCTGCTGGTGTTTTGTTGCTCTTAGCGGCCCTGGCAGTGTTGAGAATGAACGTCGTAAAAAGCGATGAGGCACCACCAGTTATGCATGCTGGCGGGCATTAAATGACGGGCACTTTGTGTTTGAAACATGAGTTCACCTGAATTTTGGGAGTCCTTAGCCTCGGAGAGGCTTAATATTGGCAGAAAAAGCAATTATTTTTCAAAACCACTTTGTCGTGTACAACCGCAATCTACATCCTAAAATAAACGCTATCCTTGCACAAAAAGGCCTCGGGGTCCGAGATGATCTGTTTTATGCACGTCTGATGGCCAATGCAACAGCCATACGCATACTCTACCGGGAATTATATCAGGAACACCCGCTTGGTGAAGAAGGCTTCAATCAACTCATCCAGGTGATAGCTGATGCAGCACACAACCGGCCTGCTTTTCTAAATTTGAACGATGAGGCAAAGGCTCAAAAGGATCACTGGTTTTTGAGCAATGAGATTGCCGGCATGAGCCTGTATGTGGACCGGTTTTGCGGAGATCTCAAACAACTCGGGACCAAACTCGACTACTTTCAGAACCTCGGGGTCAATTTCCTACACCTGATGCCGCTGTTCCAAAGTCCGCCCAACGAGAGCGACGGCGGCTATGCAGTATCAGATTTTCGAACGGTGGACGAACGCTTTGGCTCCCTCGACGATTTGAAACAACTGATCCGGCAAATGAACGATGCTGGCATGTATGTCATGCTCGATATCGTGCTCAACCATACCTCTAATCAGCACGAATGGGCCTTGAAAGCCAAAAATGGCGATTCAAAATATCAGGATTACTACTACTTCTACAAAGACCGTCGCCTGCCAGATATTTTTGACCAAAACATGCCGGATATTTTCCCGGAAAGTGCTCCCGGCAGTTTTAGCTACGTTGAAGAATGCGGACAATGGGCCATGACCGTATTCCACCACTACCAATGGGACCTGAATTACTCTAATCCTCAGGTACTCTGCGAAATGCTGGACACCATTTTCTTTTATGCCAATCTAGGCGTGGATGTTTTACGCGTCGATGCCCCGGCATTTATCTGGAAAAAAATGGGTACCAGCTGCCAAAATCTTGCGGAAGCCCACACGATACTCCGACTGATTAAGTTATGCGTGGAATGTGCCACACCAGGTATGGCCTTGCTGGGTGAAGCTATTGTGGCGCCCAAGGAGATCATGAAATATTTTGGCACTGGCCCCTTTACGGCCCGGGAATGCGATTTTGCCTACAATGCCACGCAGATGGCCACCCAATGGGATACCCTGGCTACAGGCGATACGCGGGTAATGCGGGCTTCTCAGCAAGACCTGCTGCAAAAACCCTATGGCGCTTCCTGGATCACCTACACCCGTTGCCACGACGATATCGGAATGGGATACGAGGATGCAGCCATTGAGCAAGCCGGGTTTTCGCCTTATGAACATCGAAAATTCATCCAAGACTACTATTCCGGCGCCCTGAATTATTCGCCGGCGAAAGGAGCCTTATTTTCCGTAAATCCAAAAACGCTGGATGCCCGAATCAGCGGAACACTCGCTTCTTTATGTGGTTTGGAAAAGGCTTTGGAAGCAAAGCATGAAGCTGATATTGAAATGGCCATCCGCCGCATCCTGCTGATGCAGGCCTGCAGTTTTTTCATCGGCGGCGTACCCATGCTGTTTTATGGCGACGAGTTGGGTTATACCAATGATTACAGTTATCTGAAAGACCCGGCTAAAAGTTATGACAATCGCTGGATGCACCGACCGGTCATGGACTGGAAAAAGAATAAGAAAGCAGAAAAGGCTGGAACGATAGAACATCGCATTTTTTCAGCTACGCAAAAACTATTGAGTATCCGAAAATCATTACCCGTGGTTGCGGATACCAAAAATATTAGCTGGCTGAATACGCATCACCACCATCATGTAGCTGGTTTCGTGCGGACGCATGGTAATCAAAAACTTTGCTGTCTTTTCAATTTTAGTGCTCATGCTGTCCATATTTATAGTAGCATCATCAGTGACCAAGGGCTGCACGTCCCGCTGTTCGATCACTGGCAAAACGAAATATGTGCCATGGAAGCAGATGGTAGTTTCCTGAAGATCGAGCCGTATTCGTTTTTGTTGCTGGAAACGAAACACCTGTGATGATAATTTGCAATTATTATGATTCGGTTCAATCCAGTAATCTCCGGAATCTGTAATAGTACTACGCATGAAATCTGTACCCCGCATTACTTTAACCGTGACGTCGGACTCAGATTTGTATTTGGTGAAGCGTTTTAGGTGAAAAAACGGATTGGGTGAAGAAATGTACGTCGAGGGGGAATTACATAAAAGCCGTTTTTTTAAATATCGAATGTCCAATATTGTTTCCCGGATATTCAATATTTCACACCACACCATGAAACCGCAATAAATGACCGGCCTCCTGTTCGTTGTAAACGCAAAGAATCAGCGTGTTTCGTTGGCCGGGGAAAAGAATTTTGATCGGATTGTGGGCATACCCACGGTCTGCGAACATTTGGAGCTGCGCCAAGCGGGACTTTTTAAATAATTTGAGTTCTGCTGCTGTCTCAGGCAAAGGGACCTCTCCGTAACCTTCTTCCACGAGGAATTGCTTCAGCATTTCATAGGCAAATGCCAAGCGAGAACCTGTGAAAGCGGTACGATATTCCCAGCCGTCACAGGTGCCTCCAAGATAGTTGCTTCCAGCCTCCGGGAATTGCAGGCGCATGGGCACATGAGGCTCCGAGGGAGGAGCCTCTTCCGCTGGGGTGGGAGAACTTTCTTCCTCCCATTCTTCCGCAAAACCAAATTCGTCGTAGTGCAGCAAGCTGGGTCAAATTTTGGGCGAAAGTAAGACCTTTTTTTTAAATTGTTTTTAAAGTGGCCGCTTTTAAAACAATTTTGTCATTTTTTTTCCAGCCTTGCTTTGGCTTCCTGCGCTTCCTTGTATTCTGGTGACATCCCGCTGGCCTGTTTGTAATCCGCCAATGCGGCATCCTGATTACCCAGTTTTTCAGAGGAAATTCCCCGGTAGTAGTAGGCTTTTACAAAAATAGGGTCCACTTTGGTGGCGATGTCAAAGTTCTGGTAAGCCTTAGAAAATGAATCCAGCTCAAGGTAAATCACACCCATGTCGAAGTACGCTTCGGCATAATCCGGATCGCGCAGTACGAGGTCGCGGTATATTTGAAAAGCTTTGTCAAACTGTCCGCGCCGCTTATAAAAAGCAGCTTTGAACTCTTGGGCCTGGAGGTAAGTAGAGTCCACCCGGAGGGCATTATCAAAAAATTGGAGGGCAATGGCATTGTCCCGGATGCTGTAGATCCGGCCTAAGAAAAACCAGGCGTCGGCATTTTCCACATCAATTTTCACGGATTTTTGTAGCGAGTATATTGCATTGGTTGTATCTCCTTTGTCGAGGGCTATGCGTCCTGCCATATAAAATGCCTCAGCGTTTTGCGGATCTCGCTGAAGGATCTTATCTAAAGTGGCGAGTGCCTCGTTATGCTGCCGGACGATTAGTTGAAACTCGCTGAGTTTCAATAAGGTTGGAATTCTATTGGGGAAGCGTTTGGATGCGATTTTGAGCACCTCTATCGCTTTTTTTGAATCATTTGGACGTGCATAATCGAGCAAAATATCTGCCAGCAGGTGGTAATACATGGGCTGCATTGAGTCCAGTCTCATGGCTCGTTCAAGGTCGAGCATTGCTTCATCAAAAGCATCAAGTTTATAGTACGTTTTTGCCCGAAGATAAAGCAGGGTATCGTTGTTGGGATTTTTTGACAACTGCTCAGTGAGTTCGGTCAGTTGAGGGTCACCTTGAAGTGTTTGTGCGGCTTGAGAAATAGGAGCGGATTCCTTTTTAGGCATGAAATACCATACCGACAGTGCAATAAGTGCCAGAACTGCGACGGAGAAAATTATTTTACGATTCATCGTATCGATATAAAGAGTAGTTGTGTTGGAAAGCAAAATTAACCTCTTTACATAGAACCGTTTTTAAAAATCGACAGTTATAAAGTTTCGATCTTCTTTTATCGCATAAAGCCCTGAATGGATCTTGTAAGATTCAATGCCCAGTTTGAGCAAAATGGCTGCTGGCACCTCAAGTGGGTAAGGTATTTCAAAGTGGCCCTTCCCAAAGTGTTGCTGAATCAGCATAGTGGTCAAGTATTGTTTTGGGAAAAATATACGAAGCCTACTATCTGGCGTGAGCCTGAAGTAAGCCCTGTAAGAAGGGCATATAAGTACGATTGAGGAATATTCATTCCCCAGTTGTGGCTGCGTATAGTACATGAAGGCGGGTATTAAAATAATTGCTACGCAGAAGCAAAACTAATGATTTATTTGATATTCAAATAAAATAAATATTTAAACATCAACTAAAGGTCAATTAATTGCTCCTGTAGCCTACCATCCTCTTTTTAGAAATGTCCGAGTCAGTATATACTGTACCAGTTCCGGTGCAACGCTGTTCAAAAGAGCATTTAACTTGCCAAGCAAGGTAAAGGTGTGCCGGAATTTCCGCTGGCCGATCATCTTGATGATGCCTTCTGCTACCACGGAAATAGGTTGTAATCCAAAAACGCTGACATCTTCTTTTGGAATTTTTATTCCGGCCCCATTGTAGATCGTTTTGCCCGGCTCATTTTGGGTAATACCCACATAAGCAATCCCTACATAAACACCTGTTCCAAATAATTCTGCGCGTAGGCCTTCTGCAAGTGCCCGAAGCGCCATTTTTGCAGCGCTGTACGGGGTATGCAGTGGAATTCCATGGATTCCGGCAACGCTGGATACAAAAAGCACACCACCGCGGTTGGCCTTCAGATGGGGTAAGCATAAGCGGGTCATGAACAATGCTCCGTTATAATTTACGTCCATAGCAATGCGAAGGGCTTCTGGTTGAATGTCTTCAACCCGTCCGCGCATATTGATGCCGGCATTATTGATCAACAAGTCAATACGGCCAAAATGCTGAATGGCCGCTGCAACGATCTTCTTACAATCCTCCAGGTTGGCTACATCTGCTGGCACGGCCATAACTTCATATCCCCGCGATGTAAAATCCTGGCAGACTTCCTTAAGTAGGGTCTCTCCGCGACTATTGAGTACTATCCTGGCTCCTTTAGCAGCCAGTTTTTCGGCAATAGCTTTGCCAATTCCCATACTGGAACCGGTAATAACTACGACTTTATCTTCAAAATTATTCATTTGTTTTTGCTGAAATGGATGACCTGCATCTCTGGTTGAAATCGGAGGGAAAACCATTCATTGGACAGGGACAGTACCCAGTGGACGAATAAGGCTACCCAGATAGTTTGTGTTTGCAAGGTAATGATGCACAACAACAAACCCAGCGGAATGGCTCCGATACCTTCTCGGGCACTTTTTGGCACGTGTACCAAGGAATAAATAGAGGTATTTATCAGAATGGCAGGCCAAACACCAAATGCCCTCACACAGGAAAATAATAGAAATCCGCGAAACATCAATTCATAAGCAATCAGGTATCCCATCCAACTCAGCGCACTCCAGAATACTAATTTTAGACTCCAGTTAGTGGTTCGGATTTCCGGATACTGTTCCAGATTGTGGGAATGTCGGGTGGAACGGGCGGTCATAAAAATAAGTACCACCGACAATCCAATCGTCCAGTAGAATACTGCAGGTGGAAAATGGTCAGCCACCCCATACTCGGCCCAGGTCCGCCCTTGTGTAGCAAATAAAACAAGCGCTGGAATCAGGCCAAAACAAAGTATTCCTACGATTCGTTTGATAAAAACATGGCGCGCCTGTCCGGGTTCAGGGCCAAGGCGTTCTACCAAACGACGGAGCAGGTCTTCGGATTTTCCGGCAAACCAAAAAACAATAAATCCAAGCGTAATCATGATGATCAGCAGGTTAGCTTCTTCTGTTGCTTTAGTCCAGGTCAGGTTATAATCCATGGGTAGTTATTCTTCAACAATAATTGTTTGTTTTCAGCCAGTTAAATGCTGATGCTATGGCATCTTCAATCGGTGTTTGTGGCATCCCAAGTTCAGAAACGGCCTTTTCAGGAGAGTAGTATTGACTATCACAGGAAATCTTTGCGGTGGCATGGCTGATGTTTGGCGTCCGACGCAGCAGTTTTCCCATAAACGTTCCAAGGTATCCAAATAGCAGAATTGCCAGATTAGGGAGGCTTATCGAGGGAGGTTTGACACCGAGGATCGGGGCCATCTTTTTAAATAACTCCTGATAACTCAAGTTAATATTGCCCGCGATATAACATTCACCCAAGCGCCCCTTGGTCAGGGCGTTGACACAGGCGCGCGCCACGTCTTTTGCATACACAAAGTTTTTGCCTCCGGAAGAGTATCCCGGCAGCACTCCTTTATATACGGCAATAATCATCTTTCCGGAGCTGGGTTGCGTATCATATTCGCCAAACATAAAAGTTGGATTTATGATCACCGCAGGCAGGCCTCTTTCCCGGGTTGCTTGCAGTACATATTCCTGTGCCTTGTATTTAGAGTCTATATAGTCCAGCTTGTAACGGAAGCCATCGAAGGGCTGGCTTTCATTCCCTGGATTAGCTTTACTTCCGATTTGAAATGAACTGGCCGAACTTACATAGACCAAGCGCTTTATTTTTTGTGCTATCGCGATATCCACGATATTTTTCGTCCCATTCAAGTTGATCTCCCAGATATCCTTAGCGCGGGGAGGCCATATTTTGGTACTGGCTGCTGCGTGGATAACCAGCTCGCAATCAGACATTATCTGCCTCAGTTCATTTACATTGCAGACATCTCCATCAACCCGTTCGATCGGCAGGCCTTCTAAAGTGCGGGATTGACTTCCGGGATATATGAGTGCTTTAACGGTATATCCGTCCGCCAATAGTTCGCGAACTATGTGATTCCCTAAAAGTCCATCTGCCCCTGTAACGAATACTTTCATAGCGTTTAGTTCTGAGTGAGATGCCGCCTTTTCCAAGGGAGCAAAAAAACAGATAAAAGCGCAGATTTCTGCTATTTACGGGACAAAAAAAGCGAGCCATCAATGCTTAAAGCAGGATGGCTCGCCAGTATGTTTATACAAGGTATTCGACTGAAAACTACAGCGAAATGTGCTTGAATCCGGTTACTGTAAGATCTTTGTCCAAAGAGCGAAGGTACTGATCCACCGTTTGGTCGTTGTTCTTCACGAATTTTTGGCTGAGCAAAGTGCTCTCCTGGAAGAACTTGTTAAGGCGGCCAAGCGCGATTTTTTCAAGCATATCCTCAGCTTTGCCTTCGTTTCGAGCCAATTCTTTGCCGATTTCGATCTCTTTTTCGATCATTTTTGGATCTACGTCATCGCGGCTAACAGAAACCGGGCTCATCGCTGCGATTTGCATAGCAATATCGCGACCAGCCTGCTCGAACTGCTCACCGCTTTGGCTAAGTGCTACGGCCACCGAACGTTTGTTATTCGAGTGATTGTAGGTCAGAATTTGAGCACCTGTAATTGGCTCGTAACGGCCAATTTCAATTTTTTCACCAATAACACCCACTTGTTCGCCGACTTTTTCAGCAACGGTTACCGAGCCTTCGAATGGAAGTGCCAGGAGTTCTTCAAGGGTAGCTGTGAAATTTTCAAGGGCTATATTCGCGAATTTGTTGGCCAATGCGATAAAGCCTTCGTTGCGGGCAGCAAAGTCAGTTTCGCAGTTCAGAGCCATTACAATTGCACGAGTCTGATCGGCATTCGTCAAAGCAATTACCACACCTTCTTTGGCTTCGCGGTCTTCGCGCTTTGCAGCTTTAGCGATGCCTTTTTTACGAAGCCAGTCTTGAGCGGCTTCGGTATCGCCATTGGATTCTTCCAGGGCTTTTTTACAGTCCATCATACCTGCGCCAGTCAATTCACGCAGTTTTGAGATATCGGCAGCAGAAACTTTTGTCATCTTTTATGAATGTGGTCAAGGTAATTAATGTGTACAATGTGGCCAAGGGTTTAATGTGGCCAAGGGCTAACCCAAATTGACCACATTAAACACATTAGTAACATAAATTCTTATTCAGCGCCTTCTTTATCGTCACCTTTAGTGGCTTTACGCTCATCCAGGCCTTCACGAATCGCGTTGACGAGGTAATTGGTGATGTAGGAGATAGACTTTGAAGCATCGTCGTTGCTTGGGATAGCGAAATCAACCTGCGTTGGATCAGAGTTGGTATCTACCATGCCAAAAGTTTTGACATTCAATTTTTTAGCTTCAGCGAGTGCAAGGTGTTCGTGGTGAATATCCACGATAAATACTGCTGAAGGAAGGCGGTTGAGTTGCTCGATACCCCCAAAGTGTTTGGTCATTTTGATGTGCTCGCGGCCAAACATCAAACGTTCTTTTTTGGTGATGCTGGTAAGCGTAGTATCTGCAAGGATGCGTTCGATATGCTGCATCTTCTTAACCGATTTACGGATCGTTGCAAAGTTGGTCATCATACCACCCAACCAACGTTCTGTCACAAAAGGCATTCCAACGCTTTCGGCAGCTTTCTGCACGATTTCGCGGGCTTGCTTTTTGGTGGCAACGAACATAATCTTCTTGCCGCTCTTAGCCATGGCTTTCATCGCCATTGCAGAACGCTCAAGCATATCTGCTGTGCGGTTAAGGTCAATGATGTGGACACCCTTGTGCTCCATAAAGATGTACGGAGTCATCTTGGGATTCCATTTTTTGCGCAAGTGGCCAAAGTGACAACCAGCGTCGAGGAGTTCCTTATATGTAGGCTTCTGCATGAGAAGTATAAGTTATGAGTGATGAGTTAGGAGTGCCTAGGCACTTGAAACCTCCTCCTTTCCGGGGAGGATATGTTTATTATCGCTTAGAGAACTGGAAGTTCTTACGTGCTTTTGGCTTACCGTATTTCTTACGTTCTACGGCACGGCTGTCACGTGTAAGGAATTTCCGAACTTTCAGTGGCGAACGGAACTCTTCATTGAGCTTTACCAAGGCGCGGCTTAAGCCCATACGCACGGCTTCCGACTGGCCTTTGTAGCCACCACCACGTACGTTCACTTTCAAATCATAGGCATTTTCAATACCCACCACTGTAAAAGGATCGGTCACGTTGTGCTGTACATGCATTTGTGGAAAATATTCGCGGTAATCTTTTCCATTTACCGTGATTTTACCTTCCCCTTTCATCAAATAAACACGGGCAACAGCGGTTTTCCGACGGCCCAAGGCATTTATCATTTCCATATCAAAATGTAATTAATGTGGTCAATGTGAATAATGTGGTCAATGTGAATAATGCGGTCAATGTGGCCGCATTTATGACATTAGTCCACCTTAAGCGTGAGTACTTCAGGTTTTTGAGCAGCATGCGGGTGATTTGCACCTGCATACACAAACATTTTCTTGTACATGGCGCGTCCCAATTTGGTCTTTGGAAGCATACCTCTCACACCAATTTCCACAATACGCTCTGGGAATTTTTCGCGCATCACAGATGCAAGAACTACTTTCAAGCCACCTGGGTGGTGAGAGTGATGTTTGTATTCCTTAAGGTCCCATTTTTTGCCGGTGAAACGAATCTTTTCGGCGTTGATCACAATGACATAGTCGCCAGTGTCGGCGTGAGGTGTGTAAGACGGCTTGTTCTTTCCGCGCAAAATAGAAGCGATCTCAGCACACATACGACCAGTAACCTGATTCTCAGCGTCGATGATGTACCACTTGTGCTCTGCTTTTTCTTTGCTGACGGAAACCGTCCGATAGCTCAGTGTATCCATTTTTTTGAAAAATTTGTAACGTTTGAAAGGGCCCGAAAAACCATCTCTGGAAAGACCCTTTCCTCAAAGAGGCCGCAAATGTAAAACGAGCCAGAACATTGTGCAAGGGTATGATAAAAATATTTTGATCAACTACGCTTAAATCGTTGATAATCAGCTTAATTATTGCCCAATTATTTTTTGTTGGTAAAATAGCTGAGCGGGTTTTGAAATGAAAATCAACGTTTTGTGAAGGTGCATGTATTTTGCACCCTTTGAAACGGATTGTTCTGCTACATCGGTCATTAATCACGCGTTCCTTATCGTTTCATATTATAAAAAATACTTATTTTATGTTTGGGATTAGGGTTTTGGCCTTCAAATAAAGTACCAGATGAGAAGCCGTATTGTTTTCAAAATTTAAAACCCTTTCCCTGTGGAAGGGTTTCTTATTTTTGAGCCTGAAATTTTGCTTAATATTTGAAAATTAACTTCCTGGAAAACCAGAACTATCTCTACATGAATCACTTATTCACATTTACCTTATCTGCGCTGCTCCTTTTTTCTTGCGGGAAATCGGACAAAAACGCCGGAACTCCCAGTGGTGGTGGCCCTTCTAGTGGTGCCGCACTCAGTGTTACTTCCGTGGAAGGTTTTGTCGCAAAGCCCAGTGTACTCACAGAGCGTGTGACGGCCAGTGGCAATCTTGTGCCCGCTGAAGAGACAGAACTTCATCCGGAAGCCTCCGGGCGAGTAGTTAGCCTTCACCTGCCTGAAGGCCGGCTTGTGCGTAAAGGTGAGTTACTCCTGAAGATCTTTGACGAGGACCTCAAAACGCAACTTCGCAAACTTGAAACACAACAAAGACAGGCGGAGATCACGGAACAGCGGCTCGCTGAACTACTTAAAGTAAAGGGCGTAAGTCAGCAGGAATACGACCTGGCTGTACTTCAAACCCAGACGGTTAAGGCAGACATCGAACTCTTGCGGGTCAATCTCAACAAGACCGAGATCAGAGCGCCCTACGATGGCATTCTGGGTTTGCGGCGTATCAGCACTGGAGCTTACGTCACGCCAGCCACAGCCGTTACGACCATTCGTTCGGCTTCGGCACTCAAACTCGATTTTGCGGTGCCGGAAAAATACAGCCAGCAACTCCGAATTGGTCAAACCCTGGAATTTATGGTAGAAGGCAATACCTCTACACGTAAAGCCAAGGTACAAGCTACAGAGGAGCGCATTTCAGAAGGTTCGCGGGATTTGAAAGTTCGCGCGACCATCTCGAATAGCCAGGGACTTTTACCGGGCGCTTTTGCTGAAGTAAGCCTTGAAATTGGCAATAATTCCAAGGCCTTACTCATTCCAAATCAAGCCATTATTCCGCAGGCCCGGGATAAAAAAGTGATTCTGTGTAAGGGAGGCAAAGCAACGTTTGTGATCGTAAAGACGGGGGTCAGACAGGCCGGTATGATTGAAATTACAGAAGGTATTGCGCCAGGCGATACGGTTTGTACCACCGGTATGCTGTTTCTCCGTCCCGATTCCGCGGTAACCTTTTCAAAAATAGATTAAAGTTAAAAGTTTCAAGTTAAAAGGGGCAAGTGGCCAGCTTTGCCCCTTTCAACTTGAAACTTTCAACCTGAAACTTGTTACTATAGCAATTTATGATACAATCCTATTTTCAAGCAGAAAAGCAAGGTGGCTTTATTTCCTTGGGGATCGGCATTTTGGCTTGCTCCGTAGGTGGTGGGATCTTGTTAAAGGCAGGATCTCCGTTCTACACGGGACTTTCCATTCCCTTGGCCGTCATCGGTTTTATCCAGATTACGGTAGGTACTTCAGTGGCTCGACGTAGCGATTTACAAGCCGATGACCTGGAAAAAATGCTGGCTGAATCGCCTCTTGAATTCCAAGCCTTAGAAAGCCCTCGGATGGCTGTCATCCTGCGCAACTTAGTAACCATTAAATGGGTACAGGTAGCTTTTATTGTCATCGGGCTGGCTTTGATCTTATTGAATCAGGAAACAAATTTTCTCAAAGGACTGGGCGCAGGGCTGTTTGTCCAGGCTGGCATCATGCTTTTGATTGATTTGTTTGCAGCAAAACGCAGCAAGAAATATGCTGAATATGTGCAGCATCGGTGAAGTATTCACCCATAAACCGGTCTCTGCTTCATGTATCTAAGCAATCGTTTCTTTTGGCTATTTGGCATATCGGCGATATTGTTTGCGATGGCCTATCCGTTTAACTGGCTGTTTCCCCTGGCCCAAACAGCTTTTGTTGGTTTCCTGGGGCTGGCGTTTACCGATTGGCTACTGCTGTTTTTGCACAAACCAAAAGTGATCTGCAAGCGGGAATTGAACACAGTCTTTTCCTTGTCTGACCCGAATCCGGTAAAAATATTCGTGGAAAATCAGGGGAGCATTTACCTAAACCTTAGTGTCGCTGATGAACACCCTGTTCAGTTCCAAATGCGCGATTTTGAAGTGAAAATATCCTTACCCGCCGGACAGACTTATCTTGCAGAAAACAAACTCGTGCCGCTGACACGTGGCGTGTATTGCTTTGGTAACATCAACGTCTTTGCCTCCACACGTTTAGGGCTGGTAGAGCGCAAACTCGTTTTTGAGCAGCCAAAAGACGTGAACGTATATCCCAGTATCATTCAAATGAAACGCTACGAGCTACGAGCAATGCGCCAGATCGCACATGATACAGGCATCAAAAAAATGCGTCGAATTGGCCATTCCTATGAGTTTGAGCAGATCAAAAATTATGTGCAAGGCGACGATTTTCGGAGCATCAACTGGAAATCCAGCAGCCGTCGCGGCAGCCTGATGGTAAATCAATACGAGGACGAACGTAGCCAGCAGGTGTATTGTATTGTGGATAAAAGCCGAGCCATGCGAATGCCGTTCGAGGGACTTAGCCTGATGGATTATGCCATCAATACCACCCTGGCGATCAGTAATATCATCCTTAAAAAACAGGACAAAGCCGGACTGCTCACTTTTTCAGACGTGATGGGGGCCACGCTTAAAGCCGAACGCGACACCAGTCAGCTCAACCGTATTTTAGAAAGCCTGTATCGCGAAAAAGAACGGCCCGGCGAATCAAATTATGAACTGCTTTACGAGGCCGTGCGACGACTCATCAGCGCACGGTCGCTGCTAATCCTGTTCAGTAATTTTGAAAGCAGTTATGCCCTGGAACGTGCCCTGCCGACCTTACGCAGGCTAAGTCGTGCCCACCTGATGGTGGTCGTTTTTTTTGAGAACACTGAAATTCGCAAACTTGCCGCAGAAGAAGTCCGCACGACCGCCGATGTATACCGACAAACAGTAGCCCGGCAATTCCTGCAAGACAAACGGGAAATGGTCACTAAACTCCGGCAATATGGCATTCAGGCGGTGCTTACCAAGCCGCAGGATCTGACCTTGAACACCATTAATAAGTACCTGGAATTGAAATCAAGGGGATTGATTTAAGGGGCATTTGTCATTAAAGTCATTCATCATTATTTCGCATCATTTTTAAATATGGATATCAAAAAAATACCCTCCCCCTGTTTTGTACTCGAAGAGTCGCGTTTGCGCAAGAACTTAGAAATTATTGACCGTGTACAAAAAGAGGCGGACGTCCAGATCATACTTGCTTTCAAAGGCTTTGCCATGTGGAGCGCATTTCCCATTGTGCGCGAGTATGTAAGTGGTGCAACGGCCTCCTCATTGCACGAAGCACGACTTTGCTATGAGGAAATGAAAGCCAGATCCCATACCTATGCAGTGGCTTATATTCCCCGTGAATTTGGCAAAATCCTGCATTATTCCAGTCATATTGCCTTCAATTCAATTACACAGTGGCGAAAATACCAGAAGCGCGTGCTGAACTATGAAGAGAAAGTCAGTCCGGGCATTCGGGTTAATCCAAGCTGGTCGCCAGTAGGTACAGCTTTGTATAATCCTGCTTCGCCCGGATCTCGATTGGGAGAGCCCCTGGAAAATTTCAAAGGAAAGTTGCCTGAAGGAATTGAAGGCCTCCATTTTCATGTATTGTGTGAAAGTACAAGCTATGATCTGGAAAAAGTGCTGGAGCATTTTGAAAAACAATTCGGGAATTTTTTGCCCCAATTACGCTGGGTCAATTTTGGCGGTGGGCACCTGATGACCCGCGAAGGGTATGATGTAGCGCATTTGATCTCGGTGCTCAAATCGTTTAAAACCCGTTGGCCGCATTTACAAGTCATACTCGAGCCAGGCAGTGCCTTTGCGTGGGATGCAGGCGTGCTGGTATCCACGGTACTGGACATTGTGAAAAGTGGCGGAATACGTACAGCCATTCTGGACGTGTCATTTACGGCACACATGCCGGATACCCTGGAAATGCCCTATCGCCCGCGTATCCAGGGAGCCCGGGATACCGTGGAAAAGGGCGACAAAAACGTCTATCGCCTGGGGGGCGTGAGTTGTCTGAGCGGAGATTTTATGGAAGCATACGCCTTTGAAAAGCCCTTAAAAATAGGACAAAAGATCGTATTTGAAGATATGATCCACTATACCATGGTGAAAACTTCGACCTTTAATGGCGTGAAGCATCCCAGCATTTCCATACTCCGGGCGGACGGCAATTTGGATATTTCACGACGCTTCGGGTATCGGGACTATCGAAACCGGCTTTCCTGAGTATTTTTGTCCCTTGGTTTTACTTTTACCCTCAAAAGCTACTACTTAGACTCTTTACCCTTACTAGCTATGCATAAAAGACTTTCCCTTCCGATTGCCCTTGCCATCACACTTGGGTTGGCATTTTGGTCTGCCTGTAAAAAGTCCGACTTTCAAAACGCCGAGCTGTCCGACCATCAGGCAGAATTTGCATTCCCCCTGTTTACAACCGAATTGATCCTAAAAAACCTGCTTTTCAATTTAGTAAACGACTCGCTGTCCAGCGATACGATTTTTATGAACCCAGACAACACCATGACGCTTTTCTATTCTGGCGATGTGGCAGAAAAGCCTGCGAGCGACATTTTCAAATTTTTGGATGGCACCCTTCCGATTCTAATGACGGATACCGTGATACAAAACCCTATCCAATCTCCAGACGGTGTAACTATTCGTGTTGCCGACATTTTAGCGGGCAGGATCCTCATGTATATTAAAAACTCTACTCCAGACACAATCCATGGATACTTTGAGATACCCCAGTTGAGTCAATCAGGGGTTATATTTCAACATCCGTTTGTGGTTGCACCTGGTTTGTTTTATCTCTCTGATACCATTTCACTCATCGGATATCACCTGGAGTCGAGCAATAATACGCTGACATTCAAGTACTTTGCTTACGGCCCCAACAATGTCCGCCTGAAGGTTCCGGATTTTCCGGTAGCCGTTACATCAGGCCTGAAATTCTCTTATGTGGAAGGCTATTGGGGTTTTCAATGGTATAAACTTACCCGCGACACCATTGAGATCGACATCAACCAAACAGAGCTAAAAGGTGATCTGAAGATAAAAAACCCAAAGGTAACCATGCGAATCAGCAATTCCTGGGGCTTTCCTACCCGAGGTCAGATCAAGTTTCTCAGTTTTATTGGTCAGCATGATGAAGTCATACCGCTCATCAGTACGGGAGTTTTTGAGCAGGATAGTTTTAATTACGTCGACTTTAATTACCCCTCCTGGTTATTGGGGGAAGTAGGCCAGACAAAATATACCGACATCACGCTGGATGCTTCCAATTCCAATATTGCAGAGATCTTTAATAGTCAACCAACCCGGCTCATCTACGAAGTGGATGGCATCAGCAACGCCCAACTAGATCCCAACCTCATTGGTTTTATTACGGATAAAAGCACCATCAAACTCCAGCTCAGGGTGGAACTTGTACTCGAAGGCTCCGTCCGGAACTTTGGGGCAGAGCAAACATTAAACCTCGATTTTAGTGAACTTGGCAGCCTCGATTCAGCTGATATTGAAAACGTTGAATTCAAACTTGTCACTGAAAACGGCGCGCCTATTTCCTCTAATGTACAGGTTTATTTCCGGGACGATGCCCAGCATAATATTGACTCGCTTTTCCTGGGTGGACCTGTAACACTCATCAAATCTGCGCCGATCAACAGCGAAGGGATAGCCACCGGAATTACCCGAACTGAGGAGTTCATTCCCATGTCAGCCGCTCGATTTGACCAAATACGAACGGCTAAAGATGCCCTGCTCATAACCTCTTTTACGACTGCCAACGATGGGGAAACCTATGTAAAACTCCTTTCAACAGATAAAATCGTTGTAAAAATGGGCGTTATTGTACGAAAAAGGCTGTAAAGAATCACTTTTACTAAACTCAAGCATTTCTAATTTTGAAGCATAATATGTTGAAAACCAATCTTTATTACAAGAAAGGGCTTCCTGGCTGCTTTTCCCGATCTATCTGGGTGACAAGCTTCCTGCTGGTCTTTTTATCTGCCCCTAAATTGTCGGCACAGCAGGAATTGATGCTTCACTCCCTGCCCGATATTTGGCACAGCAACGCTACCAACCCATCCTTTTTTTCAGCGAATAAGCATTTTGCACTTGGATTGCCCGGTGTGAGCCTGGTAGGTTCACAGTCAGGAAATCTGACTTACAACGATATCTTTCATAAGGAAGGTGACCGTACCATCGTTGATTTTTCTAATGCGTTGGATAAAATGGACCTCCAAAACACCGTGCTTATTGAACAACGGATTGAAACCGTATCGCTTGGGCTTCTTTTGCCTGGTAAAATCTGGCTCCAGGCAGGGCATGCCAATAGAGTATGCGGATCCATTACCTACCCCAAAACCTTGCCCGCACTGATCTGGGAAGGCAATGCACCGTATATCGGGCAAACGGTTGATATCGCCATGCAAGCCAAGCTCTCTAACTGGAATGAATGGAGCGTGGGCTTTGCTAAAGATTTCGGAAAATTCAAACTGGGATTCCGCGCTAAATTCCTCTATGGCATCGCCGCTTTAATGACCGACGATGCGCATAAAACGGCAACAGTGACCACCAGCGACGATATATATCAACTCACATTGGCCACAGATTATGGCTTCCATTCGTCCTCGCTCATCTCATCAATAGACACAACTCAGTACGGTTTTGACGTGAAGTTCGGCAAATATAATAGCAAGCTATTTTCCAAAAATAAGGGCCTCGCACTCGATATCGGTGGCCAATACAAACTAAATGAATCTGTTACACTTGATTTTTCCTTGCTTGACCTCGGCGGTAAAATTAAATGGAAAGAAGAATCAAATTACCTGATCAGTCAAGGGTCGTATGAGTATGAAGGTGGTATTCTTCCCGGGGAAGGTATTATAGAAGGATGGGACAGCCTTGATTTATCCCTTAAACTTGATACCATCAACGATATCTTTAACTTTCAAAAAAAGGCTGAAGAATTTACAACCACCATACCATTTCGGCTCTATGCGGGCGGGCAATATGAGCTGAACAAAAAAATATCCTTCGGCCTCAGTACTTATTTCCAAAAATCGGCAGATGAAAAAGGTGTACTCGCTATAGGTGCAAGTGCACGTTGGAAACCGCTCAATTGGTGCTCAATCGGTGCAATGTATAGTGTAAATAAACAATCTGCTGCCAACCTTGGGCTTCATCTGGTACTTACACCCGGGCCGCTGCAGGTCTATTTTACTTCTGATGATGTGCTCTATGCTTTTTCAATAAAAAACAGCAGCAAAGTGAATTTTCGGGCTGGTATAAGTCTTATTTTTTAGGCGGTCTCCGCCTTAGCTTTCTTATTAATGCCGCTCATTCAACAATCTTCTTTTCCGGGCCCGCCTTTTCTTCAGCGTGGCGGGCATCTTCAATCTATGATCCCGGGACTGTTTCGCCGGGTAAAAGGTGTTGATTATCAAAGAGAAAGAATAGAGACCGCCGACGAGGATTTTCTGGACCTTGATTGGTTGCGAAATGCCGTTTCGAGTCGCCGTTTGGTAGTGATCACGCATGGCCTTGAAAGTAACTCAAAGGCTTCTTACTGCATGGGCACGGCCAAATTTTTTGTACAAAACGGTTGGGATGCCCTGGCCTGGAATTGCCGTTCCTGCTCTGGCGAAATGAACCGAAACTTCAGGATGTACCACCATGGCGACACGGAAGACATCTCTGCTATTGTGCAACACGCTTTGTCAACAGACCGCTACGATACTATCCTACTGGTTGGCTACAGCATGGGCGGAAATATCACCCTAAAATATGTCGGAACAAGCGGCGAAAACCTCCCGCCTCAGGTTCGGGCTGCCGTAGCGTTTTCCGCGCCCTGCGATATCCGTGCAGGGGCTGATGTCCTGGATCGTTGGGATAACTGGATCTATAAGAAGCGATTTTTAAGCTATCTGGAAAAGAAAATCCGGCACAAGGCACGGCAATTTCCAGGTAGACTGGATGTTTCAAAATTGAAACTGGTGCGACGCTGGTACGATTTTGACGAGCATTTTAGCGCACCTATTTGTGGATTTGCATCTGCAGCTGAATTTCATCAGCAGGCTTCTGCCAAAAATTTTGTGGCCGGCACGCGCATTCCGACCTTGCTGGTGAGTGCTTTGAATGACCCCATTCTTACGCCCGATTGTTTCCCGGTAGAAATTGCGCGGGAACACCCGTTTTTTCACCTCGAATTGTCATCTGGTGGTGGGCATTGTGGTTTTCAGGCAAAGGGTGGCGGGGAGTTTTCCTGGGCAGAGCGAAGGGCATTAGAGTTCGCAAACGAGTATTTTTGATTTACAATTTACGATTATTTTGATGCAAAAAAAGCAGGAAACAAGCCTTCTTCAGATCAAAATAATCGTAAATCAAAGATACCCTTTCACCGCTTCTACGGCTTCCTTCAAGCCTGCAGCCTCCGTACCACCCGCCGTAGCGAATCCGGGCTGACCGCCGCCACCGCCTTTCAGGAATTTTTGCGCCAGTTCGCGCACCATCGTGCCCGCGTTCAAGCCTTTTGCCTTGACGATATTGTCACTGATTTTAATGGTCAGCGAAGGCTTGCCATCAGCAGAAACGGAGCCAAAAGCAATGATAGCATTGCCTGTTTCGCGCTCAAGTTCAACCGCGAGATTTTTGATTGCATTGGCGTCTCCGATGGGGAGTATTTCAGCCAGGTAACTTACGCCACCTAAATCGACAAATCTGGAACGCAGGCCCTCTCGAAGCCCATTGGCCTGCTCCTGCACCATGCGTTCGAGGGCTTTTTGCAGCTGCTTATTTTCCTCCTGCAAAGCCACGATGCCTTTGGTCAGGTCTCTGGCTTTCAATACACTTTTGATGGATGCGATCTCATTTTCCAGACCCGTCACGTATTGTTCAGCGCCTTTGGCCGTCACTGCTTCAATACGGCGTACTCCGGCAGCAATGGCCGTCTCCGCCGTAATTTTGAAATAACCGATTTGTCCAGTGTGTTGCACATGACACCCCCCACAGAGTTCCCGGGAATACGCAGGGTCGAAGGTGATCATACGAACAGAATCTCCGTATTTCTCGCCGAATAGCATCATGGCACCCATGGTTTTAGCCTCCTCGATGGGCAAATTGCGGCGTTCATCCAATGCGACATTTTCGCGGATCTTCTGATTTACAATGCGTTCAATTTCGGCCAATTCTTCTTCGCTGAGCTTCTGAAAATGTTGAAAGTCAAAGCGCAGGGTATCTTCGTTGAGGTACGAACCTTTTTGTTGCACATGTGTACCCAACACCGAGCGCAGGGCTGCGTGAAGCAGGTGCGTTGCGGAATGATTGGCTTCGGTGAGTCGGCGTTTTGACTCATCCACCTCGCAGCGAACGGTCTCATCGTCGATTTGCTCTGGCAATTTTTCGACAATGTGATAAATAAGGGTATTTTCCTTCCTGGTGTCCAAGACGCGTACGCGTTCCTGGCCAGTGCCTTCTGATCCAAAGATCATCCAGCCAGTATCGCCCACCTGACCACCGCCTTCCGGATAGAATGGGGTACGGTTCAATACAATCTGATATTGAACTTCCCCCTTGGCTGTTACCGCGCGGTATTTGGCCACATGCGATTTGCGGGTTTCCAACTGGTCGTAACCAACGAACGCTACATTTGCTTCATCTAGCAGCACCATCCAATCGCCGACCTGCTTCACGGCGTCTTTCCGGGAGCGGTCTTTTTGACCTTGAAGGGCGACTTTAAACCCCGTCTCATCCACATTCCAGCCTTTTTCTTTGGCCAGCAAAGCGGTCAGATCGTATGGAAATCCAAAGGTGTCATACAGTTCAAATGCCTGGGCGCCACCCACGGTCTTGTCTTGAACTTCAATATTTTCAAAGCGTTTCAAACCGGATTCGAGGGTACGTAGGAATCCTTTTTCTTCCTCAAGGATCACCTTGGAAACGAAGTCTATCTGTGCTTTTAGTTCAGGGAAAACATCCTGAAATTCTTCAGCCAGGATCGGTGCCATGCGATACATGACTGGTTCTTTGATGTCCAATACCGAATAATAATACCGGACCGCCCGGCGCAAAATCCGGCGGATCACATAGCCCGCGCCACCATTGTCTGGCATCTGCCCGTCTGCAATGGCAAAAGAAACCGCCCGCAAGTGGTCGGCAACCACACGCATTGCGATGTCTGTTTTGAGGGCGGGAGAATCACTACCAGGGTAAACATCCTGATAAGTATGGCCGGAAAGTTTGCCCAAAAAGTCGAACAGCGGTTTCCACAGGTCGGTATCGTAATTGGAACGGGCGCCTTGCACGGCACGGCAAAGGCGTTCGAAACCCATGCCAGTGTCTACGCTTTTAGCCGGGAGTTCCTCCAGTGAACCATCGGCTTTGCGGTTGAACTGCATGAAGACGTTATTCCAGACCTCGATCACATTCGGGTCGTCATTATTCACCAGTGCTTTGCCGTCTACCAGAGCTCGTTCTTCATCAGAGCGTAGGTCTACGTGAATTTCGGAACATGGGCCACAGGGACCCTGGTCCCCCATTTCCCAGAAATTTTCTTTTTTGCCGAATCTGAGGATACGGTCCTCAGGCAGCATGGTACGCCACACATCAAAAGCTTCCTGGTCAAAAGGTACGCCTTCTGCTTCGTTTCCCTCGAAAATGGACACATAGAGGCGGTCTTTCGGGATCTTGTAGATCTCAGTGAGAAGTTCCCAGGACCAGGCCAGAGCGTCTTTTTTGAAATAATCTCCAAAGGACCAATTTCCAAGCATTTCGAACATGGTATGGTGGTAACCATCCATGCCCACATCTTCCAGGTCATTGTGTTTTCCACTCACCCGAAGACATTTTTGGGTGTCGGCGATGCGTTTCGAGGGCGGCGTCTCGTTGCCGAGAAAGAAATCCTTGAGCGGCGCCATACCCGAGTTGATGAACATAAGGGTGGGGTCACTCTTTGCCACCATGGGCGCAGAGGGGATAATTTTGTGGCCTTTGGAAGCGAAAAAATCGAGAAATTGGCGGCGGATTGCGCGGGATGTCATATGTGTTATCTTATAAAAAAGAGCCACAAAAGTAGCACCCTTAATGCTATGTTCAAAGAGCATTCCACGCAAAGGATATTTGAATAAAAAATCATACCCACTAAAATCCCAGAAATTCTACCTTCGCCGTCGCCCTTTCCTTTCTGATTCAGGTTTTCACCACACCAACTTGGCTCGCAGTTAATTCCAGCGAAACGAAGTTTCGCGCCATCATTTTTTTTAACATATTATGAAGACCCGTATTTTCTTCCTTGCTTTAATTGCCGGTTTACTCGGCGTATGGTACTTTGCCTTTAAAAAAGGCAATACCGACACTACAATTACCCGTCCCAACGATCCATGGGTGTTTCGTTCTGTGATGGACAAACTACCCCGAATGATCACTTTTGCGCTCAACGATCAGGTTTGGGTATCCTATTCAACAGACTCTTGCTCGCTTTACAAAGTATGGTCCGGCAGCGTTGATTTCACAGGGGCTGTGTATAATATGCGCCACGGACCACAACCCATGAGTATTGGAGCTGCCTGGTTTGAAAATGCCCACAGACAGCCCTGGAGTGTTACCCTAGGCGGTAAAACGGAAAGCCCGCGTACCGACTATAAAGGCCACCGTTATACCAAGGATGGCCATGCCGAATTAATGTACGACCTCGTGCTTGCTGATGGTCAGCGCATTCGTATCAATGAGCGACCTGAGTTTCTGGACCGGGACCGACAGACTGGGTTTGAACGCACGTTCAACGTGGAGAACGCTCCGGCCGGGGCAACTATTTCGTTACAAATAAACGCAGCTTCTATTGCAGCCACTACCAACATAGAGACGGATGGAACCTGGAATCAAACAGAAGTTAAAAATGTCAAAACGGATGACAATCTTACGGCGCTGACCGTGGATGGTACCCTGACGCTGAGTGCCAGCGGAAGCACGTATTTCCGTACGATGTTTATCAACAAACCCTTGATTGCCAATCCCTTTGATGCCCTCCGAATAGCTCAGGAAACCGGCGAAACCGGCGGAAAAACCATCAGCCCCGGCGAACGCGTCATGGCCAAAAACGATTGCCGTACCTGCCACAATCCACAGGTACAAACAGTCGGACCCGGCTACAAACAGATCGCAGAACGATACAAAAACACACCTGAAAACCTCGAATTGCTTTCGCAAAAGGTAATGAAAGGCGGAGCAGGGGTATGGGGCGTAGCAGCTATGAGTGCCCACCCGGACCTTCAGCCGGAAGATGCCAAAGCGATGGTAACCTACGTGCTTTCGCTGGACGAAGGTGAAGATGATGGTGTAGGCGGTGCTTCGGCTAAAAGTCTTGCTGAAATCCCGGATAATAAATGGCTAAACGCTGATAAGGAGATCGGAGACAAAGATCTGTCTCCGGGTCTTTTGATCAAGTTATGGACTTCCGGGAAGCCCTTGACCAAGTTGGCCGACGTAAATTTTGAGGCTAAACCATCCCTTATTGCTACGGCTGCCAAGGTAGAAGCTGGTGCAGAAGATTTTGGTGACCTCAAAGAGAATTTTGGCATGCAGGGCACTGGCTATCTTTTCCTGGAAAAGGACGACAATGTCGTATTTCAGCTCAGCAGCGATGATGGCAGCCGATTGTTTGTTGATGGCCAGGAAATTATTACCTACGATGGCCCACACGGAATGGAACCCAGGGAAGCTGAAATTGCGCTTAGAGCTGGCTATCACCCCATCCGAATTGATTATTTTCAGGGCGGTGGTGGCCGGGGTATTGTATTAAAATGGACCCGTTTTGGTACCATTGGTTTCAAGGTGCTTGGAGAAGGAAGTTTTTTCCACAAGAAATCCGAGAATGTTGACGGGATGAAGGCGATGTCAAAAATTGAAAACGCAATTCCTGGTGACGCGGCTCCGCTTACGGAAGTTCACCCGGCTTACGACCTCACGCAGGCTCGTCCAGAAGGATTTTTACCAAAAGTTGCGGGTATGGATTTCTTGCCGGACGGACGTTTAGTGGTCTCCACATGGGATGCGAGCGGCGCCGTGTACATTTTGGAAAACGTGTCCTCCGGGGATCCAAAAAAGATCAAAGTAAAACGGATCGCCGCCGGGCTTGCCGAGCCCCTAGGCTTAAAAGTGGTGGATGGCGTGATCTATGTGCTTCAAAAACAAGAGTTAACCAAGCTGGTCGATACCGACGGCGACGATATCATTGACGAATACCAGTGCTTTGCAAAAGGATGGCGGGCCTCAGCCAATTTCCATGAATTTGCTTTTGGATTGGCGTATAAAGAAGGCTATTTCTATGCCGCCCTGGCCATTGCCATCAATCCTGGTGGCGCAAGTACTCGTCCGCAAGGACTCGACAGGGGAAAGGTAATCAGAATCAACGCCAAAGATGGCAGCCTTGAATTCATCGGACGCGGTCTCCGTACCCCCGATGGCGTTGGTGTTGGTCCCGACGGTGAAATTTTTATTGCGGACAATCAGGGAGATTGGCTGCCCTCTTCAAAGATTCTGCACGTGAAGCCGGGCGCCTTCTATAATTCATTTGCTGTAGATAGCGCGGTAGTAGCTCAAATGCCCATCCAACAGCCTGTAGTCTGGCTACCCCAGGATGATATCGGGAACTCACCCACCCAGCCAACCGTCCTCAACGATGGCCCGTATAAGAATCAACTGATTCATGGAGATGTCTGCTATGGCGGTCTTCAGCGGGTATTTATGGAAAAGGTCAATGGTGATTACCAGGGCTGTGTCTTCCGTTTTTCACAAGGACTGGAGGGTTCCACACACCGTCTGGTATGGGGCCCGGATGGCGCCTTGTATGTTGGTATGATCGGCGCCCCGGGTAACTGGGGACAGCCGGGGAAACTCTGGTATGGCCTTCAGCGGATGAAATACAATGGCAATTCGGTGTTTGAAATGCTCGCCGTGCGCGCTAAGACCAACGGGATGGAGATTGAATTCACCGAACCACTTCCGGAAGGCGCCGGCTGGGATATCTCTTCCTACCTCGTGAAACAATGGTGGTACAAACCCACGATAAACTACGGTGGCCCAAAGATGGATGAAGAAAGCATGAAGGTAAAATCTGCCACTGTTTCGGCCGACCGCAAAAAAGTCTTTTTGGAGATTCCGAACCTCAAAACACAGCATGTGGTGTACATTCAATTGCACAATTTGCCACTTTCAGAGCTTGGGCATGAGATCTGGACCACCGAAGCCTGGTATACGTTAAATGCAGTCCCGGCGAATGAGGCGGGCGTGGCAGGAACGCCACCGACAATGATTCCTCCGACTGATAATACCTTGACGGAGAAAGAGAAAAAGGATGGATGGCAGTTGCTATTTGATGGCCAAAGCATCAGCGGCTGGCATAATTACGGCAAAACCACCATGGGTAAATCCTGGATCATTGACGACAACTCGATCCATCTGGACGCAAAGGTCAATCCCAAGGGCGGCTGGCAGGCCCCTGATGGCGGCGATATCGTGAGTGCGGAGGAATACGGAGATTTTGAACTATCTCTGGATTGGAAAATTGCGCCCTGCGGCAATTCCGGCGTCATTTACCATATTGTGGAAAACCCGGCCAAGTATGATTATCCCTGGAAAACAGGACCTGAAATGCAGGTGCTGGACAATGCCTGCCACCCGGATTCAAAGTTTCCCAAGCACCGCGCAGGGGATCTATACGACCTGATGGAATGTAAATACGTGACCGTAAAACCCGGCGGCGAATGGAACCATGCCCGTCTTGTCTTCAAAAACGGGAAAGTACAGCATTGGCTGAACAACCGCAAAGTGGTTGAACTCACCATGTTCGAGGGAGGCAAACCGACCCCAAAATGGCTGGAGTTGATCACAGGCAGCAAGTTTCCGAAATTGAGCGCTGATTTTGGACTTGCACAAAAAGGACGGATCGCGCTGCAGGATCATGGCGATCCGGTTTGGTTTAAGAATATTAAGATCCGGAAGTTTTAGGAAATGGGGGGCGACTTCAATTAGGGTCTCTCCTAAGTGCTTTTTCACCGCTGAGGCGCAGAGACGCAGAGTATTTGTTAAGACTTTGTTTCTCTGCGCCTCAGCGGTGAAAAAAACTAATGTGACATGCCTATTTCACCCCCATCTTTCAACACCCTCCATTTAATGGAATGGCATAGATCACCTGGCCCGAAACAGATAGATTGAATACCTTTTTATTGATGGAGCAAAGTAGCAATTGCCATGTTTTGCCCCGATCTGAGGAGCGGAAAATTCCGTCCGGGTGACCGCAAAAGAAATATTTGCCCACCTGTTTAATGGAGGCAATGTTGGCATGGGGCCTAAGTCCTGCATCAATGGGCTGCCAGGTTTTGCCACCGTCTGAAGAAATGCGTACTCTCCGGGTTTTCGACTCGGTATTGTAGGTGATTGCAGCGAAGCCACCCTCGATGACTTCCACAGCGATGCCCACGCCGCCTTCTGAAATCACCAGATCCCAGTGTTCGCCGTTGTCAGTCGAGCGCAATATACCATGTTGGTTGGTGCAAAGGAGTACGCCATTTGACTCCACCATGTGTATCATCCAGCCATCTTCATAGACGTGTTTCCAGGTTTTTCCCTGATCGACAGATTTGAAAATGCCATTGTCGGTGCCGACGAAAAGGGTTCCGTTCAGGGTTTCCATGATGGTGCGAAAAGGGCGAGCCTGGATTTTCATATCCATAAACACTGGCATCCATGTGCCCTTCGATATGCTTTGAAAAAAACCGTCCTGATTACTATAGGCATACAGACCGGTTCGGCCGGGGAAAACGCCCGAGAATTGTCCCATCAGCTGCCTCTCATTTTCCCAAATAGGCGCTGAAGCGGTGCTCTTGCTGCGGTATAGCCCGGATTCTGCGCCCAAAATGACTTCCCCGTTCTGTGTCAAAAAATACTCAACCGGCAAACCTCCGGGCAATCCGGCGCTCACATCCTGCCAGGTCTGTCCGCCGTCGATGGATTGAAAAACTATGTTGGTTGCCGGGAGTATTGCCTTTTCAGGATCTAGCCAGGAGTCCGTAAAAGTTTGTAAGGATAGGTTAGCTTCCAATGGAGTATCGTTTTGCTGAACCGACTGGCAGGCGACGAAGGATTGAATAAGGAGCCAAAAAGCGAGCATGTGTGCGTACATAACAATGTTTTGTTGGTGAAACAATGGAACAAAGGAACGGTCTGGCTGAGCCCCGACGGCTTTTTAGCTGTAAAACAATGTAACGGATTTGTAAAAGGATGGTGACTACTCAGCATGTGAGCATTTGTCAAATATTTGTTCAATTTTTGATCACAAAAAATGGAGGTTGTCTTATAAGTGCGTTTTCACCGCAGAGGCGCGGAGTCTTAACAACTTGATTGTCAATAACTCTGCGTCTCTGCGCCTCAGCGGTGAAAACGCACTTATAAGACACCCTCTTACTCATTGCTTCAGGATTTTAGCCTGCCCGACCAGTTGATCCTCTCGCCAGGATTCAAGCACATAAAAACCCTTTGGCAAAAAGCTCAGATCCAGGGTTTCCGGCACTTCTTCCAAGGTCAAAACAGTTTGTCCAAGTTGATTTTTTACGCGTAAAAGATCAGGTTTCCCCTCACTGGAAAATTGAAACTGTACCGTTTGGGAGAAGGGATTGGGATATATTTCAAAGGCCTGCTCCGAAGTAGCCGCCTCGCCCGTACCAACACTCGCCGGCACCCAGGGACTAAAATCAAAACTTCGGACAGATTCCCCAACGATCGTCACCCCATTGAATTGAGTGTTCTCATTGGAAATATAGCCGGAACGATCCCCGCTAAAACCAACGCTTTCAACCTGTCCGATCTGAAGGGCCGTACCGAGTTCGATACGGCGTTTATTGCCCGCGAAAAACTGGTTGGTACCCGATGGCCAGTCCCAGAGCAACCAGCAAAAAACGGTTGGGATGAAAGGCCGAAGATCATAGCCGATCAGCGCTATGAGTTTCCCGTCTGGCGAAAGGGAGGCTCCTGTGATCAGGCCCTGTGCGTCAAATATTTCAAGCTTCTCTGCAACATTTGAGGTGGGATTCACGACATAATGAACTGTATTATAGTTGCGACGGCTTTTGGTAAATAGCTGGATCCGGTCATTGCAAAAGATCATTGCCTCGCAGTCAAAGACCGTGCTGTCTTCGGGCTGTGTTGTGAAGTTCGTTTGGTCGGCATAAGAGAAGGGTAGGAAGGACCACTCGGTGTCCTGCACCGTTTCAGAGTTGCTGTTGCCGATCCAGAAAAGCGGGACGATGTAGATCCCAAGGTTTTGCCGGTCGTTGTTGTTGTTGCCAAAATCACCGACGTAGAGGTTGATACCGTCACTGGCTATATCTTCCCAATCCCGGTTTTTGGCATTTTTAACCGTTACTTTTTGAAAAATATTACCTGCTTCAGGGTCAATGCTAAAAAACTCCTCCTGGTAACCGCTGTCATTGTGTCCCCACCATTTGGAACCGCCCTGAGTAAGGCCACTGATCTCCTGCAGGTCGTTGGGTAAGTTGGCTTCAAAGATCGGGGTGTAACTGGTAATCGGGTAGAGACAGGAGCCGTCGTTGCTCGTGGCAGCTGCATTATAATTGGTCGCTTGAGGGTCGGGACAGCCAGACTGAGCGATGGCAGTGTTTACCCAAAGCAGGAGGAAGAAGAGCGATTTGCATTTCATGCGGATGAATTTTGGGTGAAAGGAAGGGAATTCGTGTCTTCGGACAAAGTTTTTGTCCTATTAACCACACGATGTATTTTCGGTTAATTTTGCCCGCCCCAATTTTTGATTCGGATAAAACCCATAAAGGTTTTAAAACCTACGGTGTGTACACAGCTTTCATTTACATCCTAAGTGTATTTTTTTGACAGGATGTACAGGATAAACAGGATGGGGCCGGCTTCGCCGACGCTATACAATTATCACAGTAAGTCGGCGAAGCCGACCTATCCTGTTCATCCTGTAAATCCTGTCAAAAAATATTTCGCTTAGGGGCAATAAAGGATATATACCTACCATAAATAAAAATGTCTACTAGTCTGCATTTTCTGCCTGTTTTACCGAAAATGTAACGGCTTAGCCCGACGTTTGTCCTGTCAACCTATCTCATCACCAGATTCAAATTAAGACTTCTAACATGGTTCGATTGCTCTTACTCGCAATATTCGCACTTGGCTCACTCGCATGCACGCGCGCAGACCAGCTTTCCAACATCTCCCTCGAAAACACACCTCCCCCTTTGCAGGTGGAATGTGATACCTGCAACTATCCCATCGTGATGGTCCACGGCTTTCTCGCCTCCGGCGATACCTGGACCAAATTTCACCAGCTCTTTACCTCAAATGGTTACAAATGGAGAATGCTTTATGCCTTTGACTGGAACAGCCTCAACCAAGCGGGCACCGGGAACACCCAATTACTTGACCAATTCATTGATAAAGTGTTGGCTGAAACTGGTGCGACTCATGTGCGGCTCATGGGCCACAGTGCCGGTGGAGGGGTTTGCTACACTTACCTTTCCGATGCTACCCGAGCGGCCAAAGTAGATGGCTATGTGCACATTGGTTCCTCCGTGCAACCTGGTCCCGCGGGCCCCGGCGGTACCGAACCCACGCTCAATCTCTGGAGCCCCGACGACGAAATCGCGAACAATGGTGATATCACCGGCGCCACCAACGCCATGATCCCCGGCAAAGACCACTATCAGATCGCTACCAGCAAAGAATCCTTTGCTGCGGTCTGGCAGTTTTTCCACAACAGTCCACCGGCTACGCTCGATATCACCCCGCAGGGCCCACTGGTGTGCATTGCCGGGAAAGTGTTGTATTTTGGAGAAAACACCCCGCTCGAAAACGCGAAAGTGGAAATCTGGGAAGTAAATCCGGCCACTGGCCAACGCGTGGGCAGTAGCCCCGATTTTACTTTTATGACCAACGCCGAAGGCAATTATGGCCCGGAAAACATCAAAGCAAATACCACCTTTGAATTTGTGGCGACCCCGCCGAATTCAAGTCAGCGCGTCATCCATTACTTTCGGGAAGGCATTACCCACCTGAACAGCCTGGTTTATTTGCGCACGATCCCGCCGCCACCCTCGCTGGCCGGACTCCTGCTGGCCGGGCTGCCAAAAGTTGATAAGCAAACCGTTGTAAATGTTTTTACCGCCAGCCAGGCGGTGGTCAATGGGCGTGATACACTCACTGCAGCTGGTTCAGAACTGTCCACCGCCCAATATGCGCCGCCTTCCAAAACAGCCATTACCTATTTCCTTTACGACGACGGCGACAGTCAGACCGAACTTACCCCCGTGGGTAGCTTCGGAAGTTTCCCGTTTTTGAACGGCGTGGACATGTTTTTCCCGACAGTTGCGGCCGGCACTATTCCGCTTGTAATGAACGGACGGACGTTGAATGTTCAAAACATTAAATCTTCAGCAGGGGTGGTTGTGGGAGTGTTTGATTAAGATCACCATCTTTGCCCCTCATGCGCCTATCCGTCGTCATTGTCAATTACAACGTCCGCCACTTCCTCGAGCAAGCGCTGGGCTCGGTGCGCCGTGCCATGCAGGGCATTGATGGCGAGGTATGGGTGGTGGACAACAACTCAGCCGACGATTCCGTGCGCATGGTGCGCGAACGTTTCCCGGAGGTCAGACTGATCGCCAATACCGACAATCCGGGTTTTGCCGTGGCGAATAATCAGGCCATCCGGCAAAGCAGCGGAGAATATGTGTTGCTGCTCAACCCCGACACCCTGGTGGAAGAGGATACCTTCCACAAATGCCTCCATTTTATGGATGCCCACCCCGAAGCGGGGGCACTTGGCTGCAAACTGCTGGATGGTAGCGGCAAGTTTTTACCCGAAAGCAAACGGGGGTTTCCTACGCCCTGGGTAGCTTTTTGCAAGACCTTCGGACTTTCTACCCTGTTCCCACGAAGCCCGGTCTTTAACCGCTACCACATGGGGTATCTGCCCGAAAATGAAACGAACGAGGTGGATGTACTTGCAGGCTGTTTCATGTTTATGCGGAGGACTGCACTGGACAGATCGGGCCTGCTCGACGAGGCTTTTTTTATGTATGGGGAGGACATTGACTTGTCGTATCGCATCCAGTTGGCCGGCTTTAAAAACTACTATTTCCCTGAAACCAAGATCATCCATTACAAGGGCGAAAGCACCAAAAAAGGGTCGCTCAACTATGTGCGCACCTTTTATCAGGCCATGATCATTTTTGCCCGCAAGCATTTCAGCGGACCACGGGCGGGGCTTTTTGTCCTGATGTTGCAGGGAGCCATCTGGTTCAGGGCAAGCCTGACGATACTTCGCAATTTCCTGGGTAAAGCCTGGCTTCCGGCGCTGGATGCCCTGGCCATTTACCTTGGGCTGATACTACTCAAAGATTTTTGGGCCAATTATTATTACCACGACCCGCATTGGTTCAAGACCAATGTATTGTGGTTCAACTTCCCTTTGTATATCCTCATTTGGCTGGGCACGGTCTGGATCAGTGGAGGCTATGACACGCGCTATAATCTAAGTCGCCTGTTGCGTGGTCTGGGGCTTGGCACCCTGATCTTATCGGCCGTTTATGGCTTGCTGGACTTGGATTACCGGCCTTCGCGGGCACTGGTTTTGATGGGTGCAAGCTGGGCGGTTTTTGCCACCGTTGGCATTCGTTTGGCGACCCATTTCTGGGCCTTCGGAAATTTCAGACTGGGACGTTCTAAAGTTAAAAACCTGATCGTCGTCGGCGATGAAAGCGAGTGTGCCCGGGTCCTGGGATTGCTGAATCGGGTGGGTGCGGAAGGAAAAAACTTCATTGGCCGGGTAGGCTCCTCACCGGCAGGCAAGGAAAACATAGAGCGATTGGGTGAACCAGGACAATTGGCGGAGCTGGTACGCATCTACGCCGCCAATGAGATCATTTTTTGTTCCAAAGACATTGGATCACAGGAGATTATGGCACACATGGCCAAAATTGGTTCGGCCATCTCGTACAAAATAGTGCCCGAAGAAAGCCTCAGCATCATCGGTAGCAGCAGCAAAGACGAACCCGGTGAATTGTACACCATTGACATCCGGTACAACATTGCCCAGCCTGGTCATCGGCGGGATAAACGCCTGATCGACCTGTGTATTTGTCTTGCACTACTCGCCACGCTCCCGGCTTGGCTGATCTTTTCCGGCAAAAGGGCCCTGCTCCTGAAAAACTGGTTACCCGTACTGTTTGGCCAAAAAACATGGGTCGGCTACGCAAAAAGCGCGCAAATCACCACTTTACCAACCCTGCGTCCGGGTGTTTTTTCCCCGGTAGATGCGCTCAAAGATCTGGAGGTCAACGAAGAGACCGCCGCCCGGCTTAATTTCTTCTTTGCCAAGGACTGGGAAGTGGAGCGCGATTTGACGGTTTTTATCAAGGGTTGAAGCAAGCCACTATAGCACCCCAAACTGATGCCTCAACGCAGAACTAAACAACAAATAAACTTTCCGCTTTCCCGACAATCGGAACCGCTCCGCTGCTACCCGTTGTGGCGGCGCGCTTTTGATCTTCAGGAAAAGATGGGTGTAGTATTTGTACGCCAGGTACACCCCAAGCCTTGATCCTTTTGGCAAATGGCGTATTCCTTCCAGAGCGGCATCGAAATCCTCCTTGATATCGGCTTCGATGCGCCATTTGTCCTCCTGAGAGAATTGGGTAAAATCTACCCCAGGGAAATAGACCCGTCCACGCTCTTCATGGTCGCTTTTGATGTCGCGGAGGAAGTTTATTTTTTGGAAGGCTGCACCCAGCCTTCGGGCGGGGGCTTTTAACGCCTGATATTGCACGTCATTGCCTTCGCAAAAAATGCGCAGGCACATGAGCCCTACCACCTCAGCCGAACCATAAATATACTCATTATAACCTTCCGGATCATACACAGATTCGGTCAGGTCCATTTCCATACTATCCAGAAATGCCTCGATAAGCTCACGCTCAATGCCGTACTTTCGAACCACATGTTGAAAAGAATGTAGCACTGGATTAAGGCTGACCCCCTCTTCTATGGCCCGCCAGGTATCCTGTCGGAATCGCGCAAAAAGGTCTGCCTTCGGGTAATCATGGAACGTGTCAACGATCTCGTCGGCAAAACGGACAAATCCATAGATACCACAGACGGGCCCCCGAAAACGAGGGGTAAATAGGCGGATGCCCAGAGAAAATGAGGTGCTATACCGCTTGGTGATCAGGCTACTGCACTCGGCGCAGGTTCGGTGAAAGAGGTCGAGATGATTCATGCGAAAGATTTTTTTACTTCAGTGGCCACCACCTGGCCACTGATGAGCGAAGGTGGAACTCCCGGACCAGGCACTGTTAACTGGCCAGTGTACCAGAGGTTGGAGAGCTTGCGGTTTTTCATTTTTGGTTTTAAGAAAGCGGTCTGTAAAAGGGTATTTGCCAATCCATAGGCATTGCCACGGAAAGCATGGTAATCCTGAACGAAATCAGCGTGGGCATACGAACGCTGGTATACGATGTGGGGACGGATACTTTGACCGGTATGCCGTTCGAGGCGATCCATTATGATGTCAAAATACTTTTGACGAACTTCGGGACTGTCTTCGAGCCCGGGTGCGACCGGGATCAGCAAAAACAAGTTTTCACAACCCGAAGGCGCCACACTGGGATCGGTGACTGATGGTGCACTCACGTAAAACAGCGGGCGACTTGGCCACTTGGGCGTGGTATAGATCTCTTCTGAGTGTAAGCCAAAATCTTCGTCAAAGAACAGGTTATGATGAAGCAACCCATCGAGCCGCTTGTTTACGCCAACATACCAAAGCAAACTGGAAGGCGCCATGACGCGTGATTTCCAATAATCATCCGTGTAATTGCGGTCTTCCGGCGCCAGCAATTTTGTTTCAATGTGGTGATAATCAGCACTACCAACAAATGCATCTGCAGGATAGCGTATCCCATCTGCGGTGAGCACTGAAACGGCCTTCCCCTGCGCTGTTTCTATTTTTGCTACTTCCTGATTTAGCTTGATCTCGACACCCAGTTCACGGGCTACCGCTGCCATGGCTTCTACAATATTAAACATCCCGCCCATGGGGTACCAAGTGCCCAATGCCATGTCGGCATAATTCATCAGGCTGTAAAGCGCGGGGGTTTTTTGAGGCGTTGCACCAAGAAATAGCACCGGAAATTCGAGTAGCTGGATCAACTTTTCATTTTTGAAAAGTTTTCGGACATGGCTTGACATAGCGGTGAGCATCTGCAAACGCAACATGCTGGAAAGTACCCGTAAATCCGCAAATTCCCACAGGTTATGGCTGGGTTTGTGTACGAATTCGCCCATTCCAACACGGTACTTGTACTCCGCTTCGGCCAAAAATTTTCGCAGATTTGGCGTGCTGCCAGGTTCGATCTGCTCGAATAGGCTTTCCAGATCAGCCATTTGCGCAGGAATTTCTACCCGGTCATTCTGTCCAAAAAAAACCTGATAAGAGGGGTCAAGTCGAATGAGATCATAATAATCCGTGACCTTTTTCCCGAAAAGCGCAAAAAAACTTTCAAAAACATCTGGCATCCAATACCAGGACGGACCCATATCGAAGACAAAACCATCTGTCTCGAATTTACGAGCCCGGCCACCCAGACAGTCGTTCTTCTCCAACACGGTGACTTCAAATCCTTCTTTGGCCAGACAGCATGCCGCTGCTAAGCCCGAGAAACCAGAACCGATAACGATGACTTTTTTCAAAATATGCAGGATTCTTTTTCTTTCTTAAATTAAGGGGAAAAGCTAAGATTTGGACTAAACACGGGGCACCTAGACTTTGTTTAACCTTTACGCTGAAAATGCTTAAACAAAAATTTAATTCTGTAAATTTTACATTATTGGAACTATTTTTGCTAAGAGTGTTTTAATTTATATTCTTTTTCCATGAATCGATTATTACTTTCCCTTCCTCTTTTTTTAGTTCAGGGGCTTGCCGCACAGCAATTGTCCTGGACTACAGCATGTACCGACAAAACCTTTTGTCTCAAGCAGAATACATGTACGCAAGGCGAAGTGTTTCTAGTAGAAAAAGCTGTGACAAATTGTGGGAGTCCCTTCATCAACTATTCTTATAAAATTGATCTGAACAACGACAATGTTATAGACATACAATCGTCCGCTGATACGGTTTCAAGCTCTTTTGCAAAGGGAAGCCATAAGATTGTCTGGAGAGCTACAGACAACTGTGGAAACGTTGCCCAATGCACGTATCTCTTCACTGTCAAAGATTGTCAGCCGCCCAGCTTATTGTGCATCAATGGTTTAACGCAGGGTTTAGACTACCCTGAATGCCAGGGAAGCTTTACCGCTTCTCAGTTTATACTCTCTATGTCAGACAATTGTACTCCAACCAACCAGCTCCAAATCGGGATGCGGAAGGCTGGGGATGGGATGGGCTTCCCCAGTCAAACAACCTTGTCTTTTGGTTCTTGCGAAAAAGGGTTTAACAGTATTGAGATTTGGGTAAAGGACGGCAACGGTCTTACGAATCAGTGCAGCAACTATGTGCTGATCCAAGATGGGAACAATGATTGTCCCTGCAACCTGGACGCAGACCTGTATTTCAATGGTTGTGCACGTACGGCTGCAAACAAGCGATTGGCCAACTATAAGATTAAAACGGCGTTTGAAACCCTTTCCGGGGCCGCAGCTCCATCCTCCAAGAACTACGCGCAGACTATTGCTGACTCTTGCTATACCCTGCATCTGGATAAGATTCCATTTGCGGAAAATTATAAGGCAACCATTCGAGGAGACCGCAGCGGTGGGCCGGCAGATGGGGTAACCACCTATGATCTGGTGCTTATTTCAAAGCATATCCTGGCTATAGAACCCTTTACCAGCGTGTACCAGATGGTGGCAGCAGATATAAACAAGAGTAATTCTGTTACCACTTTTGACATCGTTGAGATCCGAAAGCTCATTCTGGGTATTTACGATACGTTCCCGCTCGTACCCGCCTGGCGCCTAACCCGGGCCGTGGCAAACCCCTCACAAGTGGCTAATTTCGCTACCTTAAAAGATACCTATCAGATCACCCTGACCAATCTGGTGAACGATCTGACGTTTCAAAACCTGGATTTTATCGGCATCAAATATGGCGACGTGAATGGAACCGCTTCTCTCACAGGGGAGCCTGGCGCAGGGGACCGATACAACGCTCCGCCGCTTTTGTTCCATGCGGAGGATCGTTGGCTGGAACCTGGCGAAACGGCTACTGTAAATTTCAATCTGGCAGAGCCTGCCATGCTGGAAGGCTGGCAGCTGGCGCTGGAAGCAGACCCTTCCAGACTTCAGATCCTGGGGGTAGAAGGATTGCCGGAGGATCAATTTTCCATGCATGGAAACGAACTTCGCGCACTCTGGGCCGATGGTGCAGGAGCGTTTTTTGACCCGCAAAAAACGATCTTTGGCGTAAAGGTCAAAGCCTTACAGGCAACCAGACTCTCCGAAGGGCTATCGCTGAATTCCGAAAACCTGCGTCCGGAAGTATACACCTCCCAGGCCAATGGGGCACCGGACCGGCATCCTATGTTGCTTCATTTTGGAGCCAACACGGATGCCAACGCTACTTTTTTCCCACCCCATCCGAATCCAGTTGCAACTGAAACGTCTTTTGAAATTTTGCTTAAAAACCCTGGGGTAGGGCAACTGGAAGTATTCGACCTGAATGGCCGGCGGGTTTTCTCTGAAAATTATGACCTGGAAACGGGTTTACAGACTTTGCTACTGCGGGCTTCGGCCTTGCCAGGCAAAGGGGTCTTTGTTTACCGGATTAGGGTGGGGGAAGCGGTGTTGCAAGGGAGATTGGTAAGGGTTTAGTTTCAAGTTGTCTTTTACTCACCGGGTGACTATCAGTCACCCGGTGAGTAAAAGACATTCGTATCTTTGCGGGCATTCCATCCTACCCTTGTCCTCCATAAATTATGGCTTTCCGCTCCTTTCTTATCCGCCCCTTTGCCAGATTAATTGCCCGTTCCATTGCCCGATGGTCGGCAAAAGCGGTTGAATGTCAGGAGAAAACGATGCACAAGATCGTGGAGCAGGCGGCGAATACCGCTTTTGGGCGCGACCATCATTTTTCAAAGATCCGGACCTACGAGGATTTTAAACAAGTCATTCCCATTCGCGATTACGAGGATCTGAAGCCCTATATCGAACGGGTAAAAAACGGGGAGCCCGACGTGCTCTGGCCTGGGCGCCCAGCTTATTTTGCCAAAACCAGTGGCACCACTTCCGGGGTGAAATACATCCCGATGAGCAAGGAAAGTACTCCCCTGCACTTTGGAACGGCCCGCAATGCAGCCTTCAATTATTTTGCCCAAACGGGTAATGGCGCCTGGCTGGATGGGAAGATGATCTTCTTATCCGGCAGTCCGGAGCTGGAAACCGTCAACGGAATTCCAACCGGCCGCCTGAGTGGCATTTCCAATCACCTCGTACCTGCCTGGCTGCGCACCAATCAGATGCCCTCCTGGGAGACCAACTGCATCGAGGATTGGGAAGAAAAACTGGAACGGATCGTTGAAGAGACCCTCAACGCCGACATGCGCCTGATCTCAGGCATTCCGCCCTGGGTGCAGATGTACTATGAACGACTTTTAGAACGCACCGGCAAACGCACGATCCTGGAGATCTTTCCCAATTATTCCGTATTCGGCATGGGCGGCGTGAATTTCGAACCTTACCGGGCCAAACTCGAGGAGCTGGTGGGCGGCCCGATCGACACTTTTGAGACTTACCCGGCTTCGGAGGGGTTTATTGCGTTTCAGGATGTGTTTCCAGGTAGTGAGGGTCTGACTCCAAGTCAGACCCTCACTAATCCCGGCTTGACTTCAAGTCACCCCCTCACTAATCCCGGCTTATTGCTAAATGCCAACGCCGGTATGTTCTTCGAATTCGTACCCGCCGAAGAAATTTTTAAAGAAAACCCTACACGACGCTGGCTGAACGAGGTGGAGGTCGGCGTGAACTACGCGCTCATACTGCACACCAACGCCGGACTCTGGGGCTACAGCATCGGCGACACGGTGCAGTTTGTGAGCAAAAATCCTTACCGGATCATTGTAAGCGGAAGGGTAAAACATTTTATCTCCGCTTTTGGCGAACACGTGATCGGCAAAGAAGTAGAAGAGAGCCTGCTTCCGGTAGCCAACGCGGCCGGGATTCGCATTGTGGAGTTCACCGTTGCCCCACAGGTAACGCCTGCGGAGGGTGGATTGCCTTACCACGAGTGGTTCATTGAATTTGACAATGCTCCTGATGATCTCGAACAATTTGCCTTGCAAGTAGACGCAGCCATGCGCCAGCAGAATATTTATTACGATGATCTGATCACCGGAAATATCCTGCGAACCCTGAAAATCAGGCCTTTACGCCGCGATGCTTTCCGGGAATACATGAAAAGCGAGGGCAAACTTGGCGGCCAGAACAAGGTCCCAAGACTCGCCAACGACCGAAAGATCGCCGCCTGGCTGGAGACCTGGACGGCAAAATAGCCTCCCCCTGAAAAAAGTATGAATTCATACGGCCCTTATCCATTGCTGCTTGGAAGGGATGTAGCACTTTTGTATCTGGATCCAGAAAAACACTTTTGATGCTCCCCTGAAAGGGGCTCTAAAATACCAGGTAACTCCAGGCGGTATTCCCTGCCGCCCGGTTTATTGAAACATGTCCATCCTCTTTCGTCAGCGACCAAATGCAAACTTCAAGAAATGCACATTCAACTTCACCCTTGGAACCAGCAGCACAACTACTTCTATAGCGAGTTTTGCAATCAATCAGAATATTAACGCATCGCTCACAGCCAATCAGGAATATATTTTTGAAGTGAATACTGCCGTCAATAGCAGCTCATCACAAAAAAAGCAGAAATAAATACGTAATTGCCAATGCTTTAAAAGATTCAAACCATATTTATTCACCAACCAAACCAGTTTTATTATGAACATTTATCTCAATTTTAGACTTCCCGGAACGATGTGCCCACCAGAACGTTTGTTCCGACTAACTACCCTTTTTGTGCTTATCGGACTCTTTGGGGCATCATCTGTATATGCCCAGGTAGAACTTTTTAAATGCCCTGAAAGAGAATACAAGTTTACGGGTTCTCCCCAACAAATACTTTGCAACGAAAACCCGAACTTTGTGTGCCAAACGCAGATTGGGGTTGGGACTCCGTTCCCTAAATCGTCCCTTTGGGGCGCATCCATCACTGGAAATGTTTGTATCATCGGCGATTTTGAAGTGGACGCTCCTTTTATGTTTCAAAATGCCGTTATAAAAATCAACCCCGGCGTAACCATTGCAATTAAACCAAGCCCCAATGTTTATGATTCTGGCAGTTCGTTGGTCATTGATAATTCAAAATTATTTTCTTGCACCGGGCTTTGGAAAGGCATTACCCTTGGTAATTTGTCTTCTATCAGCACTCAAAACAACTCTGAGATAGAAGACGCGGAAATTGCCATCTCCGCAACTGGCCTTTGCGCACTATTCATACAACAGACTACCTTCAATCGCAATCGGGTGGGCATTTACCTGAATACCCCATTCCCGAACATCTTTATCCCCGGCCCCTTGATGTGGACGTTTTCGGACAACCACTTTACCTGCGATGCCCCGTTGAACGGAACCGTGGATGAAATAACCACTGCTGGGGTAAAGTTGAAGGATTCTTTCCTGGGTACTTTCCAGTCTGGGACAAACACCTTCACAGATATACAATACGGTGTCTATTCAGAGGGTAGTTCTTCATACATAGGCTGTCAAAACCTTATATTTCAGCGCATTCGGCATGATGGCATCTATATGGACCAAGGAAATATCAAATTGCAACACTCACAATTTGAGAACTGCTATGAAAAAGGCATCCATATCGTAACAGCAAACAACGTTACTGTTTCAAACAATTGTAACTTCACTTGGGACAACAATCTTCCATTAGTTGTTCCAGGAACCGATGCCAATTTGTACTACGGACTGCATATTGAAAAATTCGCCCTTGGCAGCCAGACTAGCGTAGAAGGAAATCTCTTTTCTGCGGATATAACCAATGGTCTACAACGGGTAGTCGGTACTTGGTTTCAAGGAGCTGATGTAGCGGGCGGAACGGCTATCTCGATGACTCAAAATACCTGGCAAATGTATGGAGGTGCTGCCTACGGGGTGCTTATCAACGGCAACTTTCCCAGTACGAGCCGGATTGACATTTACAATAACGATTTTGATATTAATGGTCACCTCAATGCAGGATCCCCTGTGGGTATTTCCTCACAGGGCTATAGATACAATTTTGACATCATCGGAAACCGATTTTATAGTACCCCTCCTTTAAACTCAAATAGTGCGCCAACTGGGATAGATTTGAGTGGATCAGACGGGATTGATAACGACGTAAGTGATAACCACTGGGAACAAGGCACTTTGTTGTATTCATATGTTTGCGCTATTAACGTTGGAAACTACACAAATACAGTATATTGCTCCAATACCTTTGCGAATAACAATCGTTCCCTCTGTTTTTTCGGGGCCAACGATGGTACGTTCTTAACAGACAACATTGCTTATGGCAGCCAACTTATTATGTTGTATGACCAATCCTGGATTGATGATCAGGACCAAGGGGGCAATCAATGGACGGAGGAGTATCAAGGCACAGTCTTACCCGAATTTGTTACTCCACAAGCGGAGTGTTTGGGCGGAGACATAGCTAACTTTTCTGATTTTTACGTCCATACGGCACAATCCACTGCTTACACAGGTGCCGGATTCAACCCATTTCACCCCAAGGATTTATCGCCTGATAATACCATTGAATGGTGGATTCAAGAGAGTGGTACGCCAGAAATGGACTGTATAGCAGAAATAGTCGGGCCTGGCGACGGCGATTCCAAATTAAAAAGAGCGGTTGCCAATGGCTCGTTGGCTACGCAGTTTAACAACCCTTCTATGACATGGCAGGCACAACGTGCCCTCTTTTTCGCTTTGAAACGTACCCCGGCACTCGAAAGCCAAAGCGCAACCTACACAGCGTTCCTGGCGGCTAAAGCGGGCTCCAACATTGACAAATTCTATCAGGTTGCTACCGCACTCGACGCAGCTCGCAACGGAAGCGCAAACCTGGTGGCCAACGCGAAGAGCAATTGCACAGCCATCGATAACTTGTTGGTGCAGATAAAGGCCGATGACCTGGCATGGCAGAACGCCACCACCGGAGCCCAGAAAGAAGCCGCCCAGAATACGAAAAAACAGCACCTCGGCCAGCTAATGCAGCTTTTACAGAACGCTTCCAGCTTGCAAACCTCGTACAAACAGGGACGGCAAACCGCATTGGTCAATGCCCTGCAAATCAACAGCAGCGTTACCCCTGCGGGCGATTGGGAGATTTACGAGAAAACCGCTAATGCCATCGTGATTAGTTATCTTCAAAACGAAGGAATTACCGAGAGCCAGAAACAACAATTAGAGTCAATCGCAGCAGTATGTCCAAAATACGGCGGTATGGCGGTGTACATGGCTCGCGGCATTCTACCCCAATGTGCACAATCATTCAACCGCGACAATTATGCCAGTTGCTATCCTGTGCCCACTCTGCTTGAGCCCGTTGAATTGCGTTCGGTTGAAAATAAGCCGTTTCAATATGTCGCAATGGCGGCGGTTCAACCTAATCCAACCAATGGCGCGGCTACTCTAAGTGTTCCAGATGGCACAGAGGGTAGTTTTCAGATTTTGAATGCATTGGGGCAAATCGTTTCTGCAAAGAAAATTACTTCTTCGCAAACAAACCTCAATCTTAACACGATGCCACCTGGGGCTTATTATATGAATATTGAATATTCAAATGGGAAACATGAAAGCCTCAAACTTATCGTAACGCGATAAAGTTTAATAATTATCTTTCTGGGTAAGCCTTTTAAATGGGCTTACCCAGCCTTTTTCTCTGATTTAATACTTCAGTCATGCGAGTCGCATCTTTTTTTTTCCTTTTATTGCCGTTCACATCATTTTCGCAAAATGGATACGGGAACCAATGGATTTTTGGATCTTTTAATGATATCCCACCAGCTAGTACCATCCTAAATTTTAATGGAAACACCTTGAAAGTTGAGCCAATCAATAAGCAAATGGAACTGGAGGGCTCCTGTGCGATCATGTGCGATTCAATGGGAAAATTACTGTTTTATTCCAATGGCTGTTACATCGCCAATGCTACTCATGAAATGATGACAAACGGTGATTCTATCGGGAAAGATAAGTTGGAAACTAGTTTTTGTAAAACAGGTGGCAATCCATTAAATCAAGGCATCATTGTACTTCCCAAGCCTGGAAGTGACCATTTATATTACTTGTTTTATACCGACATTGGTGACCCCTACTTTATGCAGCCTTTTTTCCCTTTAGCCCCTGTCACCCTGTATTACTCGGTTATAGATATGGCATTAGAAAATGGATTGGGAGCGGTAACAGAAAAAAATATTGTAGTTATTCAGGATACTTTTGCTCGAAGCATGATTCAAGCAAATTGTAGTGCTGATGGTAAATCTTGGTGGATTGTGATTCCAAAATCACACTCCAACTGTTATTGGACGTTGCATTTTACTGAAAACGGTATAGATACTATTTTCAAGCAATGTATTGGACAGATTTGGGGGGACCGTGATTCTCAAGGACAAGCAGCATTTTCTCCCAATTCCCAAAAGTATGCGCGATTTAATTTTTTTTATGGATTGAATACCTTTGACTTTGACAATACTACTGGATTGCTTTCTCAGCCTGTTTTTAATGACTTTGGGCAAGATACTTTCTATTACAGCGGGTTGGCATTTTCTCCTAACTCAAGATTTATCTACACCTCTGCCTACAACAAACTATGGCAGTTTGACACTTGGGCAATCGACATATCGGCTAGTCGTATCCTGATTGAAGAATTAAGCACTCCCCCCAGCATTCAAGTGAAAACCCAATTTAACCAGGCACGACTTGCCCCGAATGGGAAAGTTTATATTGGGGGAACTGGGGAATTTAAACACCTTCATGTAATTAACCGACCAAATTGCTACGGACTGGAGTGTGGCTTGGAACAATATGCCCTAGAATTGGCAGGAAGGAGCCATTATACCATGCCAAACATGCCCAATTACAACCATTGGAGCGAAAACGATACTTGTGAGACTGTCAGCACAAAAACAATATTTGGCAACATCCCGTCCGCAATTCGATTTTACCCAAACCCAGCAGGGCAATATTTGATGGCAGAAGGTTTAGAAATTGGCGACAAGGTTGAATTTTATGACATATCTGGCAGGCTAATTAGTACAAAATTTTATAATTATGAACGAGTTGATATTGGGGACTTTTCTAAAGGCTTTTATATCCTGAAGGTTTATAGGGAAACATATGAACTGGGACTCTTCAAAATAATAAAACAATAAGGAGCGAAGAACAATTTACGGCCTATCATGCCTCCTAAGCGACGGTACGTCGTCTGTGGGAACGTATCTCCGCTTTTGGCGAACACGTGATCGGCAAAGAAGTAGAAGAAAGCCTGCTTCCGGTAGCCAACGCGGCCGGGATTCGCATCGTCGAGTTCACCGTTGCGCCACAAGTAACGCCTGCGGAGGGTGGATTGCCTTACCATGAGTGGTTCATCGAATTTGACAATGCGCCTGCAGACCTCGAACAATTTGCCTTGCAGGTAGACGCAGCCATGCGTCAACAGAATATTTATTACGACGATCTGATTACCGGAAATATCCTTCGTACCCTGAAGATCAGGCCTTTACGCCGCGATGCTTTCCGGGAATACATGAAAAGTGTCACTAATCACCAAAAGTGTACCACCAGTTTGCACCAAAAGTGTACCACTTTGCAGATCAAAATTAGGCAATGTTGTTAAGTTGTGTTAGGAAATCTTTGATTCTATAACTTTCTCCAGAGAACT